>NZ_JBQFQX010000013.1:0-129559 GCF_056537105.1 Ruegeria sp. CH11
GGCGAGCCCTTCCGCCGCGACGCCATGAAAAAACCCGTCGCCGTCGCAGGTATCGAAGCTTCCGACATGACACCCCAAGTCGAGGCGTAAGCGCGTGAAGCCACTGCGCACAATTCTCGGAACTGCTGGCAGTTCCGACAAGATCATCGCCCTCGCCGAGGGCGATGATCCACGTGTTGTTGAAGGTGCTTTGAAAGCCCGCGAGGAAGGTGTTGCACGCATTATCCTGGTCGGCGACAAGGCAAGAGTAACGGCCCGACTGACCGAGCAGAACGGGCAGGATGTCGACGGGATCGACATACACGATCCGAACGGCTCTCCGCATGCCGATGCCTTTGCCGCCGAACTTCACGAACGGCGCAAGCACAAGGGCATGACGCCAGAAAAAGCCGCCCAGCAGATCACCCACCGTTTGAACTATGCGGCGATGCTGGTGCATATGGGCCTGGCCGACGGAACCGTTGGCGGCGCTGTTGAAACCACCGGCGACACCGTCCGCGCAGCGCTGCAAATCATCGGCAAAGCCCCCGGTGCGGCGATGGTATCCAGCTTTTTCCTGATGCTGTATTGCCGGGATCACCATACGGTTCAGGGCGCGCATATCTTTGCCGATTGCGGACTGGTCGTTGATCCGAACGCGCAGGAACTGGCGGAGATCGCGCGCGCCTCGGCCGCGTCTTTCCGATCGCTGACATCGGAAACTCCGCGCGTTGCAATGTTGTCCTTTTCCACCAGCGGCAGCGCCAGCCACCCGAATGTCAGCAAGGTTACCGAGGCCACCGAGATAGCTAAATCGGCCGATCCCGATCTGCTGATCGACGGCGAGTTGCAGTTCGACGCCGCTTTTGTACCGGAAGTCGCCGCCAAGAAAGCCAAGGACTCACCCCTGCGCGGAGAGGCGAACGTCTTTGTGTTCCCGAACCTCGACGCGGGCAATCTGGGCTACAAGATCGCCCAACGCATCGGCGGCGCCGAAGCAATCGGACCGGTCCTGCAAGGTTTGGCCAAACCCGCAAATGACCTGTCCCGTGGTTGCTCGGCGCAGGATGTCCTGCACATGATTGCGGTCACCGCCGTTCAGGCCCAAAACTCGGCGCCGTAGCCCGGCAGAGACGACCCACCGGGCCCGGCGTCGCGCCAATGCCCAGACCTCACAGGCCGGGCTTGTTCGGCAAAGACAAAGGATTAATGTCCCAGAGATGCCGGTAACGTTGACACCGCGATATCCAAAGAACCTACGCTCCGCGCAAACAGTCGGAACGCGGTTTACGGGTATCGCCGTTTCCGGCATCGTTGCAGCAAACGCCCAGATACTGGCCGACCACGATGCGAGCCCTGAATTGCGGCTCATCAATAGGGACATGATTGCAATAATAACAATGAAAACACTAACGATCGCAGGTCTGATCCTGACAGGGACACACGTTTTGACCTGACGCAAAAATACTAAGGGAGGCCAGATGACATTCCAGCAACCCAAGGTCGAGACCTCACCCAAGGTCTCGGACGAGGTCCGTAGAACCACATGTTACATGTGCGCCTGTCGCTGTGGCATCAACGTGCACATGAAGGATGGCAAGGTCGCCTATATCGAGGGCAACCGGGATCACCCCGTGAACAAGGGCGTTCTCTGCGCCAAAGGCTCGGCGGGGATCATGCAGGTCAACGCGCCTTCGCGTCTGCGCAAACCGCTGCGCCGGGTCGGCCCGCGCGGATCAGGTGAGTTCCGCGAGATCGAATGGGATGAGGCGATCAGCACCGCCGTTGGCTGGCTGAACGAGCTGCATGAGACCGCGCCGCAAAAGCTGGCCTTTTTCACCGGTCGCGATCAGAGCCAAAGCTTCACATCGTTTTGGGCCCAGAACTTCGGCACTCCCAACTACGCGGCCCATGGCGGGTTCTGTTCGGTCAATATGGCTGCGGGCGGCATCTACACGATGGGTGGGGCGTTTTGGGAGTTCGGCCAGCCCGACTGGGAACACACCAAACTGTTCATGTTGTTCGGCGTGGCCGAGGATCACGACAGCAACCCGATCAAGATGGGCATCGGCAAGATCAAGGCCCGCGGTGCGCGTGTGATCGGGGTAAACCCGATCCGATCCGGCTACAACGCGGTGGCCGATGACTGGGTGGGCATCACGCCCGGCACGGATGGGCTGTTTATCCTGTCGCTGATCCATGTGCTGATGAAGGCGGGCAAGATCGATCTGGATTACCTCAGCCGCTATACCAACGCGCCGGTGCTGGTGAATGCCGCCGAAGGCGCGGATAAGGGCCTGTTCCTGCGCGACGCGGATGGCAAGCCGCTGGTGATTGATCGCAAGACGGGTGAGCCTACCGCCTTTGACAAGCCGGGTGTGCGCCCCGATCTGTCGGCAACCTACGAGAAGGACGGCGTCACCCACCGCCCGGTCTTCCACCTGATGGCCGAGAAATACCTCAGCGACGATCACGCGCCCGAGGCCGTGGCCGAGCGCTGCGGCATTCCCGCCAAACGCATCCGCGCCATCGCGGCAGAGATCGCCCGCGTCGCCTTTGACGAGGCGATCGAGCTGGACCACGAGTGGACCGATTTCCGAGGGGAAACGCACAGCAAGATGATCGGCCGCCCGGTCAGCTTCCACTCGATGCGCGGCGTATCGGCCCATGCCAACGGGTTCCAGACCTGCCGCGCCCTGCACGTGCTGCAGATCCTGCTGGGCACGGTCGAGGTTCCCGGCGGCTTCCGCTTCAAACCGCCCTATCCCAAGCCGGTCGAGGCGCATCCGACACCACATGGCGACCGCCGCCCCGGGCGTCCGCTGAACGGCCCTCATCTGGGTTTTCCGCGCGGTCCCGACGATCTGCTGCTGGATGATGACGGCAGCCCTATTCGCATCGACAAGGCATTCACCTGGGAAAACCCGATGTCGGCCCACGGGCTGATGCATATGGTGATCTCGAACGCCGCTGCAGGTGATCCCTACAAGATCGACACGCTGTTCATGTACATGGCGAACATGTCTTGGAACTCATCCATGAACACCAAGGGCGTGATGGAGATGCTGACCGCCAAGGATGACGATGGCAACTATGTCATTCCCAACATCATCTATTCCGATGCCTATTCGTCGGAGATGGTGGCTTATGCCGATCTGATCCTGCCCGACACCACCTATCTGGAACGGCACGACTGTATCTCGCTGCTCGACCGCCCGATCTGCGAGGCCGACGCCGCCGCAGACGCGATCCGCTGGCCGGTGGTCGAGCCCGATCGCGATGTGCGCGGGTTCCAGTCGGTGCTGATCGAATTGGCCAACCGCATGAGCCTGCCGGGCTTTACCAACGAGGACGGCTCGCCCAAATGGACGGATTACGCTGACTATATCGTCAATCACGAACGCCGTCCGGGCATCGGCCCACTGGCCGGGTTCCGCGGCGCCGATGGCGACAAGGAAGGCCGGGGCGAGGTCAACCCCGAGCAGCTGAACCGCTATATCGAAAACGGCGGTTTCTATGTGGCGCATATCCCCGAGGGGGCGGATTACTACAAACCCTGGAACGTGGCCTATCAGGATTGGGCCGTTGGCATGGGCATCTATGACAGCCCGCAGCCCTATCTGTTCCAGCTCTATTCCGAGCCGATGCGCAAGTTCCAGCTGGCCGCCGAAGGGCACGGAGAGCGGCAACCGCCCGAGCATCTGCGCCAACGCATCAAGGACACGATGGACCCGCTGCCGATCTGGTATGAAACTGATCAGCACGGTAATGATGGCTTCACCGTCAACGCCCTGACCCAACGCCCGATGGCGATGTATCACAGTTGGGGCACCCAGAACGCCTGGCTGCGCCAGTTGCACGGGCGCAACCCGCTCTACGTGCCGACAAAGCTGATGCGCGAAAACGGGCTGCAGGACGGCGACTGGGCCAAGGTGACATCTCCGCATGGCGAGATCACGGTGCCGGTCATGGAGATGGCGGCACTGAACGAAAACACCGTCTGGACCTGGAATGCCATCGGCAAACGCAAAGGGGCCTGGGCGCTGCAGGAAGACGCGCCCGAGGCCACCAAGGGCTTCTTGCTGAACCACCTGATCCACGAACTGCTGCCAGCCAAGGGAGACGGCCTGCGATGGGCGAACTCCGACCCGATCACCGGCCAGGCCGCCTGGTTCGACCTGAAAGTGAAAATCGAAAAAGCCGATGCCCCGAGTGACGCGGAAAGCCAGCCCGAGTTTGGCCCAATCAAGTCACCTGTTGGCAGCGGCCCCAAAGATCTGGCGTGGAAGGTAGGCAAATGACCCAACTCCCCGAATCCACCGAGCGCAAGCTGGGTCTGGTCATCGACCTCGATACCTGTGTCGGCTGTCATGCCTGCGTGATCTCGTGCAAGGGCTGGAACACCGAGAACTATGGCGCGCCGCTATCCGATCAGGATGCCTACGGCGGCAACCCTTCGGGCACTTTCCTGAACCGGGTGCATTCCTACGAGGTGCAGCCCGCCGAAGGCCACGCCCAATTGATCCACTTCCCGAAATCCTGCCTGCATTGCGAAGACGCCCCCTGCGTCACCGTCTGCCCCACCGGGGCCAGCTACAAGCGGGTCGAGGATGGCATCGTTCTGGTCAATGAAAGTGACTGTATCGGCTGCGGGCTCTGCGCCTGGTCTTGCCCCTATGGCGCGCGCGAATTGGATCAGGCCGAAGGTGTGATGAAGAAATGCACCCTCTGCGTCGATCGCATCTACAATGAAAACCTGCCGGAAGTGGATCGCATTCCGTCTTGTGTGCGCACCTGCCCGGCGGGGGCCCGCCACTTCGGTGATCTTGGCGATCCCGACAGCGAGGTCAGCAAGCTAGTCGCCGAGCGCGACGGCATGGACCTGATGCCAGAACAGGGCACCAAGCCCGTCAACAAATACCTGCCGCCGCGCCCCAAGGACCGCGTCGAAGAACAGATCGACATCCTGGCTCCGCTGCTGGCCCCGGTCGCGGAAGAGCCCAAGGGCTTCCTCGGCTGGCTCGACAAGACATTGGAGAAGCTCTGATGCATCCCGCACCTTCCGTTATCATCTTCACCACCTTGTCAGGTCTGGGCTTTGGCCTGCTGTTCTTTCTGGGCCTCGGGCAACCGGACGTCTCGGGCTGGGTGGCGTTTGTTTTCTTTGCCATCGCTTATGGGCTGGCGGTCGGCGGCCTGATGGCGTCGACCTTTCACCTGGGCCATCCCGAACGGGCGATGAAAGCCTTTACCCAGTGGCGATCCAGCTGGCTCAGCCGCGAAGGCTGGTGCGCCGTGCTCGCCCTGATCGTCATGGGGCTATACGCGATCGGCGTGATATTCCTTGGACAGCGCTGGAGCCTTCTCGGCTGGATCGGCTCCCTGTTCTCGCTGGCGAGCGTGTTCACCACCTCGATGATCTACACCCAGCTCAAGACCATCCCGCGCTGGAACATGAACCTGACGCCAGCCATGTTCCTGTCCTTCAGCCTCGCCGGCGGCGCGCTGCTATCGGGTGCCGAGGCGCTGGTCCCATGGTTGTTGGCCATCGCCGGTGCGGTGCAACTTGCCTACTGGGCCAAGGGCGACCAGGCTCTGGCTGCCTCCAGCACCAATCTGGGCACCGCCACCGGTTTGGGCACCCGTGGCACCGTCCGCGCGTTCGAGCCGCCCCATACCGGGACCAATTACCTGCTGCGCGAATTCGTCCATGTCGTCGGCCGCAAACACGCGCAGAAATTGCGGGTGATCTCCTTCGGGCTCGCCTTTGTTCTGCCCTTGCTGCTGATCGTAACCCCGGTCGGAGGTGTCGCGATCAAGCACATCTTTGCCTTGCTCGCCGTAATGTCCCACCTCGCAGGCGTCGCAGTCTCACGCTGGCTGTTCTTCGCTCAGGCAGAACACGTCGTCGGCCTGTATTACGGGAAAAGATAGAAGGGGGGCTCTGCCCCGGCGTAGCAAGCCGCGCCTCCCCCGAACTATTTTCAGCCAGAAGAAGATCGGGACCAAAAAGGGCGGCGCTCGAAGTTCGATGCCGCCCTTATTCAGATTGCGGAAAGGCCTTAGATCAGCCCTGCATGCGCCATTGCCGCATCGATTGCGGATTTGGTGCTGTCTTCCAGCGTCGTCAGAGGCGAGCGAACCTCGTCGCTGCAACGGCCCAGTTTGCTGAGGGCATATTTCGCACCCACCAGTCCCGGCTCGATGAAGATCGCCTCGTGCAGCGGCATCAGTCGGTCCTGGTAGGCCAAGGCCTTGCCATAGTCGCCATCCAGCGTGGCCTGCTGGAATTCAGCACAAAGTTTCGGCGCAACATTGGCGGTCACCGAGATGCAGCCAACACCACCATGGGCGTTGAAACCAAGCGCCGTGCCATCCTCGCCCGACAGCTGGCAGAACTCTGCACCGCAGCTTGCCCGCTGTTGGCTGACGCGGGCCAGGTCGCCGGTTGCGTCTTTGACGCCAATGATACGCGGCAGCTTGGCCAGTTCGCCCATTGTTGCGGGGGTCATATCGATGATCGATCGGCCCGGGATGTTGTAGATGATGATCGGAATATCGGCGCAATCATGCAGCGTGCGGAAATGCGCCAGCAGACCTTTCTGGGTCGGCTTGTTGTAATAGGGCGTCACGACCAGCGCCGCATCGGCACCAACGGATTTGGCGAACTGGACGAATCGGATCGCTTCGACCGTGTTATTCGACCCCGCGCCCGCGATCACCGGAACACGACCCGCAGCGGTCTTGACGACCTCGGCCACGACGGTTTCGTGTTCCTCATGGCTGAGCGTCGGGCTTTCACCGGTGGTACCGACGGGCACCAGACCGGTCGAGCCTTCCTGAATTTGCCATTCCACCAGCTGTTTGAGCGTATCCAGGTCCAGCTCGCCGTTGCGGAACGGGGTGACGAGGGCTGGCATCGAGCCTGAGAACATGGGTGCGCTCCTTCAAGGTGCGAATTACGGTATTTGCGCCTCAGGACCCAAGGTTTTGCGGATTGTGAGTTGATCCCGGCGGCGCAAGGCTTATCCTGAATGGCTCTATCCTTGGTTGGTTGGGAAATGCAAGGGATGACACGCTTTCTAGCCCTGTTGATGGCGGTGATTTTGATCGTCGCGCTGCACCCTCAGGTTGCGCGTGCGGATGCGGCCGGGGATTTACGCGCCGGTCTTCATGAAATGCGCAAAGGCGATTGGAACGCGGCGCTGCGGGTGTCGGGATCACGCGGGTCGGTTTCGCGCGACATCATCGTGTGGCACTGGCTGCGCGAAGGGTTTGGTTCGTCCGGAGATGTACTGGTGTTTCTGGACCGCCGCCCCGATTGGCCCGGCCTGAACTGGCTGCGGCGCAAAAGCGAACCCGCCTTTACCGGCGCCGATCCTGACCGGGTTCTGAAGTTTTATGCCGACACGCCGCCGCAAACCGCCGAAGGGGCCCTGAACCACGCGGTTGCGCTGATGGCCAAGGGTCAGCAGGGCGAAGCACAGGCCGATATCGTTGCCGCGTGGCGGACGATGCCGATGGGGTCCGGGTTGCAGACCGACTATCTGGAGAATTTCGGCACGCTTCTGAAACCCCATCACGAGGCTCGGCTGGACCGGATGTTGTGGGACGGCCACCTGGTAAGCGCCGGAAACATGTTGCCCCTGGTCGGCAGCGATCAGCGCAAGCTGGCCGAAGCCCGGATTGCGCTGCAAAAACGCCAGCCGGGTGTGGACGCCAAGGTCAAGGCGGTGCCCGCATCTTTGGCCGATGCCCCAGGACTGGCATTCGACCGGTTCGTCTGGCGCGACAAGAAAGAGCTGGACGACAGCGCCATTGACCTGATGCTTCAACGTTCGACCGGGCCCGAGGCATTGGGCGAGCCGGACAAATGGGCCGAAGGGCGCCGACGTCTTGCGCGACTGGTTATGCGGCAGGGCAACGCCGCGCGCGCCTATGATATTACCGCAAACCATCACATGACGCCTGAGATGGGATATGGCTATGCCGATCTTGAATGGTTGTCCGGCTTTCTGGCGTTGCGCAGACTGAATGACCCGGACACTGCCGTTCGCCATTTCCAGAACTTCATCTCAGCCGTGCAATCTCCGATCTCGAAAGGTCGTGGCGGGTATTGGTTGGGCCGGGCCTATGCAGCGCAGGGAAATTCGGACAAAGCCTATGAGGCTTATGCTTTGGGCGCGGATTATCAAACTTCGTTCTATGGCCTGTTGGCGGCAGAGCAGATCGGGCGTCCCTTTGACACCGAACTGGCCAATCCCCGGCGCGCTGCGC
The DNA here is from genome assembly GCF_056537105.1 of Ruegeria sp. CH11. Classification (NCBI taxonomy): domain Bacteria; kingdom Pseudomonadati; phylum Pseudomonadota; class Alphaproteobacteria; order Rhodobacterales; family Roseobacteraceae; genus Ruegeria; species Ruegeria sp. CH11. The sequence continues at coordinate 8,257 of NZ_JBQFQX010000013.1, forward strand.
ATTGGAAACAGGCCGATTTCGCTAACTCCAGCGTGCTCGAGGCCGGTTTGCTGCTGTTGCGCGCAGGTGAGGGCAATCTGGCAGAACGCTATCTGACCCATCTGGTGGAAAGCCTCGATCCGGTGCAAGCCAATCAGTTGGGCGATCTGGTGATCGAGCTGAAGGAACCTCACCTTGCGGTCATGATCGCCAAACGCGCCGCAACCACCGGTACCGTGCTGCCAGCCGCTTATTACCCGGTGCATCCGGTGGCCGATATGGGTCTGCCCATGGCGAAAGAGATGACGTTGGCGATCGCCCGTCGCGAAAGCGAGTTTGACCCGGTGGTGGTCAGCGGCGCGGGCGCGCGGGGGCTGATGCAGGTGATGCCTGCGACGGCCAAGCTGGTGGCCAAGGAACTGGGCATTCTCAGTGGTCATCAGACGGGACGGTTGACCTCGGACTGGCAGTACAACGCCAAGCTGGGGGCCAATTACCTGTCGGGCCTGGCGGCGGATTTCAACGGCAATGTGGTCATGATGGCCGCTGGGTATAATGCCGGACCCAAACGGCCCATGTCATGGATGGATCGTTTCGGGGACCCGCGCCGAGGCGACATTGACGTGATCGACTGGATCGAGATGATCCCGTTCACCGAAACCCGCAACTACGTGATGCGCGTGGCTGAAAGCCTGCCGGTCTATCGCGCACGGTTGGGCAAGCCCGCATTGCCGGTGCCGTTTTCGCAAGAGCTGACCGGATCAACTCTGGCGTCGTTCGCGCCATAGGGTAAACAGACCAGCCGCAATCACCAGCCCGGCGCCGATGACAACCGCCGGGCGCAGGGCTTCGCCAAAGACCGAGATCCCCAGGATCGCGCTCCACATCAGGTGGAAATAGGCAAAGGGCTGGACCGCGCTGGCTTCGGCCACTTCATAACATTTGATCAGCAGACCGTGGCCAAGAACGCCGGTCACGCACAGCAGGCCCATCCAGCCCCAGTCGTGCGGGCGCATCGGCTCCCAGAACCAGACACCTATGACAGTCATTGCGGCGGCTCCGGCAACGCCGGTCCAGAAAAAGCTGGTTGCGGCGCTGTCGCGGCGGGCCGCATAGCGGGTCAACAGCCCGTAGACCGCGAACATAAATGCCGAGATCAGAGGGATCACGGCCCAGGGGTTAAAGACCCCTGCCCCAGGTTGCAGAATGATCAGCACACCCACGCAGCCCACGCCAATGGCCACCCATCTGCGCCAACCGACCCGTTCACCAAGAACCGGCCCGCTGAGTGCCGCGATCAGCAGCGGATAACAGATGAACACCGCCTGGCTTTCGATGAGGCCGAGGATCGTAAAGGCATAAACGGCGACGCAGATCTCGGTCGCCAGCAACACACCGCGTACGATTTGCAACCCCAACTGGCTGGTCCGCGCTGTTGCCTTGATCCCTCCGGTCGTGCGCAATGCCAGCGCCACGACAAACGCGGCAAAAAACCAATATCGGATCATGACCACCATGTACGTGTTGTACGCCCCCGCCAGATGGCGCGAGATACCGTCCTGCAACGCAAAGACCACTGTGGCCGCGATCATCAGCGCAATGCCTGCGCGAACGTTGTTCTGTTGCGTCATGCCTTGATCGCCCGCGTCATGTGGCGCTTGCGGCCATATCCGGGCGTTCGGGTAACGTCAAAGCCGGCCCCATGCAATCCGCGCCGTACAAAACCAGCCGCAGTATAGGTGGCCGCGGTGCCACCCTGCATCGTGTGATCGGCAACCGCCTGCATCAGGTCCGCCCCCCATAGTTCGGGGTTTTTGGCCGGAGAAAACCCGTCCAGAAACCAGGCGTCGGCGGATCCCTCCCAATCAGGCAGGGTGCGGCGCGCGTCGCCCTCGACCACCTGCAATTGCAACGTACCGAGATCGCAATGCCCTCCCTGCCAGCGCGCAAGAAACCGCGCGCTCCAAGCGGCCAGTTCCGGGAAGGCCTCCAGCGCGCGGGACATGTCCGCAGGGTCCATCGGGAACGCCTCGAAACTGGTAAAGCGTAAAGGCGTGGTCTGGCCGGTGTTTTCCCACTCGGACCAGGCGGTCAGCATGTTCAGGCCGGTGCCAAAACCAAGCTCTGCAATATGAAACCCCGGCGCGAACCGCGCGGGCAGATCGTTGCCCGCCAGGAAGACGTGACGCGTCTCTTCCAACCCGTTCTGCAACGAGTAATACGGGTCGTCGAACTGGTCCGAGACCGGAATCTGATCCTCGGTCCACGTCAAATTGGCACGCTGGTTTGCCATCGGGTATTCCTGTAGCTAGACCGCGCGACACTGAACAAGGAAATGAGGATTGGCAATGGTCGATGTGACAGTGCGTGGTGCGGGGATTTTCGGCCTGTCGATCGCCTGGGCCTGCGCCCGACGCGGCGCCAAAGTTCAGATCGTCGACCCCTACGGTGCCGGATCGGGATCCAGCGGGGGTCTGGTTGGCGCGTTGGCTCCGCATGTGCCGGAAAACTGGAACAGCAAGAAGGCGTTTCAATTCGACAGCCTGATCATGGCAGAGCCGTTCTGGAAACAGGTCGAGGCGACCGGCGGCGTGTCATCAGGTTACGGCCGGTTAGGGCGTATCCAACCCATCGCCGACGCCCGTACGCTCGAATTGGCGCGCGCGCGCGAAACCAGCGCCGAAGACTTGTGGCAAGGCCTTGCGGAATGGCGCGTCAGGTCGGTGGACGAGGTTGGAGCGTGGTGCCCGCCTAGCCCGACAGGTTTTGTCATTCACGACACACTGAGTGCGCGTATGCATCCGCGCCGCGCCTGCGCCGCGCTTGTGGCGGCATTGGGCGTCATGGGGATCGAGGTTCTCTCTGATGCCGAGGACAAAGGGCGGGTCATCCATGCCACCGGCGTCGCAGGGCTGATCGAGCTGAGTACCGCCTTCGGCAAAACGGTTGGCAACGGCGTCAAAGGCCAGGCCGCGCTGTTACGATTTGATGCGGGCGACGTGCCGCAACTGTTCGCGGATTCGATCCACATCGTGCCACATGCGGACGGCACTCTGGCCATCGGGTCAACTTCGGAACGCGACTACGACGATCCCACCAGCACGGACACGCAACTCGATGACGTGATCGAGCGCGCCATGCGTGAGGTTCCGGTTCTGCACGGGGCCGAGGTCATTGAACGCTGGGCCGGAGTTCGCCCCCGCAGCAAGAGCCGCGCGCCGATGCTGGGGGCTCATCCGCTGCAAAAGGGGCAGTTTATCGCCAATGGCGGTTTCAAGATCGGGTTCGGCATGGCCCCGAAAGTGGCCGCAGTTATGGCTGATCTGGTCCTGGAAGACCGCGACACGATCCCACCCGAGTTTCGTCCCGAAGCGTCACTCTGACCCCGCTGTCGCCTCGGCCAGCATGCATTGCCGCCCGTCGGGACCGCGCACCCAGAACGCATTCCCGTTTCGACACAAGGTTGCGGTTTCAAAATGAACAAGCGGGGACGTCGCCCGAAACGAGAACGCCGCCAATGGGCCCATCAGATCGGTTGCAAACAACATCAGCAGCTGTGCCAGCAATGGGCCATGCACGACCAGCCCGGCATAGCCTTCGACATCGCGGGCATAGTCCAGATCATAGTGAATCCTGTGTCCGTTGAAGGTCAGCGCCGAATAGCGAAACAATAGGGTTGAATCGAATGTGACTTCCTTGCGGTCGGTTTCGTCCGTTCGGGCGATGGGCGGCGTTGGCGTCGGTGCGCCCTCTGCCGGATCGTGCCGATAGACTAGGTCCTGCCATTCGCTCACGCATAACTCATCCCGCTGCCAGACCTCATGGCGCAGCGTCACGAAACCCAGCGGCCCCGACCTACCCGTCTTGGATTGCGCCTGTTCCAGAACCGACCGGCGTTGCGCCCGGGTTCCTGCCACAAGCGGCGCGTGAAATAGCAGCCGACCACCCGCCCACATGCGTCTCGGCAGGCCCATGTCCGGAATCAGGCCCTGCCCCACTTTCGGATGCCCGTCGCGCCCGAGATCATTCGGTTGCTGCGGCGACCAAAAATAAAGCCGATGAAAGAACGGCGGCAGCGGCACGCCATCGGCAATCGTGATGTCCTGCGAAAGTGCCGCTTGCAGCGCGGCAGCGCGCGCGGAGTCGATTACGTCGTGCCGGGTCTCTTCGGGCTTGCTAATTTCCATGCGGCGAGACTAGGCGGCACGCGGCGCGGTAACAAGCTGCCGGTTCAAAACCCGGCAGTTGTACGCAGCTTTTGCATCAGTGTGTGCAGGCTTTTCTCATAGCGCTCGTTGACCAGTTTGCCCTGCTCGTCAAACTCGTTGGAACTGTTGGCCAGATGAATTTCCGGGCCCTGCAGGATACAGGGCTGAAACGGCACCATGCAGGCGCGCAGGATCATCTGCGCGCGCTCGCCGCCGGCGCGGCCCGCTGCGGCGGACATCACGGCAACGGGCTTATTGGCCCACGGGTTGCCCTTGGTCCGACTGACCCAGTCCAGCGCGTTTTTCAGCACGCCCGACGGGCCTTTGTTGTATTCCGGCGTCGAAATGACAACCGCATGCGCCTGCGCAATCTGATCGGCGAGCGTCTGTACCGCTGCTGGGATGCCCTCGCCTTCTTCCAGATCACCGTCATAAAGAGGCAGGTTCAGATCGGCCTCGATAAAACTGCTAGGTTCGAACAGGCGGGCGGCTTCACGCATCAATTTGCGGTTGGTCGCATTTTGGCGCAGCGACCCGGACAGGCCAAGCAGGATCGGTTCGGACATCGGGGGAAACTCCGGTTTGTTGCGGTTACCTGTCTACACCCGGATAGGGATCAGCTAAATACCCGTTGACGCACAGTCACTGCGCGCGGGCCAGGGCACCGTATCGCAGAGCCCTGCACCCGCGCAGGTCGTGGATCAGGCGTTGCCGCTGGGGACGATGACAATCTCGACGCGGCGGTTCTGCGCTTTGCCTTCCGGCGTCAGGTTGGACGCAATCGGGTTGTTTTCACCCTGCCCGATTGTGGTGATGCGGCCAAAGCTGACGCCGTTGGCCTGAAGGATATCCGCCACCGCATTGGCACGACGAACCGAGAGTCCCTGATTATAGGCCGCATCCCCGTCACTGTCAGTATGACCGATGATCTGCACGTTCGAATTCGGGTAGTTGACCAGGTTCTGTCCAACCCGCACCAGATCTGAACGCAGCGCCGGGCGCACGGTGGCGCTGTCGGTGTCAAAGGTGATGTCGTTCGGCACTGTCACGATCAGGCGGTCACCGGCGTTGACGATGGTTATGCCGTCATTGGCCAGCTGCTGGCGCAGTTCTGCGGCCTGTTTGTCCAGTTGATTGCCGATCAACCCGCCACCGGCCGCGCCGATGGCGCCTCCGGCCAGCGCGCCCAACAGCGGATCCGAGTCATTGGCGATGGCGCCGACACCTGCTCCGACAAGACCGCCCAGAATCGCACCTTGTTTGGCATTTTGATTGGGGTCGCTGGGCAGGTTCAGGGTTCCCGGGTCCGTACAGGCCCCCAGCGCCAACGCCGAACACAGCCCCAAAGGCAGTACATACTTGGAAATGGTCATAAAATCACCTTCTGCTCCGATACCCGTTTGCCGGGTTTGCTTCGTTCGGCGCAGTATAGCATTCGGTCCGCAGGGGGTCTCAAGCAACAAATCGGTGAGATCGGCAAATACCTGCCGCCTAGGCCGCACCGTGGGATTCGATTGTATCGCTCCAGCGGTTCTGTTCCTGCCAAAGCGCCCTCAGCGGCTCGCCCTGCCCGCTAAAGTGATCATCGACCAGATCGCAGGACCAGATGCGGTCGGTTCTGAAGTGCCGGAATCCATTGCGCAACTCGCACCACCCGGCCAGCATCGTACATTCGATATGGTAGATCAGCGCAACGGGACGGATAACCCGTTCCGTGCGGCTATCATCCGAGGCCTGATAGGTGATCCGAATTTTCTGCTCGGCCCGGATCGCCTCGCGGTAGGTCGCTATGGTCACGCATCCTTTGGCCGGATCATCCAGCGGGGCGCCCCAGGGAGCGACCTGCAACCAGTCTGCGGGCGCGCGCAGCGCCTCGATCTTGCGGCACACCCGATTTGCGGCCCGTTGTAACGTGCTGTCCCCGGTGCGGGCCAGCATCGACAGACCAACCCACAAAGCCTCGACCTCTTCGGCATCAAAATTCAGCGGCGGCAGATCATAGCCGCGCCGCATCAGATACCCCACGCCAGCTTCGCCTTCGATGGGTGTGCGCTGCGCCTGCAAGGCGGCAATGTCGCGATAGACCGTGCGCACTGACACTTCGAGCTTTGCCGCCAGTTCCTCGGCCGTCACCGGCCCAGCCGATGCGCGAAGAATCTGAATGATTTCAAACAGACGAGCTGATCTGCGCATCGCCACCTCCTTATCGTCTGCTGACAGTTTAGCACATCCCCCTGACAACGTGGTGTCAGGAGCGCTTGGCCATATTGACCCCAGCTTTCAAGAAAGGAGATTGCCATGCCAAGCCGCGACAACCACGTTATGATGACCCTGAAACTGGACCGCTGTGCGCAGGATCACACCTTGCGCGGGTTCGAGATCGAGCGCGAACTGGCCGCCACCCGCAATCGCGTATCTGCGCGGCCCCGGAAACGCACCCGGCGATTTTCATTGGGGAATCTAAAAACGCTGTGGACAGCCTGGGCCTGAGATCAAAAGTCAGGCCGTGCCCGAAACTTCATCGCAATGCCACCTTCGGGGTGTTTCAGGCGCAATTCCTCGGAATGCAGCATAAGTCGGGGGAAGTCCCGGGCCGCCCCTTCAGCGTAAAAGGGGTCACCCAGGATCGGATGCCCCAGCGCCTGCATGTGTACGCGCAGTTGATGCGATCGGCCCGTCTTGGGAAACAGGCGGATGCGGGTCGTGTCACCTTCGGTCCGAACCACACGCCAGTCGGTCACCGCTGGTTTACCCGTGTCATGGCACACCATCTGGCGCGGACGATTGGGCCAGTCCACGATCAGCGGCAAGTCCACGGTACCGGTCTTAGCAGAGACTGTTCCCCAGACCCGCGCAACATAAGTCTTGCGGGTCTGGCGCTTTTCGAACTGCAACCCCAGATGTCGCTGCGCGTGCGGAGACTGGGCAAAGACCATGACCCCCGAAGTGTCTCGATCCAGCCGATGGACCAGCAACGCCTGTGGAAAAGCAACCTGTACCCGCGTTAGCAGACAATCCGCCAGATGCTCGCCCCGTCCGGGAACCGACAGCAACCCCGGGGGTTTGTTCACCACAATCAGCTGCTCATCCTCGTGCAGCACATCCAGAGGGGTCGTCGGAGGGTCATAGGTCTCGCTCATGCGCGCCTGACTAACGCAGTGCCCGACCTCCCGCAACGTCGTCCTTGCCTGATGGCAGCCATTCGGCAACTCTGCCCGCAGGCAAAGAGGAGACATCATGCACCCCACAATCGCACGCATGCAGGAAGTAGTCGCCAAAGGCGATGAAAGCTTGATTCTCGAGCTGCTGGCCGAAGATGTGCGGTTTTCACCGCCAACCTACTACAGCACCTGGACGGGCCGTGCGCCTGTGGCGGCGGTGTTAGGGCATGTCGGACAGGTGTTCTCGGACTTCCACTACCGGCGGATCATGGGCGAAGGCAAAGATTGGGCGTTGGAGTTTCAGTGCAAAGTGGGTGACCTGGACGCCGTGGGTGTCGACCTGATCACCCTGAATGACGACGGATTAATACAAGAGTTCGAGGTTGTCATGCGCCCCTACAAAACCATCGGAGCGTTGCGCGATGCGATGATGGCGCGGGTCACAACGGACCCGAGGTTTCTTGCCTTCAAAGACGCTCTTGGCTGATCATGCCAACGCTGGTGTCTGTCGATCAGGTTCTGCGTATCCCCTTGCTGCCGGTGCTTGCTGCCCAGGCGATTGCGGTGCGCCGCAATGCAACGATGATGCCGGAACCCACAGGACCACGCGAAGGGCGCGCCGGGCGCGGCCCCCGGTTGCGACTGCTGATCACTGGCGACAGTTCGGCGGCCGGGGTTGGCGCAGGCACGCAAGATCAGGCGCTGTCGGGGCAGCTGGTGGCTGCTCTGGCCCGTCACTACAGCGTTGAATGGCGGCTTGAGGCAACAACCGGGCACACGACCTTGGATACTCTGAGCCGGTTGGAGGCTCTGGAAAACACCTTTGATGCTGCGGTCACCGCTTTGGGCGTGAACGATGTGACGCGCGCCGTCACGCAGCGGCAGTTCATAGCTCAGCAAACGCGCTTGCTGAGCTATCTGACCGGTGCTCTGGGCGCGCGCCGCGTCGTTGTTACCGGAGTGCCGCAGATGAACCGGTTTCCGGCGCTGCCGCATCCACTGGCCTGGGTCCTCGGGCGGCAGGCCGCTCGGCTGGATCGGGGCTTGCAACAGGTCGCGGCTGCGTTCCCGGGCGCCCGGCATCTCTCGCTGGATCTGCCTGACGACCCCGCACTGGCCGCACCGGACGGGTATCACCCCAGTCCCAAAGCCTATAGACTATGGGCCGAGGCTGCCGCTCTGCTGCTACGTCAGGCCTGAGCTCGCATTTGCCGGATCATGGGCACGCTATAGACAACAAGAGCTGTCCAGATCAGCGGAAACGCGATCATCCGGCCGCGGTCTATTTGCTCGCCGAACACCGTGATCGCGGTAACGAAGATCATGGTCGGCGCAATGTACTGCAAGATGCCCATCGTCGACAGCCGCACCAGCTTGGCCCCGTTTGCATAAACCAGCAATGGAACCGCCGTAACCACCCCGGCCCCTACCAGCAACATCGTATCGGCGGACGCGCCTCCGAAGTACCCGGTACCGCTTGCACCCAGCCAGGTTACATAGGCCAGAGCTGGGATCAGCAGGATCAGAACTTCCAGCAAAAACCCCTGATTGGGCCCGATGGGCAACGAGCGTTTGAAAAACGCGTAAAAGCCCCAACTGACCATCAGACCCAGCGCGGCCCACGGCAGCCTGCCCGCCTCAAGCACCAGCACAAGCACCCCAAGCGCCGCCAGCCCAACAGCCATCAACTGGGTCCGGTTCAGCGGCTCTCGCAGCAAGATTGCTCCCAACGCGATGCTGAACAGCGGGTTGATGTAATACCCCAGCGCCGCATCCAAAGCTTTGCCGTTTGCAATCGCCCAGACAAAAATGCCCCAGTTCACCGAAATCAGCGCCGCTGTCAGGCAGCCCATTCCCAGCATCTGAGGGCTCCGCAGTGCTGCTTTCAGGTCTTTGGTTCGCCCAAGCGCGATAAGTAACAACCCAGCCACCGGCACGGACCAGATGACCCGGTGTGCGACGATCTCAACCGGGCCGATATGGGCCATCGCCTTCATGTAAAGCGGCAGGAAGCCCCACAAAACATAGGCAGTCACCGCCAAAGCCAACCCTTTGGGCGTGTCCACGTTCTGCGGCGATGTTTGAGGGGTCGCCATCACAGATCTCCGATTGATACCGTGTTTCTCTACGGCAAATCAGACCGGGTTGGGAACTGCGAAAACTGTGAAGCCGGTCATCAGGAATTCTGATATGTCGCACCTGTGCGCACCCCCGCCGCCCGTACCAGAAGACTGTTTCGGTACGCGCGGCAGGGACAGCGACCCACATGGTCGCGGGTCAGGTTTTGACCCGCTCGGATTTTGGGTCATACATCGGCTTCAGCGACGCTTCGGCTTTGACCTTGACACCGCAGACGTCGATCTCATAGCTCGACGCCAGCACGTCTGCCGCCTTCTCGCCGTCGCAAGGCACATAACCCAAACCTATGGCACCGCCGAGCGTGTGGCCATAGTTGCCCGAGCTCAGATATCCCACATACTCTCCGTCCCGTACGATCGGTTCGTTGTGGAATAGCAAGGGTTCGGGGTCCGTCAGCCTGAACTGAACCAATCGGGCTCTCGGACCACTTTCCTTGCGGGCGATGACCGCCTCGCGCCCGATGAAATCACAGCCTTTGTCGACCTTGACCGCAAAGCCTAGCCCCGCGTCAACGACGTGGTCTTCGCAGGTGATGTCATGCCCGAAATGTCGGAAGCCCTTTTCGATGCGGCAACTGTCCATCATGTGCATCCCGCACAGCTTCAGCCCCATCTCCTGCCCGGCTTCGTGCAGAGTTTCGAATGCGTGACCGGCCATGTCGGCAGAGACATAGATCTCCCAGCCGAGCTCGCCCACATAGGTCACACGATGTGCGCGGGCCAGTCCCATGCCAAGCTCGATCTCTTGCGCGGTGCCAAAGTGGTTGGTCGCATTCGAAAAGTCGTTGGGCGAGACCTTTTCAAGCAAGGCGCGCGCGTTTGGCCCCATGACCGCTAGAACGCCCTCACCTGCTGTTACATCTGTGATGACCACCCTGAAGTCGCCCACGTGGCGCATCATCCATGTCTGATCCGCAAGACGCGTCGCCGCCGGTGTCACCACCAGATAGGCGATCTCAGATAGGCGCGTGACGGTCACATCCGCCTCGATCCCACCGGTGCGGTTCAGGAATTGAGTATAGACGATCTTACCGTTCGGCACCGAATAGTCGCCACCGCCGATGTAGTTCAGAAACGCCTCGGCATCGGGGCCTTCGACGCGGACCTTGCCGAAGGACGACATGTCATACATGCCGACATTTTCGCGGACCGCGCGGTGTTCGGCCGCCGAGTTTTCGAACCAGTTCTGGCGCTTCCAACTGTACTTGTATTCGCGCTCTTGCCCTTCGGTCGCAAACCAATTGGCGCGTTCCCAACCGGCGATTTCACCCATGACAGCGCCCTGCTCCAACAGGTGATGGTGGAACGGCGTCCGGCGCACACCCCGGGCAGTTGCCTTTTGCAAATAGGGGAAGTGATCCGCGTAAAGCAGGCCCAAAGTCTCTTTCGAACGTTCAAACAGATATTTCTTGTTGCCCTGAAATGGTTGCATCCGGCTGATGTCGACGTCGCCCAGGTCGAAGGGCTTCTCACCTGTATCCATCCACTCGGCCAAGGCCATACCGGCACCACCCGCCGACTGGATACCTATCGAGTTGAACCCGGCAGCGACCCAGACATTGTCCATCTCGGGCGCAAGCCCCAGATGGTAGGCGTCGTCCGGCGTAAAGGATTCCGGGCCGTTGAAGAAGGTATGAATCCCGGCCTCCGCCAACATCGGCATCCGGTTCACTGCGGCTTCGAGGATCGGTTCGAAATGATCGAAATCCTCAGGCAGCTGGTCAAATTCAAAACTGTCCGGAATGCCATCCATTCCCCAGGGCTTGGCGTTGGGTTCGAATGCACCCAGCAGAATTTTCCCAGCGTCCTCCTTGTAATAGGCGCATTCATCCGGAACCCTCAGCACCGGCAGTTGTTTCAAACCATCGATGCCCTCGGTGACGATATAGAAATGTTCGCAGGCATGCAGCGGAACGTTGACGCCCGCCATGCGACCAACTTCGTGGCCCCACATGCCCGCACAGTTCACGACCATGTCACATTCGATATGACCCGAGGCGCTGCCGTCATCTGCGACCCAATCAACGCCGGTCACTTTACGTCCCTGCTTGACGATCTCGGTGACTTTCACGCGTTCCTTGACGATGCCCCCACGCTGACGCGCACCTTTGGCCAGTGCCAAGGCGATGTTCGCCGGATCACCCTGCCCGTCGAGCGGCAGATAAACCGCGCCTTTCACGTCTTCGATATTCAGATGCGGATAAAGCTCGGCCACCCGCTCGTTCGAGATTTCCTCGACCTCGACACCAAAGGCACGCGCCATTGCGGCCTGGCGATAGATCTCTTCCTTGCGCTCATCCGTCAGCGCAACAGTGATCGAGCCGCAGCGTTTGAACCCGGTGGCAACGCCGGTTTCCTCTTCCAGCGAACCGTAAAGTTCTTGGCTGTATTTCGCCAGTTTGGTCATATTCGCTGTCGCGCGCAGCTGCGCGATCAGGCCCGCTGCGTGCCAGGTGGTGCCGCTGGTCAATTGCTTGCGCTCCAGCAAAACAACATCGTTCCAGCCCTTCTTGGTCAGGTGATAAGCAACCGAGCATCCGATCACGCCACCGCCGATGATGACGACACGTGCCTTGTTGGGAAGATCCGCCATTCTGATGACTCCGCATTAGAGGTTTTCGCCAAAATGGCACGGATAGGCGACGGCAAATGTGTGAAAAACGTCAATTGCCGCGCAAAAATCACCTTTGTGCAGATTGCCGTCTCGCGCGCCTTTGGGCGACCGGTGTGACGCCGAAGAAACTCTTGTAGATTGATGAGAACCCATTGGGAAACCCGCAGGCCAATCCGATTTCACGCACGCTCATGGTGGTGTTCAGAAGCAGGTTGTTCGCCTTGGCCAGCCGCATCTCGCGATAGAACCCATTGGGCGTGGTGCCGAAAAAAGACCTGAACTTGCGCTCCAGCGAACGGTTGGACAGGCCCAGCGCTTCGACGATTTTATTGATCGGCAGAGGGTCTTCGATATTGGCCTGCATCTGTTTGATGCATTGATCCAGTTTGGCGTCGCCGGTAGCGGTGTTCTTGAAGCCCGAAAACGGTTGCAGCGACGAGAAATCCCGGATGTTTTCATGCAGCATGATATCGGCGACGGTCATTTTGGCCGGACCCGAAATATGCCTGCCGATCACGGCCAGGATGACATCGGTCGTCGCCTCCATCCCGGCGCAGGTGACCACAGCGCCCTGTTCGGTCGCAAGCGAAAGCTTCGCCTCGAACCGGGCACCGCGTTCCCGCAGGAACGAGGCGTTTTCCCAATGGGTCGCCAGATCGGCGCTGCCTTTTTCGTCGATATAGCGACTGGCGGCCTCGGCCAGCAGAAACACCTGCGCGCCGTGATAGGTATAGTTGGAAACCGTCCGCCCAAGCGACAAGTCCGGCTGATCCGGGTCCGAATTGCCGATTACAAACAAATAGTTCGCCCGCGGTCGGGCCGGAATCGGTTCGGTGGGAATTGTCGCGCAACTGCTGCTATCGACAGGTCCGCCTTTCAGCGACCGGTAGGTGTAGCTGAAGGGTGGCCGGGGACAGACCCTGTTGGCCAGACGCAGCACCTCGACCAGCGAGGCAAATTCGAGCAGCACGTATCCCGGTGCGACGAGAATATCGAAATGGATCTGTTCGCCGGTCCTTTCTGCGTTACCGAATGACGAACGGGCTTGCATGGTTGGTTTCCTCAAACAATCCTATGCCCGGCGCTGCGCAGCCGTTCGGCCAGAACCTCGATGTGGTCCGGGCCAACCTCGCAGCAGCCACCGACCAGTGTCGCGCCCTGATCCACCCAACGCATTGCGTGATCGGCATAGGCATCCGGTCCAAGATCGTGACGCCGCTCTAACGCGTCCACGGTTGGCGCGTCCTGCAAAAACCCATCCGAGATGCCGGTGAACCCATTGGCATAGGCCCCAATGGGCACTCCCATAGTCGCGATGACGGCCAGCGCAGCCGGGATCGCTTCGGGGCGCGAACAATTGATCAACAATGCCTGCGGTTTGAACTGCGCGACCAGCGGCGCGATGTCGGACAGGGCTTCGCCCGATCGCAGGCGATTGCCGTCGTCATCCAGAACGGTCAGGGCCAGCCAGACGGGTTTGCCGCAGTTCTGCGTGCCCAACAGGGTGCCTTCGGCCTCTTGCAGGGATGACACCGTTTCGATCAGAAACACATCGACGCGATGCGCCATCAACGCAACCAGTTCCGCGTATTTCGCTGCAGCATCATTCGGATCGGGGTTCAGATCGGGCCGGTAGCTGGCCAGCAACGGCCCCAATGACCCAGCGATCCTGCCGTGACCTCCATCACGAGCGCGCTCGGCCTGTGATAAGGCGGCATCGATCAGGGTCGGAAGCTGATCTTCCAGGCCGACCCTTTCAAGCCGGGACCGATGCACGGCATAGGTATTCGTGGTCGCAACCGTGGCACCGCGCCGAAAATATTCGGCATGCACATCCCCGACCAGATCCGGGCGATCCATCATGATGCGTGTGGACCACAGCGGCGTTGGCTTCTCGCCGCTGCGGTGGACCAGTTCCTGCCCGATCGAGCCATCAAGAAGTGTGATATCTGCCAAAACCAGCCTCCTTATGGAATCAAAACGAGTTTCCCCGGCAGTGCCTTGGACTGAAACTCTTTCTGAGCCTGTTCGATATCACGCAGCGGATAGGTTTTCGAGATCAACGGCCGGATGCTACCCGCATTCATCAGCCCGACCAGCCGGGCGAAGACGTCATAGCTCTGATGGGTACAGCCGTGAATCGTAATGTCGCGCAAGTAGATATCGCGCAGATCGGCCTGAACCATCGGCCCTGCGATTGCCCCTGATACCGCATAATGTCCCCCTGGCCTTAACGCGAGGATCAGGCCCGGCCAGGCGGGGCCGCCGACAACGTCTATCACGATGTCGAACATGTCCTTGGGCAGAGGCGCGTCACGGTCGAATGTGCCCTGTGCACCCTGCGCCTTGACCACCTCGGCCTTGGCCGCCCCGGTCACACCCCAGACGGTTGCCCCGCGCAGCGATGCCAGTTGCACGGCGGCCAGCCCAACACCACCCGAAGCACCCGTGACAAGGACCTTGTGCCCCGCCGTGACACCCGCGCGGCTCAGCAAATTTTCGGCAGTCCCAAAGGCACAGGGGATTGCGGCGATTTCGACATCTGACAGAGGCGAGGCGGTTACGTCATAAAGATCATCTGCCTCGACCAGACAATATTGCGCAAACGCCCCGTCGATTTCCGAGCCCAGCGCGATGAAGCCTTGCGGATTGCCCGGGCGCGGGCGCGGCAGGTTTATCGGACATGTCACCCTTTGACCTGCTTTGAACCCGGTCTCGGGTCCAGCGACCCCGACGATTCCGCACAAATCGCCGCCTTGTATGCGCGGAAAGGTCAGGGCACCGCCCCAGCCACCCGCTTCGACATCCTGATCCACGTCATCGGTCGCGCCGGTCACATCGGACGAATACCAGCCGATGCGCGTGTTGATATCGGTGTTGTTCACCCCCGCTGCGGTAACCCGGACCAGAACCTGACCGGGGCCGGGCACCGGCACGGGGATGTCCTCGCACCATTCCAGCGCCTCTGGCCCACCGTGGCGGGTCAGATAGACGCCGGACATGGTGCGCTGCTCCGACATGGTCAGGCCCGCAGCCTCTCGTTCGCGGGATCCCAGAGCGGTTGATCCTCTTGCACCACAGCGCGGCATTTCTGGCCGTAGATTTCGACCTCAAGCTCTGTCCCGGGCTGGGCGGCGTCGGTCTTGACCATGCCCAGCGCGATCGATTTGCCCACACGATAGCCCCAAGCGCCCGAGGTCGTCTCACCCACGATCTCACTATTCTGCCAGATGCAGGACATGTAGGGCGCATCGCAGTCACCGGCTTCAACCGTCAGCGTCACAAATGCTTTCTTTACGCCCTGCTGCCTTTCGTTCTGGATCGCGGCCTTGCCCGGAAAGTCCTGCGGCTTGTCCAGTTTGACAAAGCGTTCGAGACCGCCTTCCAGCAGCGAGTAATCGGTCGACAGATCGCCCTTCCACGCGCGGTAACCCTTTTCGATACGCAGCGAGTTCAGGGCATACATGCCGAACGGCTTGGCGCCTGCCGCAAGAATTGCGTCGTAAATGGCGGGCATGTCTGCGTTTTCGGCATGGACCTCCCACCCCAATTCACCGGCAAAGGATACCCGCAAAAGCGCAACCCAACCGCCTTTGATTTCGCTTTCCTGAAAACTGAGCCACGGCAGGGTCAGGTCGGCATCGCAGACCTTGGCCAGAACCTCGCGGGATTTGGGGCCGGTTACGATCAGCGTATCCATCCGCGTGGTCCAGTCTTCCAAGGTGAAGCCCGCGCCAGCGGGAATGCGGCGCTCCAGCCATTCCCGGTCGTGCCATTGCGCCGTCGCCGCTGTCACCAGCACGAACTGGTCTTCGGCCTCGCGTGTCACGGACATCTCGGTCAGAATACGCCCGCGATCATCCGAGAAATAGACCAGCCCGACTCGGCCGATCTTGGGCAGCGATCCAGCCACCAGACCGCGCAACCATTCATCCGCGCCCGGACCCTGGATTTTGAACCGGGAAAACCCGGGCAGGTCCAGCACGCCGCAATCGTCGCGCACAGCTTCGCATTCTTCCTTGATGCGCTGTTCCCACGGGCCCGAACGACCCCAGGTATGGGTCGCGTCCAGCGAGGCGTCATCGCCCGGTTTGGCGAACCAATTGGCGCGTTCCCAGCCGTTATAGGCACCCATAACGCCACCCAGCGCTTTGACTTTGTCATGCACCGGCGACAGTTTCTTGTCGCGCGCGGCAGGCCATTCATGGTGCGGGAAGTGCATGGCATATTCGTTGCCATAAACCTCCATGCCCTTTTGGTTGCAGTAATCCTGATCTGTGTAGTCGGTATAGCGACGCGGATCGACGGCCCACATATCCCATTCGGTCGCACCATCGACGATCCATTCCGCCAGCACTTTGCCGGCGCCACCGCCCTGCGCGATGCCGAAAGTGAATGTGTGCGCCTCAAACGCGTTGCTCACACCGGGCATCGGACCGATCAGCGGCAAGCCATCCGGCGCGTAGGGGATCGGACCGTTGATGACACGGCCAACCCCCGAGCTTGCCATCAGCGGCACCCGCTCCATCGCGTCGGTGACGATGTCTTCAATACGGTCCAGATCGTCATTCCACAGCTGGAACGAGAAATCTTCAGGCATCGGGTCATCCTCGGTCATCCAATGGCCCTTGCAGTTGGGCTCGTAGGGACCAAGGTTGAAGCCGTTCTTTTCCTGCCGCAGATAGTACGAAATATCCACGTCGCGCAGCAGAGGCAGCTTGCTGCCGTTTTCCTTGGACCACGCCTCAATCTCGGGGATTTCGTCTGTCAGAAGGTACTGATGGCTCATGACCATCGCGGGAACCGTGCGTCCACCGAAGGGCTTGAACCATTCGCCCACACGCTGCGCGTAGTATCCGGCAGCGTTGACGACATAGTCACACGCAATGTCACCCTTATCTGTGTGTACCGTCCAGGTTCCGTCATCGTGCTGGGTCACGCCCGTAGCCGGGCAGAAACGGATGATTTTCTGGCCCATATCGCGCGCGCCCTTGGCCAATGCCTGAGTCAACTGGGCCGGATCGATATCGCCATCGGTCGGGTCATACAGAACGCCTTCCAGGTCATGCGTTTCCAAAAACGGATAACGTTCCTTGGCTTCTTCCGGGGTCCACATCTCCATCGGGATGCCCTGATAGCGGCCCATCGCCATGGCGCGCTCGAACTCCTGCATCCGCTCTTTGCTGTGCGCCAGACGGATCGAGCCCGATACGTGGTAATTCATCGGATAGTCGACCTCTTCCGCCAGCCGAGAATACAGCTCGGTTGAATAGCGCTGCATGTTCATGATCGCCCACGAGGTCGAAAAGGTCGGAACGTTGCCAGCCGCGTGCCAGGTCGAGCCTGCGGTCAGTTCGTTCTTTTCCAGCAGCACGCAGTCTGTCCAGCCTTTCTTGGCTAGATGATACAGCGAGGAGGTCCCCACCACACCGCCACCGATAATGACCACGCGGGCTTTTGTCGGAAAATTACTCATGTGTCTTGATCCCTGTTACTGTGCCCGTCGGGGCAGATCGTCCGTGATGTCGTAATAGTCGCCCTTGTCCGCCACGAAGATGTGCTTGGCGAGCGAAAGGCCCGTGGGGTTGTCAAACGCCCCCATGGAAATCGAAATCGTGTCCTCGTCGTTATGCTGCCAGAAGAGGAACGAACCACAATGCGCGCAGAATCCGCGCCGCGCGGTGTCCGAGGCGCGGAACCAGCGCAGCGTGTCGCTGGCTGTGAAGCGCAGGTTGTCCTGATGGGTCGATGTCGACGACCAGAAATGACCCGACTGCTTGCGGCACTGACCGCAATGGCAGGCCGAAGGCGGCGACAGTTCTCCCTCGATCGCAAATGCGACCGCGCCGCAGAGGCACGAACCGGTTGTCATATGATCACCCCTTTGCTGTGGACGTGGTGCTGGCACCAAGCAACTTGCTGTAGATGATGAAACAGACCGCGATGACCCGGCGTGGTGACGAACACCCGCCAGAACAGGGCGACTATGGTCCAGACTTCAACGCTCATCAGTATACCGGCGGGGCGATGACCCAGATGGCCACAGCGGGCTCATCATACGGGTTTGCCCACTGGTAGGGTTCGTGTTTGATGCGAAAACTGTCGCCCTCTCCAACGGTGAAGCTGCGCGCACCAATGGTCAGATCCAGACGCCCCGAGACCACGTATCCGACCTCTTGCGTCGGTCGGTTGGCCGGAGTTTGCATTTTTGAATACGGTTCGAACGTGGAATGCACCATCTCGAAATCATCGGTCAGATCGGGTGACAGAAGTTCCTCGATCAATCCTTCGCGGTTCGACCCCATCGGGCGGCGTGCGCCAGCGCGCACGACATAGCCTTGTTCTTCCGCCGGGGCTGCTGAATGGGCAAACAGCATCGACATCGGAACCCCCAGGCATTGCGCAATCTGGCGCAGGTCCGAGATCGAGGGGTCCGATTTGTCACGCTCAACCTGACTGAACCACCCGACCGAACGATCCAGACGCGCGGCGATGTCAACCAGGGTCAACCCGCGCGCCTTTCGCAGCGCGCGGATGTCCGCTCCGAGTGTCGCACTTTGGGGGGCCTGGCTATTCACCGCCGCTCCGATTCTCGTGAAATTTTCTCCTCGTTTTTCACGATGGCTCGAATCGGTGAAATTTCCAAGCATTTTTTCACTTGGGTCCCTATGCCCGATTGGCTATGTCCCGGGCATGTGGATTGCAGTGATCTATCTTTGGGCAATTAACGGTCTGACTTTGCTGTGTTTCGGCTGGGACAAAGCCCGGGCAAAGCGGCGCAAACGCCGCGTTCCCGAACGCAGGTTGCTATGGCTCGCAGCGTTGGGCGGCAGCCCTGGCGCGCTGTTGGGGCGATGGCTGTTCGGGCACAAATCCCGAAAGCGCGGCTTTTCCGTCTGGTTGTTCGGGGTGGCCGCCCTACAGTTCGCGGCCTTGTATTTTGCATTCAGCTTCGGCGTATCGGCCCTAGCGCAATGACTTTGCCCTGGTGGGCGTTCAATCAGCGGAACTCGCGAACATACATCTCGGTGCTATGGGTCGAGCGTTCCGGCCAGAGTTTGAAGCCGGACTTTTGCAGAACGCGCGCCGAGGCCGGGTTGTCGCGTCCGACACCAGCAACCAGACGCAGTGACGGGCCAGACGTCAATGCGGACAAAAGCCCTTTGAGCAGCTCTGAGGCGTAGCCCTTTCCCCATGCGGATTCTGCAAACAGATAACCGATATGGACATCCGGGACTGCACCGGCATCAAGGTCTCCGGCCAACACCAACAATCCGATCAGCTGAGCGTCGCTGCTTTGGCGAACCAGCAGTATCTCGCTTTCGGCGCGGCGGGCCGCGATCCAGTCGGGCACGCCCTGATCTGTCAGGTGCATGGTTGGCGGCAAAGTCTCCAAAACGGCAGGGGTCAGCAGCGCGGCAAGCTCTTCGGTCAGCCTGCGCCTCGCTTGCGGCTCTGAAAGCTCAACGTCCCAATGCCTGACCGAAAGGCGCGGCGTGAGGAATTGGTTCGGAATCATGCGTGATCCAGCGGATTACAGAATTTTCAGAATCTAGCAGGTCCTTTGCCAAAGCAAAACGTTAGACCCGCTCGATCGCTATGGCCGTACCCTCGCCGCCACCGATGCAGATCGCGGCGACACCGCGCTGCAGATCACGGGTTTCAAGCGCATTCAACAACGTCACTATGATCCGCGCACCGGATGCTCCGATCGGATGGCCCAATGCGCAGGCACCGCCGTTCACGTTCACGATCTCGCGCGGTATACCCATTTCGTGCATGAAGGCCATGGGAACCACGGCAAAGGCCTCGTTGACCTCCCACAGATCAACATCGTTTTTGGACCAGCCGATACGATCCAGAAGTTTCTGCGCCGCAGGCACCGGCGCGGTGGTGAACAGGCCCGGCGCCTGCGCGTGGCTGGCATGACCCACAATGCGGGCACGGACCGTCAGGCCTTGCGTCTGCGCCGCGGCCGCCGACGACAGAACAAGCGCCGCCGCACCGTCCGAGATCGATGAGGAATTGGCCGCTGTCACCGTCCCGTCCTTTCGAAAAGCCGGTTTCAAGGTTGGGATTTTCTCAGGCCGCGCGGATTGAGGTTGCTCGTCTATGCTTTGCGTAAGGTCGCCTTTGCGCGCCCGAACCGTCACGGGCGCGATTTCACGGTCGAACGCGCCGCTTTGTTGTGCATTGATGGCGTTTGAGAGGGACTGCAACGCATATTCGTCCTGCGCCTGACGCGTGAACTGATAGGTTTCGGCACAATCTTCGGCGAAAGTGCCCATCAGGCGGCCCTTGTCATAGGCGTCCTCGAGCCCGTCGAGGAACATGTGATCCACCACCTGACCATGACCGATCCGCGCACCGCCCCGCATCTTGGGCAGCAGATACGGAGCGTTGGTCATGCTCTCCATCCCGCCAGCGACCATGGTGTCCGCATGGCCCAGGGCAATCTGGTCAAACGCCATCATCGCGGCCTTCATCCCCGATCCGCACATCTTGTTGAGCGTTGTCGCGGGCACGTCTTCGCCCAGACCGGCGGCAAATCCGGCTTGCCGCGCCGGGGCCTGACCCTGACCGGCAGGCAGAACACAACCCATCAGAACTTCGTCGACCGACTGCGCCCCTGCCCCCTCCAGCGCAGCGCGAATGGCTGTGCCACCCAATTCCACAGCGGCGACCCCGTCGAACATGCCTTGAAACCCACCCATCGGTGTACGCGCGGCCCCCGCGATCACAACTTCGTTCATCTGATGCCTCCCCAGCGTTTTCCTCTCTTGGATACCGAATGGTAAGAATTGCCGTCTAGCGTATTTCTACGATCTGTTTTCAAACCGCAGGGGTGGCTGTCCATGAAGCTCAGCAGCAGCATGACCAATGATGCGCAGGTGATTTCCGTTCATTGCGACCGGATAGATGCCGCAATGGCCATTCAGTTCAAGGAAGACATGCGGACGGAAACCGAAAACGACAGCCTGCGCGTGATTCTGGATCTGTCCTCGGTCGAATTCATCGATTCCAGCGGGCTTGGCGCGATTGTCGCCTCGATGAAACAGTTGGGGGATGCACGCCGTCTGGATCTGGCGGGATTGCATCCTGTCGTCGAAAAGGTGTTTCGATTGACACGCATGGATACGGTGTTCCGGTTGTTTGCCTCACTGGACGATGCGCTGGCCGCAGGTTGCCACTGACACCGGTCGGGAGTGAATAGGCGTGGCCCAAAACTGCAAAAATGGCTGCATCGACCTGAGCTTTCCTGCCACCGAGGCCGAGGCGAGCGCAGGAATCGCAGACCTCAGCCACCAGTTGATGGCGCATGGGGTTCCGACAGATCGGGCCGATGGCGTTAAGATCGCGCTGGCCGAGGCGATCAACAACGTGGTGGAACACGCCTATGCCGGGTTGATGCCCGATGAAGTGCGGATTTGCTGCCGTCTGTCGGGCGAATTTCTTGAAGTCGAGATCGTGGATACCGGCAACCCGATGCCCGGTCTTCAGCCGCCGGACGGCCCCCCGCCCACGGTCGAAGTTGCGCGCAAAGACCTGCCCGAAGGGGGCTTTGGCTGGTTCATGATTCACAATCTGGCCAGCGCAGTTCGGTATGAAAGACATGACGGGTTTAACCGCCTGTGTTTGTCGTTTCGTTTTTCCGACGCGTCGTAACGGGCACCAAATGGTCACAATAAGGCCCAGATCGAACCATTGTCGCGCCGCAAACCCCGGTCAGAAAGGCAGGGTAGCTCAGATAGCTTCCCTCGGCGCCTAGCGTCACAGCCCCCACCCAGTGAACGGCGCCGAGGACCTCCCTCTCTCTTTGAATTTATTGGACAACCCGGCATCCGGGCTTAGAGTTCGCCTGACCAATTCAGGGGACATCACAATGCGCGACCTGCATCTGCCCGGCCGATCCGAAGTTCTGTCGACACAAGGCATGTGTGCTACATCACATCCTCTGGCTGCCAAAACGGCATTGGACATCCTGGCGCGTGGCGGCAATGCCATGGATGCAGCCATCGCCGGCGCCGTCCTGTTGGGAATTTGCGAACCGCAGATGACCGGGCTTGGCGGCGATTGTTTTGTGCTGTTCAACCGCGCGGGCGAAGACAAGGTTCGCGCACTAAACGGATCTGGTCGCGCACCTGTGGCTGCGGATGCCGCGACATTGCGGGCAAGGGGGCTAACCGCCGTCCCGATCAACAGCCCAGACGCCGTGACGATCCCGGGCGCAGTGGATGCGTTTTGTCATCTTGCCGGAACCGAAGGTCGTCTGGGCCTGGACGCGATCCTGCAACCGGCCATCCACTATGCCAATACCGGGGTCCCTGTGGCTCCTCGCGTCGCATTCGACTGGGCTGAAGGCGAAGCAACGTTGCAGGGCGCTGCCCGCCAGCACTTTCTGAGCGACGGGACCGTACCGAAAACCGGTCAGGTCTTTCGTGCGCCTGGTCAGGCCGAAGTTCTGCGCCGCATCGCAAAGGATGGCAGGGATGCGTTCTATACCGGCGAAATAGCGCAGGACATGGTGGACGCTCTGACAAAGCTGGGTGGCGTTCACACGACCGACGACTTTGCCGCAACCACCTGCGATGAAACCAAGCCCGTTGGCGGCAACTACGCCGGTGTCGAATTACTGGAACATCCACCCAATGGCCAGGGCGCGACCGCGTTGCTTTTGTTGAACATTCTCTCGCATTTCGACCTGTCCGCGATGGATCCGTGGGGGGCCGAGCGTATTCACATCGAAGCCGAGGCCACCAAACTGGCCTATGACGCCCGCAACCGTTTTATCGCGGATCCCGATCACACCGCTCGGATGGCGCATTTTTTGGCCCCTGAAACAGCCGCCCGTCTGGCGGCCCTGATCGACCCGAACCGAGCGATGCCCGCCCCGGCGCCGCTGACCGAAGCTATTCACAAAGACACGATCTATATCACTGTTGTCGATCGGGACCGGATGGCCGTGTCACTAATCTATTCGATTTTTCACGGTTTCGGGTCCGGTATCGCATCGGAAAAGTACGGCATCCTGCTGCAGAACCGCGGTGCCGGGTTCACGCTGGAGGCAGGTCACCCGAACGAATTGGCGGGCAGAAAGCGCCCGATGCATACGATCATTCCTGGCATGCTGCGTCAGCATTCTCGTGTTCTGATGCCCTTTGGGGTCATGGGTGGCGCTTACCAACCGACTGGCCATGCGCGATTTGTGTCGAACCTGACAGACTTTGGTCTCGGCCTGCAGCAAAGCATTGATGCCCCTCGCGCCTTTGCGGATGGCGGCGTACTTAAAGTCGAACGGGGCTACCCCAACACTGTTCGGGAACAATTGTCCAATCTGGGGCATATTGTTGAAATTCCACCCGCGCCACTGGGCGGGGCACAGGCGATCCGAATCCGTGAAGACGGTGTTCTTGAAGGGGCCAGCGATCCTCGCAAGGACGGTTGCGCGCTGGGATATTAGCGGCGCGCCAAAGCGCCAGAGAAATCAGTTCAACTGGAAATGCAGCGGGTAGGACCCGTCCTGAAACGGACCGAACATATTGGGAATGTCGGGATGGTCCACAGGCTCACCCGATTGGTCCTCAACCAGATTTTGTTCTGAAACATAAGCCACATAGAAGGATTGGTCGTTCTCGGCCAGGAGGTGATAGAACGGTTGATCCTTGATCGGACGGCTGTCTTCGGGGATGGCCTGGTACCATTCTTCTGAATTCGAAAATTCAGGGTCCACGTCAAAAATCACCCCTCGGA
Organism: Ruegeria sp. CH11; assembly: GCF_056537105.1. Taxonomy (NCBI): domain Bacteria; kingdom Pseudomonadati; phylum Pseudomonadota; class Alphaproteobacteria; order Rhodobacterales; family Roseobacteraceae; genus Ruegeria; species Ruegeria sp. CH11. The sequence continues at coordinate 32,108 of NZ_JBQFQX010000013.1, forward strand.
AGGGATGTCTACGATGTCGAACCACCTGACCCAGGCGGTACTTGGCGTTTGTCTTCAGCATTGTCCTTGCCCCCAATGTATTTTCTACATTGTTCCGGGCCAAATTGCCAATCCTTGATCGGAGATTTCGGGAAACAGTCTGTGAACATCCTTATGACAGTGCCCGAGCGGCGCGCTTTGGAAAGTGGCAATACTGACAATTGCGCCCATTATTCTGAAACGATTGTGATTCCCTCGCAGCTCAATCTGCGCTAGAATAAAGAAAAAAGGCACGAGGCACATGAGCAGAATTCTTTTTGTACTCTTCGGGGTGCTGCTTTTGGCATCCTGTGGGGGCGGTTCGAACCAACCGCCCAGCAGATTGAACGACGCGTGCAGCATTGCGCGCGAAAAGCCGGATTATATCAAGGCGTTCCAAAAGACCGAACGGAAATGGGGCGTTCCCGTTCACGTTCAGATGGCGACGATCTATCAGGAAAGCCGCTACAAGCACGATGCGCGCACGCCGCACAAATACGTGCTGGGCGTCATCCCGATGGGCCGCCAAAGCAGCGCCTATGGGTTCAGCCAAGCGCTGGACGGCACATGGAAAGAATACCAGCGCGAAACCGGCAAACGCCGCGCCAAGCGGGATCGCATCCGCGACGCCTCGGATTTCATCGGCTGGTACATGAACAAAAGCTACGAGCGGAATGGCATCCACCCGACAGACACGCGCAACCAGTATCTGGCCTATCACGAAGGCCATACCGGTTATGCGCGCGGCAGCTATAATCGCAAGTCATGGTTGCTGAATGTGGCCGATGACGTGGATGTGCGGGCGCAAATGTATCAGGCGCAACTGGCAGGTTGCCGGTACTAAAAATAGTGGATCAGCGGTCAGCTGATCCACGTTTTTTTCCATCCGAGAACAGATTCTGATCCAGACGACCACCCTCGGTCAGTGGGCCCAGCAGAACTGTGGTCTGGGTGCCCGCGTTGTCGTGGATCACCCATTTCCGCAGTTCGACCGGGTTACTGGTGAACATCAGTTCGATGCGGCCGCTATCGGGGTTTTTCGGATCTTGCGCCGTGACTACGGTGGCGGTGCCGTCAAAGTCGTGGCCCACCACCATATTCGCCTGCCCAAGATTGACATTGCGGGCCAGCACCAGCGACAGGGGCGTACGCTTTAGCGGGTATTGCTCGGGTGGCTGGTTCGACTTGGCATCAAAGATCAGAACCGACCCCGACCGCGCCAGAACCACCGCATCATTTGGCGGATCATATTCGAACCGCATCTTGCCCGGACGCTGCAACCACAGCTTTCCGGTGCTGAGTGAACCATCGTCATTCACTTGCGTAAAGGTCGTCTGAACCGTTTTCAAACCGTTCAGGTAATTCGAAATTTGCGACAGCGGCAACTTGTCCGCCGCCCAGGCCGCAGGCGCGGCCAATGTCAAAGCAAGGGCAAAAGCAATCTGTTTCATAGGACCCAGATAAGCGTTCCGCCCTTGTTATTAAATATCCTATTGCTCGGGGACGAGGATTTCGCGTTTACCGACGTGATTTGCCCCGGAAACAACGCCTTCGTCCTCCATCTGCTCAACAAGCCGCGCAGCTTTGTTGTAACCGATGGCGAGTTTCCGCTGGATATACGAGGTCGAACATTTGCGATCCTTGATCACGATCGCAACAGCCTGATCGTACAGCGCATCCTCTCCGTTCGTGTTGCCACCGGTATTCAAGCCCAGAACCGCGTCGATATTGTCGGCCTTTTCCTCGGCCGGTCCATCGACCACGCCACTCATGTAATCCGGCGGACCGAACTGTTTCAGATGGTTGACGATTTCCTCGACCTCTTCGTCCGAGACAAACGGACCGTGGCAGCGGGTGATCTTGGCGCCGCCCGCCATATACAGCATGTCGCCCTGCCCCAGCAGTTGCTCGGCGCCCATTTCACCCAGAATGGTGCGGCTATCGACTTTCGAGGTCACCTGGAACGAAATCCGGGTCGGGAAGTTTGCCTTGATCGTTCCAGTGATCACGTCCACGGACGGACGCTGCGTGGCCATAATAAGGTGAATACCCGAGGCCCGTGCCATTTGTGCCAGGCGCTGAATGCAGGCTTCGATCTCCTTGCCCGCGACCATCATCAGGTCGGCCATTTCGTCGACGATCACGACAATATAGGGCATCGCCTCGGGCGCGAATTCTTCGGTCTCGAACATCGGCTCACCGGTTTCGTCGTCAAACCCGGTCTGGACCGTGCGGCTGAACATCTCGCCCTTAGACAGGGCATCCTTCACCCGGCCGTTGTAGCCCGCGATATTGCGGACGCCCATCTTGGACATCTTGCGGTAACGATCCTCCATCTCGCCCACGACCCATTTCAGAGCGACAACCGCTTTTTTCGGGTCGGTCACGACGGGCGACAACAAGTGCGGGATGCCATCATAGACGCTGAGTTCCAGCATCTTCGGGTCGATCATGATCAGACGGCATTCATCCGGTGACAGCTTATACAGCAGTGACAGGATCATCGTGTTGATCGCCACCGACTTACCGGAACCGGTCGTCCCCGCGATCAGCAGGTGGGGCATCTTGGCCAGGTTCGCAACAACGGACTCACCGCCAATATCCTTGCCCAAGGCCAAAGGCAGCGCGTGGTTGCCATCGCCGAAATCGCGGCTGGCGAGAATCTCGCGCAGTACCACCATCTCGCGGTTTTCATTGGGCAGTTCGATCCCGATGACCGAGCGCCCCGGCAGGGTTGAAACCCGCGCAGACAGGGCAGACATCGACCGCGCGATATCGTCGGCCAGACCGATCACACGGCTGGCTTTTAGACCCGGAGCCGGTTCCAACTCGTACATGGTGACCACAGGGCCCGGGCGGACGCTGACGATCTCACCCTTGACGCCATAATCGTCCAGCACGTTTTCCAGCATCCGCGCGTTTTCCTCCAGCGCCTCATCGCTCAGATGATGGCGCTGAATGCTGGCCGGGTTGGACAGCAAGCCTAGCGGCGGCAGTTCGAAATCGGAGTGCTTTTCCTCGAAAGACAAAGCAGGCTGCGCCTCGGCCTGTGCACGGCGTGACGGGGGCGGCGTGCGACGCACGGGCTGTGCCACGACCGGCTTACGCGGTTCGGCAACCGGGATTTTCACGGCTTGACGCGGCGGCTGTACCTGATCTGCCATCGGCGTATCTTCGAACACCGCTTCATCGTCAATATCGGGCTCGGGCGCATAGTCTTGATGAATCGGATCTTCCCATACGGGTTCTGCGTCGGCTGTCAGCATCGGCTCGGGCGGCAAGCCCGCCGACGTCATTGGCGGTTCCGGCGGCAGGTCGCTGACCGGGCCGTCGTTCAGGATCAACGGATCGGGCCCTCGCCCGCGCCCTTTTGTCAGGGGTCGGTTGGGATCATGTTCCGGTGTCATTTCACCAGCGGCAACCTTGCGATTGCGCACAGCGGCGGAGATTTTCGACCGGATGCGATCTTCGCCCGGCATCTCGTCATAGCCCTGCACCGGGTCCTGCGCCACCAGCTCGGGTTCGGGCAACGGATCCGGCCGACGGATCAGCGAGGGCATCCGCGCCAGCAAACCGGGTTTTGGCGCAGGCTCGGGCTCTTCGATCAAGGGCTCGTCAAACACCGGGTCGGCATAGGCAAGGTCATCGTCGAACTCGGCTTGAACCGGAACGGCGCGTTCGGCCTTGCGTTCAGCCCACTGGGCGCGGCGATCCCGCGCCGCCTGTGCGGTGGCCGAGGCCCCTCGGCCCAGCATGTTCATCAGCAGATCATAAGCCATCACCAGTCCCAGCAGGAATGCGCGGAAGCCGCGTTTGACGTCCGTTTTGGTGAAGCCCAGCACAAAAACGCCCAGCATCAGCATGCCCAGCGCCATGGCCAACGACATCAGTTTGACCAGGAAATGAGAGGAGATCGGCAAAAGGGTCAGCAAGGCACCCATGACCGTGTCGCCAAACAGGCCGCCCAGCCCATAGCTATGCGTTGCACGCCACGCGTCACCCGGCACCAACGTCGCTGCATAGACCGACACAACCGCGATCCAGATCGGTGCAAAGATCAGGCGGGCAATGGCGCGCTCTTCGGCGAAGTGGCCGGTAAAGCGCACGCCCCAACCGATCAGCACCAGAGCGATACCCCAGCTGCCCCATCCAACGATCATGAACAACGGCGCCGCAATCGAGGCCCCAATCCGCCCGATCCAGTTCTGCACAGGCGCATCTGTCGAGACCATCCAGTTGGGATCGTCCGGCGTGTAGGACCAGATCATCGCCGCAGCCGCCAGACCCAACAGGATCAGGGCGATCCCGATCAGTTCCTTGCTGCGCCGTTCGATGGCGGCCTGCGTGGTGCTGTCCAGCAACGGATCACGGTTTCGCGCGTTCAATGATGCCATTTTGCCCTCGTACCTCACGAATAGATGCAGTCGCGGAGCTTGATCAGCCCGCGCTGCACTTCGGTTTTTGGGGCCACCAACGCGACCCGGATAAAGTTTTCGCCCGGGTTTTGCCCCGGATCACCTTGAGAAAGATATGCGCCCGGCAGAACCCGTACTCCGGTGTCCTGCCAGACTTTCAATGCGGTTTCCTCGCCGTTATCCACCGGCAGCCATAGAAAAAACCCGGCTTCGGGCGACATGTAGCCCTGCACACCGGCAAAGACCTCGTCCGCGACGGCGTATTTCTCTTGATAGAGCGCGCGGTTTTCCTGCACGTGCTGTTCATCCGCCCAGACCTTTGCTGCCGCGGCCTGCAACGGTAGCGACAGCGGCGCGCCCGCATAGGTGCGCAATTTCTTGACGTGCTTGATCGTCTCGGGGCCGCCCGCAATCAGGCCCGACCGCAAACCGGCCAGATTCGACCGCTTCGACAACGAGTTGAACAGGGTGATGCGTTCGGGATCGGCCCCCAATTCCTGCGCTACCGTCAACACGCCGACGGGCGCAGTGTCACGGTAGATTTCCGAGTAACATTCATCTGCGAAAATGCGGAAATCATAGTGTTCGGCCAGACGGATCAGTTCGACCCAATACTCACGCGACGCAACCGCGCCCTGCGGGTTGGCAGGCGAACAAATATAAGCGACCGCAGTTCGGTTCAGAACCTCATCGGGCAGGCCCGCATAATCCGGCAGGTGTCCGGTCGCTGCTGTGGCAGGCACAAAATGCGGCTGCGCACCGACCGAAATCGAAGCCACCATATAGACCTGATAAAACGGATTAGGACACAGGACGATCGGCTGCTGGCCGTTTTTCTGTTCCGGGCACAGTGCCATCGCGGCATTATACAGCCCCTCGCGGGTGCCGTTCAGGGCCATGACATTGGCCTCTGGGTCCATCGTCACGCCATAGCGGCGCTTGATCCAGTCGGTGATGGCCCCGCGCAACTCGGGTGAACCTTCGTTGGGCGGGTATCCCTGAAACCCGGCGGCGTTTTCCATGATCACATCCGTCACCCAGGCCGGGAAATCATGGGTCGGCGCACCAATGGTCATATGAATGACGTCACCGCCCGGCTGATGATGATCCAACAGGGCGCGAAGACGCGGGAATGCATATGCCGGTAGGTCCGAAAACCGCTCGGGGAAATTCATAACAACTGCCTCAATACCGGGATCGTTTTCGCCCCGTTTTCTGGCAGATTACAGATCGAACATCCCACAGTCCAGACAAAGAGGTTCCGAATCAGGGGATTGTGGCATTCAGGCCAACGCGGATTCAGCCGCCGATCCCAACCGCAAAAGCGCTTCTTCCGAGCCCGGATACCCCAACAACATCAGCCCACAGCTTGGTGTCCCCGTCGGAAGCGTCAATGCCGCCAGCCCCATCAGATTGCCAATCCGGGTGTTACGCAGGGCCAGCAGGTTCTCGGTGACGTAATAGTCATGGTCGGACATCAGCCGCTCGAGATTGGGGGGCAGGATCGGCGCGGTGGGCGCAAGCACGGCGTCAAACCCTGCGGTTGCCGCATCCCACGCGCTGCGGCAGGCTTTGAGTTTGGACCAGGCGGCCAGATATTCCGGGCCCGATACATCCCTGCCGGCCCGGAACCGTTCGAGGATCTCGGGATACATCGCGTCGGGATTGGCCTCGATCACGTCACGCCAGAGGCCGTAGGCTTCGGTCGTGTAAAGCACTCCGGACAGGCTCATCGCATCGGCCAATTCAGGGACGTCAAGCGGTACGATCTCGGCACCGGCGGCCTTGAGCTTTTCCAAGGCGTCCTCGTAAGCGCGGCCTGGTTCATCGCGCAAGTCATCCCGCGCTACGGTCTGCAGATCCGCAAATCGACGGCCTTCCAATGACGCCCCCCGCAGATCGGCAGGGGTGCCGCCTTCAAGCAGCGCCAGCATATGCGCAGCGTCTTCGACCGATCGGGTCAGCGGGCCGACCGTGTCGAACCGCAGGCACAAAGGCACAACGCCTTCAAGGCTGAGCCGACCCGAGGTTGTTTTCAGACCAACCAGATCGTTCCAGGCGGCCGGAATTCGCACCGATCCGCCGGTATCCGACCCGATGCCACATGCGGCCAGACCCCAGGCAACCGACGCCGCTGCCCCCGAAGACGACCCCCCCGGTATCGCGCTTTCATCGTGAATACAGGGCGGCGTGGCCGTGATCGGGTTCAGGCCAAGGCCCGAGAAGGCCAGTTCGCTCATATGCGTCTTGCCCAGACAGACCGTACCCATCGCGGTTGCGTTCCGCACGACCAGAGCGTCGACGTCCGGCACCCGGCCTTTCAACAGCGCCGAACCCGCTTCGGTACCGATATCGGCGGTGTCGAACAGGTCCTTCCAACTGATCGGCACGCCGTCCAGCAGGGATCGCCGCAACCCGGATGTGACGCGATCCTGCGCGGCCTTCGCTTCGGCCATGGCCCGGTCATGGGTTACACACGCATAGATCGTATCGCGATGCGGATGGGAGTCGATGGCGTTCAGGTAGGTTTCGGTCAGCTCGACGGGATCAATCTGCCCCATGCCGATCCCCCGACCCAGATCACATGCGGTCATGGTCAACCAGTCCTGCATCCTGCACCCTCCTGACTTTCTTGCGTGTCCCGGACGGTAGCGACAGGACCGCACATGGACAATCCCGAAAGGGCGCGCATATTGCAGGGCATGACACAAGGTTCCGATATCCTGATCGTCGGCGGCGGGCTGAACGGCCCGGCGCTGGCCCTTGCACTGGCTCAGACGGGGCATTCGGTCACCGTCATCGACGCGCTGGCCGAACAATCCCGCCGGGACACCGCCTTTGACGGGCGGGCCTATGCGCTGGCGTTGGCGTCAAAACGGCTGTTGGAGGCAATCGGCGTTTGGGACCGCGTTGCCGAACACGCCCAGCCGATGTTGGACATCAAGGTCACCGATGGCCATGCAGGGGCCGGACCATCCCCGTTCTTCATGCATTTCGACCATGCCGAGATCGAAGAGGGGCCGATGGGCTACATGGTCGAAGATCGCCACCTGCGACGCGCCTTTCTGGATGCTTTGGGCGACACAGCGGCGATAACGCAGATCAACGGCAGAACCGTCACCGCACAAGACACCACCGCAACTGGTGTGACGCTAACTTTGGATGACGGGGCTTCGGTACCGGGAGGGCTACTGGTCGGGTGCGACGGTCGCGCCAGCGCTACTGCCAAGCGGGCCGGCATCAAGCGCACCGGCTGGGATTACGGCCAGACCGCGCTGGTCTGCGCCATCGAGCATGACCTGCCTCATCACGGCACCGCGCATCAGTTCTTCATGCCGCCGGGTCCGCTGGCGATTTTGCCGCTGACCGGCAACCGCAGTTCGATTGTCTGGAGCGAACGCACAGAAACCGCCCAACACATCAATGCCTTACCCAAGGATGACTACCTGCAGGTTCTGCGCCCGCGATTTGGCGATTTTCTGGGTGATATCCAATTGGCCGGAGACCGGTTTACCTACCCCCTGAACCTGACCATCGCCAATTCGTTCGTCGCAGATCGTCTGGCTTTGGTCGGCGACGCCGCACACGGGATGCACCCGATTGCCGGTCAGGGATTGAACGCCGGTCTACGGGACGTCGGCGCGCTGGCCGAGGTGGTCACGCTGGCCGGACGACGCGGCGAAGATATCGGCTCGACCCTGGTTCTGGAGCGCTATCAGGAATGGCGGCGGTTCGACACCGCGTCGCTGGCGATGGCGACAGATGTGTTCAACCGGCTGTTTTCCAACGACAACCCGCTGCTGCGCATTGGCCGTGACATCGGGATGGGCATCGTCGGATCGCTGCCGGGGCTGCGGCGCGGCTTTGTCCGCGAGGCTGCCGGACTGACCGGAGACTTGCCGAAACTTCTGCAGGGCCGGGCAATCTAGTCCAGTTCGCGCGCCTCGTCCACCAGCATCACCGGGATACCGTTGCGGATCGGAAAGGCCAGCCCTGCCGCTTTGGACACCAGTTCCTGCCGGTCAGCATCGTAATGCAGGGTCGTCTGTGTCTTGGGGCAGATCAGAGCCTCAAGCATGTGGCGGTCGAACGCATGGTCCGTTTCGGTCATTGCAGTTTCTCCTCGTTTGAACCGCCGCGCATGGCGAATTCGATCAGCGTCACCAGCGTTTCGCGCCGGGTGCGCAGGCATGGAGCCTCGAGCAGCGCCTGTTTGTCCTCGGGGTCGAAATCCAGCAGCATCGACAGGGAATTGACCAGCAATTCGTCATCGGCGTCTTTCATCGTCTCCCAATCGGTCGACAACTGCTTGGAGGCGAAAAAGCGTTCAAGCAGCAGCAGAAAACCCGTGCGGTCAAAGCCGTCATCGGTTTCCGACTTCCCCAGATCGCGATCAAACCCCTTCCACGAAACCGCGCAACGGCGATAAGGTGTGAAGCCCTCAAGCTCGGACATCACCCGGAACCGCGAGATGCCCGTCAGCGTGATCATATATCGACCGTCTTCGGTTTCGGAGAACTGCGTGACACGACCAGCGCATCCGATCTGGTGCAGCTTGGTTTCGTCGCCCTGACAGGTGTTGGGTTGAACCATACCTATCAGCCGTTCCTTGGTCTTGAGCGCATCATCCAGCATCTGCAGGTAGCGCGGCTCGAATATGTGCAGCGGCAGGCGCGCCCGCGGCAGCAGCAGCGCCCCGGGCAGTGGAAAAACAGAAACCGATTCCGGCAAATCAGCGGGATGCATCATAGCCCCAAGTCTAGCCCTGATCGGGATTTAGGCAAATATCATCGAGCTGAGTTTGCGACGTCCGTTCAAAACAACCGGATCATTGGGCTTGAGCGCATCAAAGATCGTGAAGAGTTGCGCCTTGGCGGCACCCTCGTTCCATTCGCGGTCGCGACGGAACAGTTCCAGCAATTGCGCAACCGCTTCGTCAACGTCACCGTTGGCGTGCAGCGCTTGCGCCAAATCGAAGCGCGCCTGATGGTTGTCGGGCTCGGCCTCGACCGCAGCGGTCAGTTCGCCGACCGGCCCGGCATCTGCGGCTTGCTTGGCCAGTTCCAACTGCGCATGCGCAGCTTCGATCTCGGGCGAGGACGAAATCTCGGCGGGCGCTCCGTTCAGGATGGCCTCGGCCTGCTCCAGATCATCCAAGGCGATATGCGCGCGTACAAGGCCGCCATAGGCACCCGCGTGGTTCGCGTCTTCACCCAGAATGGCTGCAAATGTCTGCGCAGCGTCCACGGCAGCCCCCTCGGCCAGCATCTCTTCGGCGGCCTGAACCGCATCCTCAAGTTGCCCGCCTGGGCTTTCGCCGCCGGTGGTTTCGATCACCCGATCGACAAAGGCCTTGATCTCGGACCCCGGAACCGCACCCTGAAACCCGTCCACCGGTTGGCCCTTATGGAAGGCATAGACCGTCGGGATCGACTGAATGCGCATTTGCGAGGCAATCATCTGCGCCTCGTCCACGTTGATCTTGACCATCTTCACTGCGCCTTTTGCGGCGGTCACGGCCTCTTCCAGCAACGGACCCAACGTTTTGCACGGACCGCACCACGGTGCCCAGAAATCCACGATTACCGGGGTTTCCTGCGAGGCTTCGATCACGTCGGCCATGAATGTGGCCTCGGTCCCGTCTTTGATCAGATCGGTGGCTTGGGCACTGTCAGCGCCGTTCAGAAGATCCATTGCATTCACTCTCTGGTTCGAAGTTGCGCCTTATATGCAACCGTCGGGCGCGGAAACCAAGGGCAGAGTTGCCCCTTTACAGATCGAAAGTCGCAAAAACCGGGGCGTGATCGCTGGGCTTCTCCCATCCGCGCGCGTCGCGCAGGATGCGGCTGGAATGGCCCGCGTTCGAGATATCGGGGGTCGCCCAGACGTGATCCAGCCGTCGCCCCTTGTCAGCCGCATCCCAATCGCGCGCCCTGTATGACCACCAACTATAGAGGTTGCCTTCGGGAATATCCTGCCGCGTGACGTCGACCCATCCGCCCGCATCCTGCGTTTCGGCCAGATGTTCAACCTCGATCGGCGTGTGCGACACAACCTTGAGCAGTTGTTTGTGCGACCAGACGTCATCCTCGCGCGGGGCGATGTTCAGGTCGCCAACCAATATGGATTTTTCGGGCTTTTCCGCGTGAAACCAGTCACGCATGTCAGTCAGATAGTCCAGCTTTTGTCCGAATTTCTCGTTCTTTTCGCGATCCGGTATGTCCCCGCCCGCCGGGACATAAAAGTTGTGAATCGTCACGCCATTTTCCAACCGTCCCGCAACGTGGCGGGCATGGCCCAGACCGGCGAAGTCCTTGTCACCGACCTCGACCATCGGCAGACGCGACAAGATGGCGACGCCGTTGTAGCCCTTTTGCCCACGCGCAACCATGTGAGTATATCCCAACTCGGCAAATCCTTCGGTCGGGATCTTTTCGACCGGCGACTTGCATTCTTGCAGGCACAGAACATCCGGAGCTTCTTCCTGCAGCAGTTTCAACACGATAGGCTCGCGCAGGCGGACCGAATTGATGTTCCAAGTGGCAAGAGTGAAGGGCATTGGGGATTCCTTTGTCGCGGTTGGCGCAGGTTAGCGTGCTGCTCAGCCCGGCACCATGCCTAATGAACGCCAGTGATGAGTTTTCAGATGCGTCCTCGGCAATCTCCAAGCGCATATGAAGTGTAGATGAATTCCCCTTTATATTCCGCAACCCACATAGAAATCCGACCGTCGGCCGCCAACATTCAAGGTATTCAAGACGGAGGAGATCATGACCAGACTTAAGACACTTGGTGCCGCTGCTCTGGCGAGCACCTTTGCCTTTGCGACCCTAGCGGCAGCCGACAGCACGCCCGACCTGCGCGGCGTTTGGAGCGGAACCCACACAGTTGCGGCCTTGCCCAACGAAAACAGCGCTGGAGCCCCGCGTTTCAACCAGTCCGAATGGGTTCTTGAGATCAAGGAGCAACAGGACAACGTGTTCTGGGGCACAAGCAAATGGAGTCGGACAAGCTCGGATCGCTGGAACGAAGGTCAGGTGACCGGCACGATCAGCCGTGATGGCTCGGGTTCTATCGCTATGGTTGAAAGCCGGGTTGGGGAAGACCGCCACGTCAATGGCTTGATCGACGCCACCTTTGAGGACGGTAAAATTTACGCCGATTTTCGCAGCCTTAACAGTGGTATAACCTACAGCACTGTTTTGGAGAATGGTAACGCAAGCTAGAAAGACCTGCTACCCAACCAAAAAAAGCCGGGCCTTTCGGCCCGGCAGTCCAACAGGGAGGTGCATGTCTTGACCCGGACATGCGCGGGTTGGGAGTAACCTATACTTGTACCCAGAGTATCACTTTGATCCGCGTCAATCCACTATAGATCAAGAAACCAGGCGATATCCGCCCGATTCTGTGACCAAAAGGCGAGCATTTGACGGATCGGGCTCGATTTTCTGCCGCAACCGGTAGATGTGTGTCTCAAGCGTATGCGTGGTCACACCCGCGTTATAGCCCCAAACCTCGTGCAACAGGACGTCCCGGGCCACCACGCCATCGGTCGAGCGGTACAAGAACTTGAGAATGTTCGTTTCTTTCTCGGTCAGGCGGATTTTGCGGTCATCCTCGGTCATCAGCATCTTCATCGCCGGTTTGAACGTATAGGGACCCAGCACAAAAACCGCATCCTCGGATTGTTCGTGCTGGCGCAGTTGCGCGCGGATACGGGCCAACAGCACCGGAAACTTGAACGGCTTGCTGACATAGTCATTCGCGCCCGCGTCCAGACCCAGGATCGTGTCGGCGTCGCTGTCATGGCCGGTCAGCATCAGGATCGGGCTTTTGACGCCCTGTTTGCGCATCAGGCGGCACAGTTCGCGCCCGTCCGTGTCGGGCAGTCCCACATCCAGGATAACAAGGTCGTAAATCGCTTCGCGCGCCCGTTCCATAGCCGAGGCACCGTCGGATGCTTCGAACACGTCGAAATCCTCGGTCATCACCAATTGCTCGCTAAGCGCTTCGCGCAGGTCTTCGTCGTCATCCACCAGCAGGATTTTCTTGAGCTGAGCCATGTGCGGTCCTCCTAAGCCTTTTCCATCACTTGCGTACAGAGAATGCAATCAGCAAGCTTTGCTGCAAGTGTCTCACGCCCTCGTGTCTGATGCAGAGGAAATGTTTCACATTTCCCCATGATCGGGGTAGGAGAATGACGAAACGTTACCGGGTAGCAGGAATGAGTCTCACTCCCGACATCACCGAATTGCTTGCGCGCGCGCGGGCTGATCTGCGCATGGGCGTTCCCGTTGTTCTGACCGACGATGGCGGTGGCAGCGTGCTGGCCGTGGCGTCGGAAACGTTGAGCCCGCAGCGTTTGGTGGATTTGCGGGCGTTGGGTGGCACGCCGGTGGTCGCCATCACCGTCCGCCGCGCGGAAACGTTGAAAGCGCGGGCCTATGACGGAGATCTGGCGCGCGTTGTCATCCCGGCAGATGCGGATCACGCCTGGGTGCAGGCGGTGGCGGATCCGTCGGACGACCTGAGCGCGCCGATGAAGGGCCCCCTGATGACCGAGCGGCAGGGGAATGCTCATCTGCATCGGATCGCGATTGCCCTAACCAAATCCGCGCGGCTGCTGCCCGCCGCCGTGGTCGCAGCGATCCCCGATGGCCCCGGCCTTGCCGCCACCCACGGGTTGACGCGCATCGACCACACCGCTGCGGCACCACATCTGGCGGATCGCAGCGCACTGCACGAGGTTGTGGCCGCACGCTTGCCGATGGAAGTGTCCGAAGCCGGTCGCCTGCACGTCTTCCGCCCCGAAGATGGCGGAGAGGAGCATTATGCCGTCGAAATTGGTCGCCCGGATCGGGATAAACCGGTTCTGGCCCGGTTGCATTCGGCCTGTTTCACCGGCGACCTGATGGGCAGCTTGAAATGTGATTGCGGTCCGCAATTGCGCGGCGCCCTGGCGCAGATGGGGACCGAGGGAGCGGGTGTTCTGCTCTACCTCAATCAAGAGGGGCGCGGGATCGGTCTGGCCAACAAGATGCGGGCCTATTTCCTGCAAGATCAGGGGTTCGATACGGTCGAAGCCAACCATCGTCTAGGATTCGAAGACGACGAGCGCGACTTTCGTTTGGGTTCGGACATCTTGAAATCTCTGGGCTTCGGCTCGGTGCGACTGCTGACGAACAACCCCGCCAAGATCGCGATGATGGAGCGGACCGGGATCGCCGTCACCGAACGTGTTCCGCTGAAAGTGGGCGAGACGGCCCATAATCGTGGCTACCTTGCGACCAAGGCCGCAAAGTCGGGCCATTTGCTTTGACGCCAGGCGACCTTGTGCTGACCCCAAGGGGCGTGCGGTTTCTGGGGCGGCTCTTTCCTTGCGCTATCGGCAAAGGCGGCCTGAGCAATACCAAACGCGAAGGCGACGGTGCCACGCCGACCGGAACGCACCGAATCGTCGGCATGTTGTATCGCGCGGACCGGATCGCGCGCCCTGCCCGTTGGGCGCGTCCGATCGGGCCCTGGGATCTGTGGTCAGATGACCCGTCGGACGAGGACTATAACCATCTGGTTCAGGCCCCATATGCGCCCAGCCACGAAAGGTTGCGCCGTGCGGACCCGCTATATGATCTGGTGCTGATAACCGATTGGAATTGGCCCAATGCCATACCCGGGTCTGGGTCGGCCATCTTTCTGCATCAATGGCGTCGCGCGGGTTATCCCACTGAAGGCTGTGTTGCCTTCAGCCGAAGCCATCTGCATTGGATTGCCCGCCAGATCTTGCCGGGCACACGGTTGATTATCCCTCAGGTTTGACGCGCGCGCCGAAGATGGCCGACCCCACACGCACATGGGTTGCCCCCAGCGCAATGGCCGATTCAAAATCACCGCTCATCCCCATGGACAGCCCCTCCAAACCGTTCCGATCGGCGATCTTGGCCAACAGGGCGAAATGCAGAGCGGGTTCCTCCTCGACCGGTGGAATGCACATAAGCCCCTTGATCGGCAGGTCCAGTCCCCGGCAATCAGTGATGAAGTTATCCGCTTCAGAAGGCAGAACCCCTGCTTTCTGATCTTCTTCACCCGTGTTGACCTGAATGAACAGATCCGGGCATGTGCCGATCTCTTGCGCCAGTCGCGCAAGCGTTTTTGCCAATTTGGGTCGATCCACTGAATGGATAGAATCACACAGCTCCATCGCCTGCCGCGCCTTGTTGGTCTGCAACGGTCCGATCAGGTGCAGATCGATGCCCGAGAAGCGCTCGTTGAACTCTGGCCATTTTCCGGCGGCTTCCTGCACGCGATTCTCGCCAAAACACCTATGGCCCTGCTGCAACACCGCTTCGACCCGGTCATTGGGTTGCACTTTAGACACCGCGATCAATTGCACGGATCCTTTTGCGCGCCCTGCAGCGGATTCGGCTTTGGCAATACGGTCGGTGATATCTTGCAGCGACATGGGGCCTCTCATTCTGCGTTTGCCGCAGCAAAACACCATGTTGGCGCAAAAGAAAAGGGCAGGTCCGAAGACCTGCCCTTGAACCTTGTGGTTCAGATCAACTTAGAAGTTGAACTGAGCACCAAAGTCGGCACGGATGCGGCCGTCGGCATCGCCAACTTTTTCACGGCCGATACCACCGCGCAGCGATGCACCGCCGCCCAGGTCGTAGATTGCGCCGATACCGTATTCCTGCGCGTCGCCGTCGGCATTACCGTCGCCGTATGCTGCAGTGATGGTGGTTGCTGCGCCAACGTTGTAAGCCAGCGACAGACCCCATGCGGTGCCGTCGGTTTCTTCACCAGCGGAGTTAACCGGCGTGTCGCCGTCGCGACCAACAAACAGAGTACCCGAGAAGTCGCCGAACTCTGCACCCAGGGTGAATACGATCAGGTCTTGATCGTCTGCACCGCTGTCACCCTCGTCGGTCTGACCATAGGCCAGAGCGGCGGTGATGTTGTTGAAGGTGTAGGTTGCGCTGATGTCCCAGCGGTCTGCACCGTCGGTTGCGTCGGTGTCATACGATGCGCCGAATGCGAAATCGCCAACTGCGTACTGGAAGAACACAGCGTTTGCACCGGTGCCGGTCGACGAATAGCCCAGGAAGTCATAGTCGATACCGGAGTACTGACCGATGAACGATTCCAGACCAGGCTCGTTACCGTAGTAGTTTGCCAAGTTGTCGAACGAACCTGCGACGTTGCCCGCGTCAACACGCAGACCGCCGAAGATGACCGAGAAACGCGCGCCGTTCAGGCCAGCTGCGCCTTGCTCGCCGGTCGATGCGTCGTCGTCAGCCTGCAGACGAACACGGCCTTCAAAGCGAACGCCACCGTCGGTTTCGGTGATGCCGTCGATGTTCAGACGGAAGCGCGAAACCAGGATGGTGTCGTCTACGTTGTCGTCGGTCGAACGGTCTTCTTGGTAGCCAATACCAAAACGGCCGTAACCGCCCAGTTTGACTTCTGCTGCAGCAACGCCTGCGGTCGCTACCAGCGCCGTCGTTGCGAAGAGAACTTTTTTCATCTTGTTTCCCTCGGTTTCAAAGGTTTTTCTACTCGACACATGCAAAGCATATGTCTCAGCACGGACACCGTTTCGCTCTTTTTGCCCCCAAAGCGCAAGCTTGGCATGAGCGACATTCCGTCATTCGGCCCAAATTGGTGCAAGGATGCCACAGTCAATTTTGCCCCCCAATCGGCGCGACGCACGGACATTTCAAAAGAATAGGCTTGTTGCTGACTGGGTCCTTGGCTAGGAGTATGCCCCAGCAAAAGCCTTACCAGTGAAACAGGACCCGCTTACAATGCGCCTGCCGACGATTTTGTCTTTGATCGTGCTGACTGCAACCCTTTCGGCTTGCGGACAGAATCGCAGCACCTCGACTGTAAACCCCAACCTCATTGGCGGCACGACGGATGAACGGGAACTGAACGATCCCAACCGGTCAACCATCTGGGATATCTTCGACCGGGGCGAGGCCGAGCGGATCACCAACGTCAACCGCTATCTGTGGACCGCCTCTCTGGATGTGCTGAACTTTCTGCCCCTGCAAGAGGTGGATCCGTTCACCGGCGTAATCGTGACCGGCTATGGCACACCGCCGGGTGGCGGACGGTCTTACCGCGCAACGGTTCATATCAGCGACCCGGCCCTTGCGGCGCGTTCGCTGTCCGTTGCATTGCAGACCAGCGGAGGCGCACCTGTAAGCGCCGCTACCACCCGCGCGGTCGAGGATGCGATTCTCTCTCGGGCCCGCCAGCTACGGATTGCGGACAACAAGTTCTAGCAACCCGCCGAAAATCACTCTATGACCACGCCGGGTTCCTACCCGGCGTTTGCATTTACGAAGGACCGCATGATGTCTCGCTACTCGGCCACCGAAATCGAAGCAAAATGGCAGGAAGCCTGGGACAAGGCCGAAATCTTCACCGCCAATCACAAGGCGGACAAGCCGAAATACTATGTGCTTGAGATGTTCCCCTACCCGTCTGGTCGTATCCATATGGGCCACGTGCGAAACTACACGATGGGTGACGTGATCGCGCGGCACAAGCTGGCGACCGGACACAATGTTCTGCACCCGATGGGCTGGGATGCCTTTGGAATGCCAGCGGAAAACGCCGCGATGGCAATCGGCGGCCATCCCAAAGACTGGACCTATGACAATATCGCCGACATGCGCGGGCAGATGAAACCTCTGGGCCTGTCCATCGATTGGTCGCGTGAGTTCGCGACTTGTGACCCGGAATATTATGGCCAGCAGCAGGCTCTGTTCCTCGATATGCTCGAGGCCGGGTTGGTGTATCGCAAAAACGCCGTAGTGAACTGGGACCCGGTCGATATGACCGTTCTGGCGAACGAACAGGTTGAAAACGGCCGAGGGTGGCGTTCGGGCGCGTTGGTGGAACGTCGGGAACTGACGCAGTGGTTCTTCAAAATCTCGGATTATTCCGAGGAACTGCTGGATGCGCTGGACACTCTGGACAACTGGCCCGCGAAGGTTCGACTGATGCAGGAAAACTGGATCGGCAAGTCGCGCGGGTTGCAATTCGGCTTTGAACGCACCGATGGCGGCGCGCCGATCACTGTCTATACGACTCGGCCCGACACGTTGTTAGGTGCGTCTTTTGTCGGTATCTCACCGGATCACCCGATTGCCAAACAGCTTGAGGCCGAAAACCCAGAAGTCGCTGAATTTGTTGCCGAATGCCGCAAAGGCGGCACCACCGAAGAGGCCATCGAAACCGCCGAAAAGCTGGGTTACGACACCGGTATCCGCGTCAAACACCCGCTGGACCCAAGCTGGGAACTGCCGGTCTGGATCGCCAATTTCATCCTGATGGATTACGGCACCGGCGCAATCTTTGCCTGCCCGGCCCACGACCAGCGCGATCTGGATTTCTGCCGCAAATACGGCCTGCCGGTGATCGACACGTTCTTTGCACTGGACGACGCAACGCCCGTCGACAAAATCGCCTTTGTGCCGCCAAAAACTGAAAAAGTCCGTTGGGTGAATCACTTTGCGGGTTTGACCGAAGCAACCGGCGACGAGGCGATCAATGCCACCGTCGATTTCGCCGAAAAGGCAGGTTGGGGCGAAGGGGTCACCAAGTACCGCCTGCGCGACTGGGGTCTGAGCCGCCAGCGGTATTGGGGTTGCCCGATTCCCGTTGTGCACTGCGACAAATGCGGCACCGTGCCTGAAAAGAAAGAGAATCTGCCGATTCAGCTGCCGTATGACGACGGCAACGGCCAACCGATCGACTTTTCGATTCCCGGCAATCCGTTGGACCGCCATCCGAACTGGCGCGACACGCCCTGTCCATCTTGCGGCGCCCCGGCCAAGCGGGAAACCGATACGATGGACACATTCGTCGATTCGTCGTGGTATTTCGCCCGTTTCACGGCCCCTCGTGCGGAAACACCCACCGATTTGGCCGAAGCCGAATATTGGATGAATGTCGATCAGTATATCGGCGGTATTGAGCATGCGATTTTGCACCTGCTCTATTCTCGTTTCTTCGCGCGGGCCATGAACATCACCGGCCACCTGCCGAAAAAAGCGATCGAGCCCTTCAATGCGCTGTTCACCCAAGGCATGGTGACGCATGAGATCTACCAGACCCGCGACGCCAAGGGCCGTCCGGTCTATCATCTGCCCGAGGATGTAACCGACGGCAAACTAGCCGACGGCACCAAGGTCGAGATTATCCCCTCGGCCAAGATGTCGAAATCCAAGAAAAATGTGGTCGACCCGGTCAGCATTATCTCAGCCTTCGGCGCTGACACCGCGCGCTGGTTCGTTCTGTCCGATTCGCCACCCGAG
Organism: Ruegeria sp. CH11; assembly: GCF_056537105.1. NCBI lineage: Bacteria > Pseudomonadati > Pseudomonadota > Alphaproteobacteria > Rhodobacterales > Roseobacteraceae > Ruegeria > Ruegeria sp. CH11. The sequence goes on from NZ_JBQFQX010000013.1 coordinate 50,868, forward strand.
CGTGATGTGGAATGGACCGCCTCCGGGGCCGAGGCCGCGTTCAAGCACCTCAGCCGCGTGCATCGGATTGCGTCCGAAATCGCCGAATCGGACGTTCCGGCCAATGCCGACGATGAGACACTACTGCGCGAGATGCATAAAGCGATCCACGATGTGACCGGCGGGGTCGAATCCTTCGGTTTCAACGCCTCGATCGCCAAGCTCTATGCCTTTACCAACACGCTGGCGAAATCCAAGGCAGGCACCGCCGCCAAGCGCGAGGCGACCAAGACACTGGCGCAGCTGATGTCACCGATGACCCCGCACCTGTCGGAAGAGTTGTGGCAGATGCTGGGCGGCGAAGGACTGGTCGCAACCGCCGCTTGGCCTGTCGCAGACGAGGCGATGCTGGTCGATGACACCATCACCCTGCCGATCCAGATCAACGGCAAGCGCCGCGCGGAAATCAGCGTGGCCAAAGATCTGGACAAGGCAGAGGTTGAAAAAATCGCGCTCAGCACCGAAGCTGTGCAAAAGGCGCTGGAGGGCGCTGCACCGAAGAAAGTGATCGTTGTCCCGGGCCGTATCGTCAATGTCGTCGTTTGACCGCAGAACCTTGCTGCTGATGCCGCTGGCGCTTGCTGCCTGTGGCTTTCAGCCGGTTTACGCGCCGGGCGGGGCCGGGGCTGCTTTGAACGGCAGAGTGGTGGTTTCGGCACCCAATACGGTCGAGAGCTTTTTGCTGGTTCAGAACCTTGAACAGCAGCTGGGGCGCAGTGCCACTTCGGGCAGCGACTACAAGCTTACGGTCAGCGTCTCGACAACTACCCGCGCCGTTTCGATCACCACCTCGAATGAGACTGACCGTTATTCCATCAATGGTATTGCGCGCTATTCCCTGACATCTGACGAGACCGGGCAGGTTCTGGCGTCCGGTCAGGTGGCCGATTTCGTGTCCTACTCGGCCGCCGGATCAACCGTTTCCACGCTTGCCGACGAACGCGCCGCGACCGAGCGGTTGATGGTGATCCTGTCGGACCAGATCATTGCCCGTCTTTACACAACGCCAGGCCTTGCCTCATGAAGCTGAGCCCGCGCGAGGCCGAAGGGTATTTTGCCAAACCGGACGCGGACAAGCTTGGGTTACTGATTTATGGCGCCGACGCCATGCGGGTGGCCCTGAAACGGCAGCAGGTCCTGGGCGCTCTGCTAGGACCTGCTGCCGAAGAAGAGATGCGCCTGACCCGAATCCCCGGTGCCGACCTGCGCGGCGATCCGGCGCTGGTGCTGGATGCGGTCAAGGCGGTCGGCTTTTTCCCCGGCCCGCGCGCGGTGTTTGTCGAAGATACGACCGAGACCGCGGCCCCCGCTCTGCTAGCTGCGCTCGAGGACTGGGTCCCCGGGGACGCCCAGATCATCGTGACCGCCGGGCAGTTGAAGCCAAGCTCGAAAATCCGCAAAGCGTTCGAATCGCACCCAGCGGCCTATGCGGTGGGCATCTATGATGATCCGCCGTCGCGGGCCGAGGTCGAACGGGTTCTCAGCCAGGCGGGCTTGGGCAACACTCCCCGCGATTCGATGTCGGCACTATCCGAACTTGCGGTGTCGCTCAGCCCCGGGGACTTTGCGCAAACCGTTGAAAAGCTGTCGCTTTACAAGCGCGGTGACACAGCTGAGCTGTCCATCGAAGACATTGACGCCTGCGCGCCGCGCTCGACCGAGGCAGCGTTGGATGACGTGCTGAACACCGTCGCCGAAGGTCAGGCCGGTCAGATCGGGCCGCTGATCCGTCGATTGCAGGCGCAAGGCACGAACGGGGTGACGCTGTGTATCGGGGCGACGCGCCATTTCAGAACGCTTTACGCCTGTGCGTCCGATCCGGGTGGCGCTGCGCAAGGGATCGGCAAGCTGCGCCCGCCGGTTTACGGCAAGCGGCGGGATCGGATCCTGCGGCAGGCGCAAAGCTGGGGCGCGCCGAAATTGCAGACCGCGTTGACCGTGCTGACGGATACGGACCTGTCGCTGCGCTCGGCAGGGCAAACCGCGCCGGCGATGGCGCTGGTGGAGCGCGCCATGATCCGGCTGGCCATGCTGGCGCGGTCACGCTAGCCGCCGCGTCGCGCCCAACCCGCCGCCGACCGCCCTGCCCACCGACCGGTCGCCAGACAGGCCGTCAACAGGTAGCCACCGGTCGGGGCCTCCCAATCCAGCATCTCTCCGGCACAGAACACACCGGGCAACGCGGTCAGCATCAACCTGTGATCCAGCGCGGATCGTGCCACTCCGCCAGCAGTTGAGATCGCCTCATCCATTGGGCGCAGACCGGAATGCTGAACGGGCAAGCGCTTGATAGAGTTTGTCAGAGGCTGCGTGTCTCGTTTTACCATCTCGTGGAACAGCGCAATTTTCTGCGGCGACAGGCGCAGGGATTTTTTCAACCATTGTGACAGCGTTGTTTTGGGGGCCTTCGAAGCAATCCGCGCCAACAACATCTGCTCATCCAGATCGGGCACCAGATCGACGAAGAGAGGCGCGCCGGACCGCAGTGCCGGTGTCAACGGGTACAGCCCGCCCCCTTCCAATCCTGTAGCACTAATCGTTGCTTCACCCCGACTGTCCAAATCTCCGGCCATCCAGCGAACCGATTTCAATGCCGCGCCGAGATGGCGATGCATATGCGGGCTCCAATCCACCGAGATCGCGGAATTGGCGGGTGCAAATGGTGTAAGCCGCACGTCCTCGCGCGCCAGCATGTCTGCCCACGCCCCGTCAGACCCCAGCCGCGCCCAGCTTGCGCCGCCCAGCGCCAGAACGGTTGCGTCAGCGCGGACGCGCTGTTTGCCCTCAGGCGTGCGAAACAGCAGGTTGCCTTCATTCCATCCCAGCCAGCGCCAGCGTGTTCTGATCTGAACACCCTGCCCATCCAGCCGCGCAAGCCACGAGCGCAACAGCGGCGAGGCTTTCATCGCCTGCGGAAACACCCGACCGGTCGAGCCGGTAAATAGCTCCTGCCCCAGACCCCGCGCCCAGTTCTGAACGGCCTCGGCATCCATATCGGCAATCATCGGGCGCAGCCAGGGCTCTGCCTCACCGTAGGCGGTCATCAAGGTCTCAAACGGTTCATCCTTGGTCAGGTTCAACCCGGATTTACCCGCCATCAGAAACTTGCGCGCAACCGAGGGTTTGGCTTCGGCAACCAGAACGTCGTGACCTGCCGCAGCAAGTTCGTCCGCCGCCATCAGCCCGGCAGGGCCTGCCCCGATCACCACTGTCTGCGCCATCACCGCCCTCTTGCCTTGCCTGCGGGTCAAAGTGTTTGCTGCCATCATGAGTGATGACGTACCGATCTGCCCGCTATGCGACCGCCCGATCCCCGATGGGGGCGGCAGCCTGCACCATCTGATCCCAAAACTCAAAGGAGGCAAGGGCGGTCCAACGGTCCTGCTGCACCAGATCTGTCACAAAGAGGTTCACGCCACCCTGACCGAAGCCGAGCTCGCCCGCGAATTCAACACTATCGAGGCGTTGCGCGCGCATCCCAGGCTGGCCAAGTTCCTGAGTTGGGTTCAAAAACGTCCGCCCGGGTTCCGTTCGAAAGTGCCCGGAAAACGACGCGGGCACTAGCCGGGCAGAACCGGGTCGCCAAATGCGTCGGTCAGCGGCTGGGCCAAGCCCTCGACCTCAATCCCTCTGAAATCCGGTACCGGAGCAAATTGCGCGCCCGCAATGTGCTGAAATTCCAGCGTTGTGTAGGGGCGCTTCCACAACCACTCGCGGTTTCCAACCGACCACAGATCGCGCTCGGGCGGGTGATCATTGGTTAAGCCATAGAAATGCAGGTCAAACCCGTATGGGGCGACCTCTTGCATCGACAAAAGGCGCATCCCCAGATCGCGGCAGAATGCGTCCTCAGCGGCGATGTTACCGGTGCGCAGGGTGATCTGACCGATGCGCGCCTTGCCGAACGGGGCGTCGGGGTCCGCCGCGTTTGCCGGGCGATTACCCTCGAAATCATGTTGCAACAGTTCGATCGAGAACCCTTCGGGGTCGGACAGGTGGCACATATAGCCGATGTCCAGAAACTGAGCCGGCGCGCTGACGGCCAACCCTTTGTTGCGCAGATGTGCTGCGGCAAGATCGACATCCGGCAATGTGATGCCGATCTTCCAATATCGCTGACCACGGTCATGGGTATAGCCGCCACCGCCCGGCATCAGCAGCAAATCCGCGTCCGCACCGAGGTAGCCAACGCGCCAGTTTGCGCCTTCCTCATTGACGGACATACCCAGAATATCGCGATAGAACGCCGCCAGCGTCTCGGGGTGTGCCACTCGAAGGCGAAGGGCTGAAAGCCTCATCTGCACAACCCCGCGATGCCAGCGGCGATGTCGGGCTTGGCCGCCAAGCTGTCCGCCGCCAGATCGCGGGCCGTCGGCATCAGCGCGTCCGGTTCGACGATCCGGTCTACCAGACCAAAATCATAGGCTTGCTGAGCGGTAATCTTCTGCCCCGCCATCAGAATCAGCTTTGTCCGCGCCGGACCGATCAGCGCCGCCATGCGTTTCGGATCGGACGGTTGCGGCAAGAACCCAAGTTTCATTACCGGATAAAAAAACTTGGCCGAAGGCACGGCAATCCGCAGATCACAGGCCAGAACCATCCCGTTCGCACCGCCCGCCAGCGTGCCGTTCAATGCGGCGATCGTCAGACAGGGCAAGGCTGCGATCGCTCCTGACAGCGCCTCCCACAGATTCGAAGTGGCCAGACCGGCGCGTGCCTCTTCAAGATCAGCCCCGGCGCTGAACACGCGCCCGGCGCCTGTCAGGATCAGGGCCCGCGCTTCGGTCGCAGCCTGGGCTATGCTCACCAGCTCTTCGAGCATCGCGCTGGTCAAGGCGTTGGCCTTGTCGGAGTTGTTCAACGTGACGGTCCAGAGCCCGTCATCCCGGCAGAGATCGATCAAACCAATCCCACCCGTTTGCGGATATCGTCCTGCCGCAGCGAGATTTCGGTGCCCAGAAATTCGTCGGCATCAGGCGAACACATCCACAGCAGCGCCCGCGCGGGCCAGTCTGCGGGAATATGAACTTCCCAGTCCAACTGACTGACCGGGTTGATGCCACTGGCCTTGATCACACGCTGCATGTCGGTGGCCACGGTGCCCGGCGACAGCCCCATGGCGCGAATGCCGTGATGGCCCTCTTCCAGATGCAGACATTCGGTCAGCATCTTTGCCCCGGCTTTCGAGGCGCAGTAGTGGCTCCAGGCTTCGATCGCGTTCGAGGCAGCACCTGACGAAATGGTGATCACCGTGCCCCCGCCTGCGGCCCGCATCAGGGGCAACGCCGCGCGCATGCCGTGAAACACACCCTTGAGGTTGATGTCGATGGCCTGCCCCCAAGCGGCAACATCGGCGTTGCTCAGATGAAAAATCGGCTCGATGACACCGGCATTGCCGATCAGCACATCCAGACCGCCAAACCGGTCGACACAATCTGCAACCGCCTGTTCCACCTGCGCAAAATCGCTGACATCGCAGGCCAGAGCCATGGCGTTCTCACCCATTGCCGCCGCCAGAGCGTCGATCTGATCGCGACTGCGGGCCAGCAACGCAACATTGGCGCCGGCTGCGGCAAATACGCGCCCTGCCTCTGCGCCAATGCCCCGGCTTGCGCCCGTTATCAGCACGGTTTTGCCTTGCATGTCCATTCTTGGCACCCCTTCATTTGCGATTGTGCCCAGTCGTACCTCGCAAACGGGGAAAGGGTCCAGCCCTTGCCCCTTGACGATACCCGCGACAGGCACGACGATGCCCGGAAAATTGATCGAGAAGGGTTCTCTTATGTCTGTTTACCTACGCCGTAGCTGCGGCGCTGTTATGGCCTATGTCGTCGCGACCCAGGGCGCGCTGGCCGATCTGACCGCCAATGACGTCTGGGCCGACTGGCAGGCTTATATGGGCGGCATGGGCTATACCGTTACGGGTGAAGAAAGCACCTCGGGTGATGTGACCACCATCTCGAACATGACAATGAGCATGGTCGTGCCCGACGCGGAGAGCCAGGTGAACCTGCTTATCCCGGAAATGACGTTGACCGAAAACGGCGACGGAACGGTTCAGATCGCGTTCCCCGAAAGCTTTCCGATCACGCTCACCGGTGCCGAGGACGGCCAGAGCTATTCCGTCGAACTGCTGTACACGACAGATGCGATGGACATGGTGGTTTCGGGCACGCCCGAAGACATGACCTACGACTATAGCGCTGCAAGCGTGGGCGTAGACCTGACATCGCTGGATGTGGAAGGCGAGGACATTCCGGAAGATGCGCTGAACGTCTCGTTCAAGATCAATGACCTGACCGGAGACTCGCGGATGCAGGTCGGTGAGAACCGGAATATCAGCCAAAGCTTCAAGGCTGCTGATCTGACCTATGATCTGGCGTTTCAGGACCCCGAGTCAGGCGAAGACGGGCGCGTCAGCGGCAAGCTGAACGAACTGGATTTTTCGGGCGACACGGTGGTCCCTACCGAACTTGATCTCGAGAACATCCAGAGCATTTACGACGCCGGTTTTGCCGCATCGGGCACCTTTACCTATGGTTCCGGTGCGACCGAGGTTGCCGGGGTGTCCGAAGGCGAGTCGTTCTCGATGAGCAGTTCCTCGCAAGGCGGGCGCTTTGCGGGCAGCATAGACGCCCAGCGCGTTGTCTATGATCTGGTGCAGAACAGTACAAAGCTGGCGGTCACAACGGCCGATCTGCCTTTCCCGATCGAGATCGCGATGGAAAACGCCGGGCTGAAGTTCGAATTCCCGATTGAGGCGTCAGAGGAGATTCAACCTTTTGGTTTCGGCATGAACCTGACCGATTTCACGATGTCTGATGTGCTGTGGAGCATGTTTGACCCCGCCGAAACCCTGCCGCGCGACCCGGCCACCATTGCGCTGGATGCAACCGGAACCGCCAAGGTGCTGGTGAACTTCATGGACCCGGCCGTTGCCGAAACGCTCGAATCCGGTGAGATTGTGCCTGGTGAGCTGCATTCGCTGAAGATCAACGAATTGCTGGTCTCGCTGGTGGGTGCCAAGCTGACCGGCGATGGGGACTTTACCTTTGACAACGCCAACACCGATGAGTTCGGTGGCATGCCCGCACCCAGCGGTGTCGCAAACCTGCATCTGGCTGGGGCAAACGCCCTGATCGACAAGCTGATCGGCATGGGCTTTGTCTCGGAAGAAGACGCCTTGGGCGCGCGCATGATGATGGGTCTGATGGCCGTGCCGGGCGACGAACCCGATACGCTGAAGTCCAAGATCGAATTCACCGAAGACGGCCAGATTATTGCCAACGGTCAGCGCATTAAGTGATGACGTGATGAGGAAAGACCGTTCTGGCGGTCTTTCCCTAAGGGCCGTATCCGGAAACGGGTCCGGCCCTGTTTTCTTTCCGGCAGCAGGACTTGCGGGCCGGACAGTCCAAGGTTAGGTCCATTGGGGTCAGACCGGAGGCGACATGACACAGACACCAGAAGAGATCAGCCATGACCTGCTGAATGCGGCTCGCAAGGCAGGGGCCGACGCGGCGGATGCGATCGTGATCGATGGCACGTCTGTTTCGATTGAGGTGCGCGAGGGCGCGCTGGAACATGCCGAACGCTCTGAAGGTACCGATCTGGGGCTGCGCGTGTTTCTGGGCAAACGTCAGGCCATCGTATCCAGCTCGGACAGTCGGCCCGCGACGCTGCTGGCGATGGCCGAACGGGCGGTGGCAATGGCACGCGAAGCGCCCGAAGATCCCTTTACCGGTCTGGCCGATGCCGATCAGTTGACCTCTGGCTGGGACATGGACGTATTGGAACTGTTCGATCCCGCGCCCGAGCCCAGCGCAGAAGCCCTGATGCAGGACGCATTGGCCGCAGAGGCCGCCGCACAGGCTGTCGCGGGGGTGACACAGGTGTCCGACGCGGGGGCAGCCTATGGGACGCACCGGGTGCATCTATCTGCCACAAACGGTTTCTCGGGCGGCTATTCACGCAGTAGCCGGTCGACATCTTGTGTGGCCATCTCGGGCGAAGGCACCGGGATGGAGCGCGACTATGACGGCGACAGCCGCACCTTTCAAAGCGATCTGCGCAACCCGGTCGAGATCGGTCGAACGGCCGGTGAACGCGCGGTCGCGCGGGCTGGTGCGCGCAAACCCGAGACCGGCAGTTTCCCGGTCTTGTTCGATGAACGCATCTCATCCTCTCTGATCGGTCATCTTCTGGCGGCCAGCAACGGCGCTGCCATCGCGCGCGGGGCATCGTGGTTGAAGGACAGTTTGGGACAACAGGTCCTGCCTGAGCATTTGTCCCTGATCGAAGACCCGCATCGCCCGCGCATCTCGGGCTCGCGCCCATTTGATGCCGAAGGGTTGCAGACCCATAAGCGCGCAATTGTCGAGAACGGCATCCTCACCGGCTGGACGCTTGACCTGTCCAGCGCCCGCAAGCTTGAGATGGCCCCCACCGGCAACGCCGCGCGCGGCGTGTCGGGGCCACCGTCGCCCAGCAACTGGAACCTCAGCCTGACCCAAGGCGAACGCAGCCGCGATGACCTGATCCGCGATATGGGAACCGGGTTGCTTGTGACCTCAATGATCGGATCGACGATCAACCCCAATACCGGCGACTATTCCCGCGGCGCGTCCGGGTTCTGGGTCGAAAATGGTCAGATCAGCCACCCTGTCAACGAATGCACCATCGCGGGCAACCTGCGCGACATGCTGATGCGGATCATCCCCGCCAATGACGCGCGCAGCTATCTGTCGCGGGTGGTGCCCTCGATCCTGATCGAAGGGATGACACTTGCCGGCAACTGACCTGCCCTTGCTGATTGACGCCGCCAGACAGGCCGGGCGGATCGCAACCCGGTACAGCGGGACCTCGGCGCAGCGCTGGGACAAGCCCGACGGCGCGGGGCCGGTGACCGAGGCGGACCTGGCCGTCAATGCCATGCTCGAAGCCGAGCTGAAGGCGGCGCGTCCCGACTATGGCTGGCTGAGCGAAGAGACAGAAGACACGCAGGACCGATTGCAACACGAACGCGTGTTCATCATCGACCCGATCGACGGCACCCGCAGCTTTGCCGAAGGATCCCGCACCTGGGCGCATTCGATTGCAGTGGCCGAGGGTGGAGAAGTCACCGCAGCCGTCATCTACTTGCCGTTGCGAGACCTGTTTTACACCGCCGCCAAAGGACAGGGGGCCACCCTCAACGGTTCCGCAATTCACGTGTCCGATCCCGGCCCACTGGCTCAGGCCGAGGTTCTGGCTGCAAAACCCAATCTTCAGCCGCATCATTGGCGGGCCGGTTCGGTGCCCGATTTTCAAAGGGTTTACCGCCCGTCGCTGGCCTATCGCATGGCGCTGGTCGCTCAGGGTCGGTTCGATGGCATGCTGACCCTGCGGCCAAGCTGGGAATGGGACATCGCCGCAGGTGACTTGATACTGCGCGAGGCGGGCGGTCTGTGTACGGACCGTCGCGGCGGGCTTTTGCGGTTCAACAACCCACACCCGCGCCTGAACGGGGTCGTCGCAGCCGGGCGCGATCTGCACGCACAGCTATTTGCTCGGCTTGACCCGCATGGATCAGGGTTGCCGGGATGAGCAAGCCACGCTCACTCAGCCTTGCGGCCTACCGGGTGCTGTCCTGGGGTGTGCAGTCCGGCAATGGCACTACGGCCATGGCCCGGCCCGAAGGTGAGCTGCTATGGGTACATATCGAAAACCCGGACAGGTTGCGTGCGGTCGATGACTTCTGCCGTCAACTGCTTCCGCTACGGCCCGGATTGTCGCTGTTGCTGACCGCGCCGCCCGAGGCTGAGCTGTCCGACTGGGATGATTGCGGCGCGCCCTTGGTGTGCCTACCGTCAGAGCAGGCTGGCGTGGCGCGCGCATTTCTGGATCATTGGCGCCCCGATATCGGAATCTGGGTTGGTGGCGGTCTGATGCCCAACATCATCACCCGCGCCGAAGAACGCGACATCCCGCTGATACTTGTCGAGGCGAGCGTCGACATCAAACCCGCCCGCAGTGGACGGTGGCTGCCCGATCTAGGCCGCTATACCATGGATTGCTTTGACCGGATTCTGGCGACTTCTGAAGAAACCGCGCGGCAAATCCGGCGGTTGGGCGTTCCCAGTCACAAAGTTTCTGTCTCTGCGCCCTTGCGGGTCAGCCCAACTCCGCATCCCTGGCCCGAGGATGAGCTGATCGAGACCAATCACGCTGTTGCCGGTCGCCCGGTCTGGCTGGCGGCCTGGGTGCAAGACAAGGAGTTCATCTCGATCCTCAGCGCACACCGTCAGGCGATGCGGATGCTGCCGCGCCTTGCGTTGGTCCTGCATGTGGCCGATCTTGACGAGGTCGAACCACTGCAACGCAGGTTGTCCGCCATGGACCTGCGCTGCATCAACTGGGACGAAAGCCAGGTGATCGAGGATACCACTCAGGTCATCCTGAGTTCCAACCCCGAGGACCTCGGGCTGTGGCACAGGGTGTCGGCGGTGACTTTCATGGGCAGTTCGCTGGAACGTGGGGCGGGAGGGCGAGACCCATTGATTTCCACCGCGCTTGGATCCGCCGTGATACACGGGCCGCATGTGAACCGGCATCAGGATGCCTATGACCGCTTGGATCAGGCGGGGGCGGCGCTGATGGTGAAATCTGCCACCGAACTGGGGGACGGCGTGGTGGCGCTGTTGGCCCCGGATCGCACCGCAGACATGGCCCTTGCCGGATGGCAGGTCGTGACCGAAGGCGCGCCGCAGGTCGACCAATTGACCGAACTGGTTCAGGACAAGCTGGATGAGCGGAGGGCACAGAATGCGCGCCCCTGAGTTCTGGAACACCGGACCCGACCGGTTGGATCTGCGCGCCCGACTGCTGGCACCGCTGGGCCGAATATATGGCGCGGCGACCGCGCGCCGGGTTGCAGCGGGAACCGGGCTGAAGCCCGGCATCCCGGTGATCTGCGTCGGCAATCTGAACGCAGGCGGCACTGGCAAGACCCCCACCGCTATCTGGGTGCTGGAACAGCTGCGCGACGCGTGGCACACCCCCCATGTCGTGACGCGTGGGCATGGCGGGTCGCTGGACGGGCCGGTGCGGGTCGACCCGGCACGCCATACCGCCGCCCAAGTCGGGGATGAGCCGCTGCTGCTGGCAGCGTTCGCCGAAGTCTGGGTCGCCAAGGACCGCGCCGCCGGTGCCCGCGCCGCTGCCGAGGATGGCGCCACGGTTATCGTGCTGGACGATGGATTCCAGAACCCGTCCGTTGCCAAGGATTTCTCGATCGTCGTCGTTGACGCCGAGCGCGGGTTCGGCAATGGGCTGTGCCTGCCCGCCGGACCCTTGCGCGAACCCGTCGAGGCCGGAATGAAGCGAGCCGATCTGGTGCTGTCACTGGGCGATCCTGAGGCGCAGGCCGGTTTCGCCGCCCATTGGGGCAATGCCATCCCCGTTCCCCATGCCACCGGACAGGTGAGCGCACTGCAAACCGGGATGGACTGGACCGATACGCCGGTTCTGGCCTTTGCCGGCATAGGCCACCCGGAAAAGTTCTTTCAGACGCTGCGCCAGCAAGGTGCAAGCCTGTTGCGGGCCGAGGCGTTGGACGATCACCAGCCTCTGACCCCTGCGCTGACGACGCGGCTTGAAAATGAGGCGCGTGCGCTTGGTGCCCAGCTAGTAACAACGGAAAAAGACGCCGTGCGCCTGTCTGCAGCCTTTCGCAGAAAAGTCGTTACCCTACCTGTTCGGCTTCAGGTGACCGAGGCCGAACAGGTCAGAGATTTGTTGCTGACGGCTGCCCCGTCGCCGGAATAACTCCGGTTGTCAGGCCACCCTTTCAGGGATGGCCGATGTCAGGAATCAATTGCCCAATTCATCTTCAATCAGCTTCTTGAAGCTGTCGTAAGACTGGTTTTCGACCTTCTTGCCGTTCACCAGAAAGGAAGGGGTGGCCTGAACACCGTCGCGTTCGGCATTTTCCTGATACCAGGCCACCAGCGTCTGCGCGCGGGTGCCATCCTGCAGGCAGGCGTCAAGCTGGTCATTGTCGATGCCCGCCAGACGTCCGATCTTGCGCAGCTCTTCGACGATCTCGGCCGGACCTCCGGCTTTAGTCCATTCGGGCTGGCCTTTGTAGATCAGGTCCGAAATTCCAAAAAACTTGTCCGGCCCGGCACAACGCGCGACCATCGAAGCCCACAGGCCATAGCGGTCAAAATACACTTCGCGGTAGACGAACCTGACTTTGCCGGTGTCGATGAAATCCTTCTTGAGCTGTTTATAAGCCCCTTCGTGGAAGTTCGCACAATGTGGGCAGGTATAGGATGCGTATTCGATGATCTCGACCGGCGCGTCTTCGGCCCCCTGCACCATCTCGATGATGGTCGAGGTATCCAGGTCCGCCTCCTGCGCTTCGGCGCTGCTGATAAGCGGCGCCGCCGGGGTCGACGTTGACGTCGTCAGCCAATAGCCACCCGCGGCCACGGCGACGGCCGCACAGAGTACTGTTGCAATACGGCTCATTCTCAGCCCTTTCTTAGTGTTTCTGTCTGGATAGAACGTTGCGGCCAAGACGTTCAAGGGCCGCGCGCAAATCTTCATCATTCACATCGCGCGACACTTTGTCTGCTTCGGCGACAATTTCGGGTGATGGTTCGGGTTTGGCCGGTTTTGGTTTGTGGTCGAAACTGGCCTGCCCCTCGGCAAATCCCGTGGGTGCAGTCTGGGTGATGCGAATGCGACTGATGGCGTTGAAGCCATAAGTTGCATTGACCCGCTGCTTCAGTTGTTCTTTCTGCATCTCCAGCATCGGAGCCTGCGGCCCCGTCGTCAGCACGGTCAGCGTGGCCCCAAACCCGCCCTTCGCGTATCCGACTTTCACCGGGCGGGCAATTGCGGCGATGTCCCGCCCCACGATCTCGGCCCAATGGGTCAGCAGGCGCGAAACAGCAAAGCCCCGGCTTTCACCCGCGCGTCTGATCTGGTCATTCAGCAAGGTCGCGGTGCGTTTGAACCCGCGGGTCGAAGAACGTCTGCGTTGCATCTGGTTTCCAACTCCTGCGCCGCTATTGTAATAGGCGTGCGCCCGGGCGCCAGCGAAACCCGACAGGAAGATAGATAAAACTTGCGTGACACAGCAGAATTTGACCTGAGCGCCGCGTTGCTGGACTGGTACGACAGCCACGCGCGTGAAATGCCATGGCGCATCGGCCCGGCCGAGCGGGCGGCAGGCGTCATCCCCGACCCCTATCGCGTGTGGCTGTCCGAAGTCATGTTGCAGCAAACAACCGTTGCGGCGGTGCGCGACTATTTTCTGCGTTTCACGACCCGCTGGCCAGATGTGACGGCACTCGCCAATGCTCCTGACGATCAGGTCATGGGCGAATGGGCCGGGCTGGGCTATTATGCCCGTGCTCGCAACCTGCTGAAATGCGCGCGGGTTGTGGCCACGGAACACGGTGGAAAATTCCCCGATACATACGATGCCCTGCTGAAACTGCCGGGGATCGGTCCCTACACCGCCGCTGCCATTGCGGCCATCGCCTTTGACCGCCCCGAAACAGTGTTGGATGGGAATGTCGAACGGGTCATGGCCCGACTTTTCGACATTCACGACCCTTTGCCGGGCTCCAAGCCGATCCTCAAAGACAAAGCCGCCGCTTTGACCCCAACCACCCGGCCCGGAGATTACGCGCAGGCGGTGATGGACCTGGGCGCGACGATCTGTTCACCAAAATCACCCGCCTGTGGTATCTGCCCGGTGCGCGTGCCCTGCCAAGCCCGGACACGGGGGACACAGGCGGATCTGCCAAAGAAAACGCCCAAAAAGCCGAAACCCACCCGCTATGGCCACATCTACATTGCCCGCCGCGACGACGGGGCGATGCTGCTGGAGCGCAGACCAGATAAAGGCCTGCTGGGGGGCATGCTGGGCTGGCCCGGTTCGGACTGGTCCGACGCGCCCGAGACAGCGGCCCCGTTTGCAGCGGACTGGACCGCGCTGAGCGGTGAGGTGCGCCATACCTTCACCCATTTCCACCTGGTTCTGCGTGTCTGGACCGCCTCTTTACCTCACGGAACAACTCCGTCGGGACTGATCGTTCTGGACAAACACGACTTTCGGCCAAATGATCTGCCCACGGTGATGCGCAAGGCCCATGACCTGTGGCGCGGGCAATAGCGCATCGTCCTATCCAACAGGACGAAATATGTCCCCAAAGGACCGGAGCATCAGGATGATCACGTCAGAGACGCTGGCCCGCTGGCAAACCGCCTTGCCGTTCTGGGCATCGGTGCTTTTGATCCCACTGATCTGGATATCGGCAACCCATGGTGGTTGGTGGATCCTTCTGGTGCCCCTCTCCACCTGGTGGGCCTATGCGGTGCTTGATCACTTTGTCGGGTTGGACCTTGAAAACGCTGATCCCGAGACCCCTGACACAATGCTGCGTTGGCACATCTCGCTGACCAACGTCTGGGCGCCGCTTCAGTTCGCCACGCTTTATGGCCTGATCTGGTATGTGACACGTTCGGATGCTCTGTCTTCGCTGGAAAAGATCGGGATTTTCTTCGGAATGGGGGTCATCTCGGGCACGATCGGGATCAACTACAGCCACGAGCTCATGCACCAGAAAGGTCGGGGTGAGCGATGGCTGGCCGATATCCTGCTGGCGATGGTGCTGTATTCGCATTTCCGCTCGGAACATCTTCTGGTCCACCATCGCCATGTCGGCACGCCGCGTGACCCTGTAACAGCGCGCTATAACGAGGGATTCCATCGGTTCTACCCGCGCGTCCTGCGCCAAAGCTTGCTATCGGCCTTCCGCGCCGAGCGCGACAAGCTGGCCCGCAAGGGTTTGCCGTGGACAGGCCCCTCAAACCCGTTCTGGCGCTATTGGGCGTTGCAAGCGGCGATGCTGCTGCTGGCGCTTCTGGTCGGAGGCTGGGCCGGGCTGGCGCTGTTTCTGGTACAGGCAGGAACCGCGATCTGGCAGCTGGAGCTGGTCAACTATGTCGAACATTACGGCCTGACGCGCAAATACCTGGGGGACGGCAAGTACGAACATGTCCGGCCACGCCATTCATGGAACGCGTCGCAAAAAGCCTCGAACTGGTTGCTGATCAACCTGCAACGCCATTCGGATCACCACTACAAGCCGAACCGCCGCTTTCCGCTGCTGCAACACCATAGCGAAGACGCCGCACCGCAACTGCCCTATGGCTATCCGGTCATGACGGTCGCCGCCATGATCCCGCCCTTGTGGAGACGCGTAATGAACCCGAGGGTGCGCGCCTGGCGTCGCCGGTATTACCCCGAGGTCACAAACTGGCAACCCTATAACAAAGCCCAAAACCCTTTGCCGCGGGCGTAACCGCAGCGCGCACCAGCGCGCTGCGCGGCCCAACTGGCGGCGTGCATCTTTGATGCACAATCGCCAGGCGGGAGTGCCTCGCCTACAGCACCCAGATATCCATCGGGGTCTCGACGCCACGAACGGTTTGACCCGAGCGCTGCACAAAGCCCGACAATTCTTGTTTTGAAGGCAAGGCTTCTTTCCGGGCCTGCTCCCGTACCGCATCGCTGATGACAATTCGGGCGCCCAGATCCCGCGTCGTCGCCTCCAACTTGGCGGCCACGTTCACGGCATCGCCAATAACTGCGAATTCCAACCGGTTTGCGCCGATATCCCCCAGAACAACCGGCCCGTAATGTACGCCGATACCCACCTGTATCTCGGGATCACCGGCCCGGCGTCGGTCCAGATTCCAGCGATCGATCACCTCCACCATCGCCCTTGCGCAAGCCAATGCATTGCTTGCATCAAGCTCCGTTGGCACCGGCGTTCCGAATGTGGCCATCAGCCCGTCGCCCAGATACTTGTCCAGTGTGCCGTTGTGGCGGAACACCTCGGTTTCCATACGGGCATGAAACCCGCGCAATGCCTCGATGACTTCATAGGGGTCGCGTCCGGCCGCAAACCGGGTAAACCCGACGATGTCGATGAACAGCACGGCGATGTTCTCTTTGCGCACCTGCTTGAGCGGCTCGTCATTCTGGCTTAGCTCTTCGACCACATTGGGCGAAAAGTAGCGCGACAGATTTGCCCGCTCGCGTTCAAGACCGGCATTGCTCATCAACAGACGGTTCAACCGCTGCATGGACACGCCCAAGGTCACGGCGACCATAATAAAAACAATTACCTGCTGTACGCGCTCTGGCACCATAAAACTGTTGGGATCCAGCATTTCAGCCACATCCGGGTAGCCCTGAAGCGCCTCGGCCACACGCTCGCTGAGGCCCGGTATCGGTGTTGATATCCACCATGCCACGACCCAGCCGATGGTCCACATTCCGGCGGTCCATGTTCCCAGCGCGATAACGGTACGCCAGGAATAGGCCAAGGTACCGGCGGCCAGAATGATGAAGAAATACTGAAAGTTATCAAAGCGGTATTGCATCGCCAGAGGTCGCACATCGTCGCTGAACGGGTTGGGAACAATCATGCCCAGCGTCATGATCAGCAGATCGACAAAGATCAAAAGCAATTCGAGCCGCGATTGCCCGACGCGGCCGGCGCGGCGGATCAACCAGCCGTTTGCGCAAATCAGCAACAGGATGAAATGATACCAAAGGACTTCCCAATGGGGGTTTAGATAGATCAGCAAGATAGCCGTCAGCGCCATCGCAATCCAACGGGCGCGCACGGCAAGTTCCAGCCCTTCGCGCTTGTGTTTCTCTAACGCGGCCTCGGTGTATTTGTTGTCCAGATCAAAATTATCCGGCTGTGTCAGGAACATCCTGTCGATACGGGACGGGCTGGCGCTGGCGTCGGTCATTGCCTTGGTCTCCCACAAGGGTTGTCAGGGGCTGCCCCATGCAACCACCTCTGACACAAAAACAAAAGGCCCCGCCGAACACGGCGGGGCAAGGCTTAGTGCCTTGTGTCAGGCCACAGGCACCGGCGGTATTCAGTTATGCATTTCAGCCCTGATCTGCTGACGCAGCACATCAATCGGCACGGTTTTGCCGTCACGCTTGAAACACCAGTAGGTCCAGCCGTTACAGGACGGCGCGTTTTCAAGATGCGCGCCCACCTGATGGATCGAGCCTTTGACGTTGTCACCCACCAGCGTACCGTCGGCACGCACCTTGGCCTTGTGGCGCTGGTTCATGGAGTACAGCTCTTCGCCCGGTCGCAACATGCCGCGTTCGACCAGTTGGCCAAATGGCACGCGCGGCTCGGCACGCTTGCTGGCGCTGACCTCCAGCGCCTCGCGGTCGAACTTGCGAACCTCGGCGATGCGTTTCTCGGCCACCTTGCGGTAACTTTCCTCGCGTTCGATACCGATGAATTCGCGGCCCAGCATCTTGGCAACCGCGCCCGTCGTGCCTGTGCCAAAGAACGGGTCCAACACCACATCGCCGGGATTGGTCGAGCCGATCAGAACCCGATGCAGCAGCGATTCCGGTTTTTGCGTCGGATGCGCCTTATCACCGTTTTCATCCTTTAGGCGCTCATGCCCTGTACAGATCGGCAGCACCCAGTCGCTGCGCATCTGCACACCTTCGTTCAACGCTTTGAGCGCTTCGTAGTTGAACGTGTATTTCGCGCCCTCACGCTTGGAGGCCCAGATCATCGTCTCATGCGCATTGGTAAACCGCTTGCCCCGGAAATTCGGCATCGGATTCGACTTGCGCCAGACAACGTCGTTCAGAATCCAGTATCCCGCGTCCTGCAAGGCCGACCCCACACGGAAAATGTTATGATATGAGCCAATCACCCAAATCGCGCCGTTGGGCTTCAGCAGACGATGTGCCGCCTTCAGCCATTCGCGCGTGAACTGATCGTAAGCGCTAAAACTGGAGAACTGGTCCCAGTGATCATCGACCGCGTCCACCTGAGAATTGTCGGGCCGGTGCAACTGACCTTTCAGTTGCAGATTGTAAGGGGGGTCCGCAAAAATCAGATCAACCGACGCCTCTGGCAGACTGTTCATCGCCTCGATGCAGTCCCCGGATAGAATCGTGTTTAAAGGGAGCGCGGTTGCGCCCTTCGTCTTGATTGTGGTCATATCACTGCCTCAGTTCCACGGCGCTTTTGCGCTCATTTGGTTGAGACTAGGATGAGTCAAAGACGAATCGCCGTCAAATTCTTTTTTGAATCAGTGACTTACGATTTACTCTTGATACAAGATATTGTGGACCGGTTTAAAGGAACGTCTATGGTGTGGGGTCACACCGAGATTTCGCAGCGCCTCGCGATGCATTTTTGTCGGATAGCCTGCATTCGACTCCCATCCGTAGCCCGGATGCTGTTGCGCCAAATCCACCATCATCTGATCGCGCCAGTTTTTTGCGATGATCGATGCCGCCGCGATCGACACGGAGCGCCCATCCCCCTTCACAATTGCCTGTGACGGGATCGTCAGGCCCTTCGGAATCAGGTTGCCATCGATCAGCAGAAAGTCAGGTGCCGGGTTCAACGCGGCCACTGCGCGTTCCATCGCCAGATGCGAGGCCCGCAGGATGTTAAACTCATCAATCTCTGCCACGGATGCCTCGGCCACGACGACTTCTGCGCGGTCCCGCAATGCCGTATCCAGCGCAGTTCGACGCTTGGCCGTCAATTTCTTGGAATCGTTCAGCCCGTCGGGAATGTCGTCGGGGTTCAGGATCACGGCCGCTGCAACGACAGGTCCGGCCAACGGACCGCGTCCGACCTCATCCACTCCGGCAATGCGGACATGGCCGCGCGCAAGCAGCGCTTGCTCCAATTCAAAGTTCGGTTTTGTCATGACATTCGGCAAAGCGCGTTTCGCCCAAAACCGCAAGAGCAAAGAGGGGGTGGCCTTCGCCACCCCCTCCGGCGCGACGCTTCTGATGGCGCCGCTCCTGCTCGATATTCGCAATCAGTAGACGACGCGATAACCGTGTTGGCGCAGGCAGGCGGGTTCGTAGGCGCGTTTTACCTTTTTCCCGTTCCAGAATCCAACCTTGCACTGGTTCGGCAACCTGGAGGCATGCTTGTAGTGCTTGTTCAGACAGTTTGGTCCAAGCAATGGACGCGATTTGGAATAGGACTTGAACGTGCGCAGGCAACGTTGCGGCAGGTCGTAACGCGCGACCCTGTCCGGTAACGGACGCGGCTGATAGTGCTTCTTCTTCGCCTTCTTGTGCTTGTACTTTTTGGGTTTTTCATATTCGTAACGCGGCGCTCGGGTCACCGTTTGGGTGCGCTCCTTACGTTCTTGCTTGGAATAGTGGTGAATCGCGGCCCCGACGATGGCGATGGCGGCCAGACCGCCCAGTATGTCGCCCGCATCCGCCGCCCGCGCTTTCGAGGCTGAAATCCCGGTGATGGCCACAGCCGTGGCAACGATCAGAGCAATGAATTTCCGATGCATGATGCATGTCCTTTCAGGTGTTCTGGCGACCAGAGACGGGCCGCGTGTTTTCATGCACCAACCCTGCGACCGAGGCTTGCAGACAAGCAATAACGGCTGGCTGTTATCGGATAACGCGCGTTAAAACCCCTTGTGGTTATTGAATATCGGTCTGACCCGTGCGCAGGATGCAGCTTATGAAACCGATCCTCTCTTCTCTGGCCGTTGCGGCCCTGATATCGCTTGGGTCTGCGGCTGCGGCGGCAGGTTGCTACGCGGATTACAAAGCCAAGCAGGACAATCCGCTGCGCTTGCACTATGGCATCATGGAAGTGTCTGCGTGCGACAAAGGGAAGGCCAAGAAAGAAGTTGCCAAACGTTTGAAATCGTCCGGTTGGACATTGTTGAACGTTATGTCCGTTTTCGGGCCGGAAGGGTTGGATCAGAGGAAGGCCAATGCCGGAAAATTCTATCTCCGTTACTGAGGCGCGCCGATCGGGCGTCCGGCTGGTAGGCGCAGGTATCGCAGCGATCGTTCTGATTCTGATCACCGCCGCCATCTTTCTGTTCTGGACGCTGCCGGATGCCAATGCGTTCAATGCGCGGGTCGAACGTCTGTTCGTCGAAAGCGATCTGACCTCGCAGGCTGAAATCCGCCTGTTGGAGATCCTGGCCCAGTCCGGAACCGCCTTTGCCGACACCTTGTCCAGCTATCGAATGGTGATTTTCGTGCTGCTGGTCTTTGCCAGCGCCATGCTGGTCACCGCTCTGGTGTTTCTGGTGATGCTGGTTCTGCTGAACCGGCGCATGGCGCAGATCGAACGTACCGGGATACAGGTGACCTCGCTGTTGATCAGCCGCGAAGAAAACACCGTCTATCTGAACAACATGGATTTCCGACTGACCCCCGCTGCGATGGAGACCCTGTCGGTGCTGGCCGAATCCCGGCTGGATGACGAGGTTCTCTCGGGTGCCCAGATCGAGGCGATGATCTCGGGGCGTGATGCCGCCGATTGCGACGAAGCCGCAGGCGCCACTCGCATCAAACGCCTGCGCGATGCTTTGGGCAATCAGATGGTCAGCGAATTGCTGGTCAAGAATATCGCCAAGCGCGGCTATATGCTTTCGATTGAAAAAGACGTAATTCAGATGGTCTAGCCCGGTAAATTCTGCGTGCCGCCCCTTGGAATAATCATCAAAAGCACCCATCCTATTAAGGCCCGAGCAAGGGAGGCTGATGATGAACGTCCACGCCACGCCAAGACTCAATGGCTACGGGATCTCGGTAGAACAGCTGCAAGGTCGCGTTGCGATCTATCGCGGCGATATTCTGCTGGCGGAAAGCCACAATGCCAAAGTGATGTATGAAACACGCTTGCCGCCCGCGATCTATATCCCGCGCTCCGATCTTTGCGTTGAACTCAGCCCCGAGACCGAGTTGCAGACGTTTTGCCCTTTCAAAGGCACGGCCACGTATCACGACATAAGCCTGCCGGGTGAGCGGTTGGAAAACTCGATCTGGGCTTACGAAGACGCGTTGCCGGAAAGCTCTGCGATTCAGGGGCATATCGGCTTCATGCCGAATGCGGTCACCCATATCGATCTGGGTGACAACAAACTGCGCGATCCCGAGGATGGCAATATCAGCGGGCCGCTGATCGACTGGCTGATGCGTGGCGCGTCCGAAGCCAAAACCGCCGAAGCGTTTACCAAGGCGCTGGCTGAAAAAATGCTAGAGCATGGCATTGCGATTCAGCGCCTCAGCGTTCTGGTCTGGTCGCTGCACCCGTTGATCGCGGGCAAGCACCATATCTGGGAAAAAGACGTGGCCGAGATATCGACCAACATCCCGACCTATGAAATCCACGACCACCCTGCCTTTATCAACAGCCCGCTGCGACATGTTTCGAACGGGCTGGGTGGGGTCCGTCAACGGCTTGACGACGACCATCCCCACAACAGCTTTCCCATCATGGAAGATCTGCGTGCGCAGGGCGGCACCGACTATGTCGCCATGCCCCTGCCTTTTTCGGACGGGCGTATCAATGTCCTGACTCTGACCTGCGATCACCCCAATGGGTTCACCACCGAAAACCTCGGACTGGTGTTCGAATGCTCGACCGTCATCGCGCGGTTTTATGAAGTGTTCATGCAACGGGAGAATGCGCAGGTCTTGCTGGAAACCTACGTCGGAAAACGCACCGGTGCACGGGTTCTGGGCGGCGAAATCCGCCGCGGCGATGGCGATGACATCGATGCCGCGATCATGTTCTGCGATCTGCGCAACTCGACCAGCCTGGAAGAGACGATGGGGCGAAGCGCCTATATCAATCTTCTGAACAGCTTTTTTGAAACCGTGTCCGGCATCGTGCATCAAAACGATGGTGAGGTGCTGAAATTCATCGGCGACGCTGTTCTGGCCGTGTTTCCCGCCGAAGAGGATCCGGCCGCAGCCCGCCACAATGCCCAGCGCAGTGCCATCGAAATCGTCAACCGACTTGCCGAGGCGCGGCTGCAAGATCAAACGGATCAGTGCGACTGTTCCATCGGCCTCGCCTATGGCCGCGTGACCTATGGCAATGTCGGTTCGCAAGAACGCCTGGATTTTACGGTTATCGGTCAGGCTGCCAATGTCGCAGCAAGGCTGGGGGAATACAGCAAGACCACAGACCATAGCATTGTTGTCTCACAGGATATCCAACCGGCCTGCGTTCACGCCATTCCGTTGGGAGAGGTTGAATTGCACAACGTGTCGCAGCCGATCGCGGCCTATGCATTGCAAACCACGATGGACGACGCAGCCGCATGACCCAGCGGCGACGCTGAGTCGGCGCGAGGCCCTACGAGTTTGCGCATCAGAAAACACTCATCGTTGATACGGCACTCGAACCGCGTCGACCATTTCCAGCGCGTTAGCCGCCCAATAAGATCAACGCGGTTTGGGCGGGCGAGAATGTCGCTTGGAACTGCGCGATCTGATTGCGGGCCAAATAGGTGTCGGTCAGCTTGCTGACCGCCTCGGGTTCGGTGAATTGGGCCAGATCGTCTGAACCGGTAAGCCGGGCCAGACGTTCCTTGAACTGACCCAACTGCCGATCAAGATCGAGCTGCGCAAAAGACGAAGGCAGCCCAAGCGCTGTTTCCATCATCTTGCGCAGGGGAGGTTTCCCCATCAGGTCAAACCATTTTCGATCCGAGGTACCGTCAAGCGACGCCAGATCAGACAGGGCATGTTGTGAATAAAGCGCGAGGCGCATCGCCTCGTCCGACTGGCCGACCGCCACTTCGAACCGGGCAACCAAACTGTCATCGGCAATTTTTTCCATATTGGTGATCAGGCCGGTCTTGCGGACCGCGCCGGGTCCCAGTCCGAAAGCGCCCGAGAACTCGCGATATCGGCTGTCGGCTAGGCGGTTGGCCAACGCATCCTCGGCGCTGGTTCCGTCAGACAGGATTTTCTGAATGAAGTACCTATTGTTCAGGTCATCCTGAAGACCAAACGCGCCCAGTGCCACCTGCAACAACCGCCGGTCAGACACCAGATCTTCGGCGGTCTGCACATTGCCGATATTATCAAGAAAATAGGTCCTGTCCCGCGCGTTGACACCAGTGTCTGAGTAGCTTTGAAGTTGCGCGTCATAGGTTCGTTGCAGAAAACGCCAACCAACCAAACCACCAGCGGGGACGACCGGCTGAAAGGTCATTGGTGATATGCCATAAGCCGTTCTTCGCGCGGCAGAAGCGAGCGCAATGACTTGAGGCACTTATAGTACTGCTCGGACACCAGTGCCTCGGTCGCTTCGGTCAAGACACGTCGGCTGTCTGAGTCGGTGAAAACCTGACTCAACTCCTCGACCCGGCGCAACAATTGCTGGCGCGCCTGATCGGGTTCAGTGTCCCCGGACAAAACAAGTTGAGTGGCATAGCAGACCCGGCGCACTGGCGTGTTGACCTCATCGGGGTGGATCGCATCGCGCAGCCGAAGAACATTGGCTTGCGGCGTCATGATGGAAAAGCGGCTGCGGCGATCACCGTTTTCGATGACAACGCCGTTGATCAGCACCCGCTCTTTTGGTGCAAGTTTCAGGACCAACCCGCTCATCACGCACCTCGCATCTGCCGCAGGCCCCGGAGCACCGCCATGTTGATTTCCAGTAGTGGCTCGACAACGGCATTGTTGCTCAGAACCTGACTGCTGTGTTGCTCGGTGAACTCGGCAAGATAGAAAATTCGGGCGCGCAGATCGTTCGGCAGCGCATTGTCGGCATCCGAAACCCCGCTGGCCAACACGTTCCACAAACGCCGGTTTTCATGCAACGCATGCACAAATCCGCCAAAATCAGTTGCTTTGCGGGCCGCGGCGGCCTTGAGTTTATGTGTGATTTTCGAGATCGCTTCGTACTCGGTGTCGCGCGGCGTTCGCGTTGGAGCTGCGGTCTGGGCGTAAGCGCGTTGAGCATAGATTTGAGGTGTCACAAAAAGTCCTTCCAAGCGTCCATCAGTTGTCCGTCAAGATCGGGGCGCGAAAGCCGCGCCCCGATTTGGTGCCGAGATTACCGGAACAGTGACAGGATCGATTGCGGCGCCTGGTTCGCAATCGACAGCGACTGGGTGGCCAGCTGTTGCTGAACCTGTAGCGCCTGCAAACGGGCCGAGGTCTCTTCCATGTCGGCGTCAACCAGCGAACCGATCCCGGATTTGAACGAGTCGGTGAGATTCGAGATGAACTCTTTCTGCGTCTCGATCCGACCCTGCGCCGATCCGAACGCAGCCGCGGCGTCGATCGAGGTGTCGATCAGTGTTTCGATGGTTCCCAGCGCAGCGGCCGCACCGGCATCCGTTGAAACATCAATTGAACTGAGCGCCCCCAGACCGCCCGAACCGGCATTTGTGAACTGGGCGGAGACAGAGATATCCTGATCCGCATCAGCGCCGGCTGCCGCTGCACCAGTTGCAAAGGACAGGGTGTTTGGAGCGCTTGACGAGTCATAGTCAACAGCTAGACCGGTGATGCCAAGCGCATCGATCTGGTTCTTCAGGCCAACAGCGACCAGCGCGTCCGTGTAGTTCTCGTCATAGGTCCCAGACGGATCGAGATCGCTGTCTTGGATCGTATAAGACACTTCCTGATCGCCAACTCTGATCGAAACCCGGTCGCCAACCTCAAAGTTGTCGGTCGAGCTGTCGATGAGAATGTCCCCGGTGCCAGCTGTCCGGTCCATGGTGAAGCCCGCAACATCATTGTCTGTTGTCGCGCCATCGGAACCGGCAAGAACACCTTTTGCCGTGTAACCACCGATCGACAAATCCTGGCTGGAAACCGAAATGGAAGAAGCGGTAACCGCGCCGGTATTGTCACGGTCCAACGAGGACAGAATGCTTGCGCCGGCGCCCCCGCTTACCAAATTGAGGCCGTTGAACTGCGCAGCACCAACAACCGATTCGATCTGATCGCGCAACGCGGTGACATCGTCATTGATCTTTGCCCGATCAACGTTGTCCTCCTGCGCCGCGACAATCTTTTCCTTCATCTGGTTAAGCAAGTCGGTCACTGTTTCCGAAGCGTTCCTGGCCACGGCAACCGTCGATTCACCCAAGGCCAAGCTGTCCTTGATCGCGTTGAAGCCCTTTACGTCCGATTCCATGACTTTCGAGATCGCCCAGACGGCGGAATTGTCCTTGGCGGTGGCAACGTCCTTACCGGTCGAAATCGCGTTCTGGGTCTGCGCAAGGTTCTTGTTGACCGATTTGAGCGTCTGCAACGCAACCATTGCACCGTTGTTCGTCAGAATGCTGGACATGTTTGTCATCCTTCTTTCATGCGGACGCGTTTGGCGCCCATGTTCACCCCACCGAATTGGCAGGCATTCTGTCGTTCTGACCTGTGCGCCTTACCCTTCGGATTGCGCGCCACCTGCTTGATCAGGTGCAGGGCCACCTTTGCCCTTCATCCCCTAACGGAGTGCTAAGATGCGAAGCCCTAAAACCTTGGATTTGAATCAAACCAGACCTTAGGCGCGCCGTTCCAACTTGGCCGTGCCCCGCATCGGGTATCCGCTGCGTTGGCCGGTGGCATCATAGGTGCTGAATTCCTGCCTGACCCGTCGCAGCTCGGACATGCGGTTGGCGACTGCGCGAATCCCTTCGGCGGCGCTGTTCAGAAGTTCCTGGTTCCGCGTCAGTTTCTTTTGCAAAGCGACCAGCTGTGCGCTGTCGATGACCTGCAATTCATTAAGTGCCCCGATCAGCTTTTCCTTTTCGGGCAGCATGGTGTCCAGTTGATCTAGATTGCCCTCGACAAGCGCGGACCGCTCAAGATCCAGCACCTCTTCCAGCGCCTTGATAAGATCATTCGGCATCCGTTTTCTCCATCATTGCTGTTATCAGGATTTCAGACAGCCCGACGCCGCCGGATAGCGCCAGTTGACGCGCCTGTTGCTGAACCAGGAATGAACCGAACTGGTCTTCGCCCGCGCCGCCACCAAACGACTGGCTGGTCTTTCCAAGCCCTGCGGACTTGAGCATCTGAGCCAGAAAAGTTGCCTCCAACTCGATCGCAGCCGATTGCAAGGCAGGTGGAACGTCTGGTTTCTGCGCCAAAGGCGCGCCGGGTAGAATTTTCATCGGGTTCTCTGAAATTTGCTTCGAACTTTCTCGATCAAACCGGAAAGCAGTTAAAAAAAACGTAACTTCCTCAGGGCAGGTTTCAGGGGAACAAACGGAGTCGGAGTAAGAAATGCCCAACCCGGTGACTGGCGCACTTATGGTATCGCAGACCGGCGCTGCGCCCGGATCTGCACGCGCGGATACAAATGGCGAAAGCAGCGAATCCGGATTTCTGGATATTCTGAACATGATCGCAGCGGGGCCTCAGCCAGATCAGAAAACGCCAAGTGAGGAGCCTTTGGAAACGGCCGTCGACGTGCCCGACGAAACGGTCGAAATCGAAACCGTGGCGTCTGAAACGACAGAAGGCCAGGACATCCCGATTGCGCCATTCACCGCGCCGCCAATCCCGGCGGAGTCAGTAGGAACTGAGAATGAGCCGCCTTCAGCCAATCCTTCTGTGCACATGGTGGGTCCTGTTGAGGCTGAAGATCGGTCTGCGCCATCGACCCGGCAAGACTTCGTCCCGGATCAGCGCGCGACCGTCCGCGAGCCGAGCGCTGATCTGCAACAAAGTCCAAAGGCGCACGCAGCTGATACCGTTCAACACGCCGTCGTCTTGCGCACGGCTGAGCGCGGTTTGCAAGAAAAGGCCCCGGCCGATCAGGTCGCTGAAATACGCAGCGCGGCTTCTGAGTCCGGATCAGTGTCACCTGAACGGACAGATACGCCAAATACGCGGCAGCAATCAGTACTCGCAAACGCGGTTGCATCCCAATTGAACATGGCCGTTGCAAAACCCGCAGCTGACCAAACGGACCCACCGCCCGAAGCACCGTTCGAATTGATGGGTGAGGCCAGAGAGGGTGGTCTGCCTTCGACCGGGCGTGACATTCCGCAAACGTCAGGTGCTATCGCACCGCGACCTGAAATCGCGCGATCTATTGCCGGGCAGCTGGCGGCAACCATTACCGCAAAGCCCGGCGCAGGTGAGTTTGAAATCGCCCTGAACCCCGAAGAACTTGGGCGCGTGTCGATCTCGTTGGGCGGGCGAGAGGATGGTCTCCACCTGATGATTACCGCCGAACGCGCTGAGACCCTTGAACTGATGCGGCGGCACATCTCGGTTTTGGCGGCCGAGTTTCAAAAGCTCGGCTACGGCGATCTGTCCTTTGACCTCGGCATGAGCGGAGAAAACCCGCGCGATTTTGAAAAGTCGCATGCGAGCGAATCCGTTGCGGCGGATTCGCCTGAAAACCCCGAGGAAACCGCTCCGCCCGCTTATCAGACCGGCCATGATGGCGGTCTAGACCTGAGGCTTTGATCAAATGATTACCAATGTTAACTCTGCCGCTGCCTCGACAGGTTCGACTGCCAATAACCCCAATGCAAAGACGTCTGCCCTGACATCGGACTTTGAGACGTTCTTGCGTATGCTGACCGCTCAGGCCCGCAATCAGGACCCGCTGGAACCCCTGGATTCGTCGGAATATGCATCTCAGTTGGCGCAATTTTCGATGGTCGAACAGCAGGTTCAGACCAATGGTCTTCTGGCGGATCTGGCCAGGGCAATTGGTGTCAACGATCTGCACCAGCTGTCCAGCTGGATCGGTGCAGACGTACAGGCCCCGGCGGATTTTCTGTTCGGCGGCACTCCGGTCGAGGTGGAAACCCGCGCCGCTGTCGCCGCCGACCGTGCGGAGCTGGTCATCCACAACTCAAACGATACCGAGGTTACCCGGATACCGGTGCCGATCGACAGCACCGAGTTTACCTGGGACGGCGCCGGCAGCACAGGCGCTGCCGTGCCCCATGGCGTCTATTCCGCAACTCTTGAAAGCCACAAGGGGCGGCAATTACTGACAAGCACACCCGCCGCAGTTTTCAGCCGTGTGGTTGAGGCGCAGATTAGCGACGATGGGGTCACGCTGAAACTGGACAGCGGCGCGACGGTACCGGTTGATTCTGTGCGGCAGATTCGCAAGGGCGCTTGATCTGACGGTCAGGCCGGTCCAATCCTTGGCAAGCTTCGATTCGCCCAACAACCTGGTGCCGCCCTGACCGACCTGTTGCAACCTCCACCTGAACTTGTCAAACGGCTGAGCCATCAGGGTCTTATCGAAGCGCCTGCCCGGTTCGAAACCTTGTATGGCGGGCGCAGCAATCAGGTCTGGAAGGTGCTTGGCGGCGCCAACGACACCGTATTGAAGTTGTACAACACCACGCTCGAAAACCCGTTGTTTCGAAACGATCCCACGCTCGAAGCTGCCTGCCTACGCGCGCTGAAGGACACTGGCTTTGTTCCCAATCTGCGGGCCACCGGATCGGATGCGCGAACCCATTGGGTGCTTTACGATCACGCGCCGGGTACACCCTGGCAGACGGCGGTGGAACCTGTCGCACATCTGTTGCGCAGCCTGCATGAGATGACCGTTCAGATTGACGCCCCCGATGGTTGCGACGGCAGCGATGCTCTTGCGGCGCATGGTGCAAACATCCTTGGGAATTGCCAACCGGCAGGCAGGCAGGCGCTTGAACAGCGCATGCCGACATCGCAGATCGCACCCAACCATGACCTCTGTTTGATCCACGGCGATCCGGTCGCTGGGAACATTCTGGCAGATCGCTCTGGTTTGACACTGATCGACTGGCAATGTCCCGCCCTTGGCGACCCCTGCGAAGATCTCGCCCTGTTCCTTTCGCCCGCCATGCAACATATTTATCGTGGAGCACCCCTGACCCAAGCCGAGATCAGGCAATTTCTGGTCGCCTATGGCAAGCCGGATATCACCGAACGCTACCTTGCATTGCGCCCGTGGTACGCGTGGCGGATGGCCGCCTATTGTCTGTGGCGGACCGAAAACGGAGCGCCGGATTATGCCGCTGGTCTGGACCTGGAACTGGCAACGCTTTAGCGCGTCATTGCCCCTTTGCGCCGCGTTCGACGCGTCCCAAGCTTTGCAGATCTGTACCTAAGTTTCGTCCGGGGAATGATAACCCTGGCTCCAACTGCTTTCGTATTCTCCCAGCACGCGCGACAAGTCCAGCAGGGACGCAAACAGACGGGCGTAGACATCCCGCGACATCAACGGCTGATTCTCGTCCAGCACCTGCACAAGCTGGACCACGTCCGAGGCAAACGTATCGTAAACCTGCTTGTCCGCAGGCGTCGGGTCCAACGTCCAGATGTTGCGCTTGTCGTAGTATTGCGCTGGCCGGGGTTCGTCATCAATCATGGGGTGACCTCATCGCTTTGAGGCCCATTTGGGACGGATCAGACCATGCGCAATAGCATTGGCAATTCGTCACAAGAATCTGGCAAGCAAGACCAAACGATTCCCTCTATGGCTCCGAAACAAAGCCAATCGTTCGGCCCACCCGCAAGGTTTCAGCGCAACTGTTCCAGAAGCCTGAGACTGGCATACCCATCGGGCAAAAGACCCTGCGCCAGTTGGTAGTCGCGCACGGCATCGACCGTGTTCGGACCGGTGCGCCCGTCGATACCCTGCGTGTCAAACCCTGCCTCGGTCAGACGTGTCTGCAATTCCTTTTTTTCGGAAAAGCTCAACACCCGATCGCCACGCGGCCAGTCAGCCTGAAACGGGACGCCTCCGGACAGTCGGTCAGAAAGATGGCCGATGCCAATCACATAGGCATCGGCACCATTATAGGCCTCAATCACTTTGAAATTGTCAAAGATCATCAGCGCGACGCCCTGTCCGCCAGCGGGCAGCAGAATGGCGGCGCGCCCGTGATCTGGCACGGGCCGACCGTGCAGATTAAATACCCCAAGCGCGGCCCAATCCGAGGGCATCAGCGTGTGGTCCCGTCTGGCGGTCGCATAGTCGAACCCGTCCGGCAGCCGAACCTCGACACCCCAGGGTTGGCCTTTGACCCAACCGTGCCGCGCCAGGTAGGACGCAGCCGAGGCCAACGCGTCGGTCGGGTCGTCCGACCAGATATCACGCCGCCCGTCACCGTCGAAATCAACCGCGTGATCCAGGTACGAAGTCGGCATGAACTGCGTATGCCCCATCGCGCCCGCCCAACTGCCGATCATGTCGGGCGCGCTGACATCTCCGGCCTGAACGATTTTCAGCGCCGCGATCAACTGTGTCTCAAAAAACTGTGCCCGTCGCGCATCAAAGGCCAGCGTTGCCAGTGACCGGATCGTCCGGTTGCTCCCCCGAAACCCACCGAACGAGGTTTCCAGTCCCCAGATTGCGGTCACAACCTCTTTCTCGACGCCATACTGTGCCTCGATCCGGTCCAGAACCTGCCGGTGCTGTTCCAGAGCGGCGCGCCCGTCAGAAAGCCGCCGGTCCGAGACTGCGGAATCCAGATATTCCCAAATCGGTTTCGAAAACTCGGCCTGATTTCTGTCCCGCTTGATAACGTCCCAATCATAGGTCAGGCCCGCCAGGGCGTGATCCAATGTATGTTCGGATATCCCTTGCGCCTGCGCGCGGGCTCGGAAAGCCCCAAGCCACGCCTGAAATCTTGCATTCCCTTCAGCCGACACGCGCCGCACCTCGTCCGCAGGCCGTGACACCGGCCGGATGGAAACCACCACAGCGGCCGAGGCCAATTGGACCTGAGCGCCTATCTGTTTGGGAACTGGCCATATTTTCGATTCTGATACGTCCGCCTGCACGATGGATGCCCATAATGCAGCGGTCATAACGCCGCCTTTGCATAGTCGCATTCCGATTTTTCCTGAGTACTGCTCAACCTCAGGATAGCGCAAAACCGTGTTTTCTCAAAACACTCAGGCCGGGTTTTCCTGCTCTCTTGCTTCGCGGTCCGCGCGAATGCGTTCCAGCGCCGCGCGCAGCAATGAAACACGATTTGGTCTGAAGCTTTCATCCGTGACGGACATGTCGCGCATTCGGTCCAGACGAAACACGCGAAAGTCCTGACGCAAATGACACCAGCTGAGCAACACGCTGGCCCGGTCCATGTAGACGATACTCAACGGGTTCACCCGGCGTTGCGTGTCATCCCCCTTGGCGTCGGTATAGGCAAACTCGACCGCACGCTCGTCCCATGTGGCCTGACGCAGATCGGCAACCTCGATCCCCGGCAGCGCGGGCCGGTCGAACCGAGTGGCGGTCAGGACCGCATGGCTCAACCGGTGGGATTGGCGCTGCGGCAGGCGTCCCTGCAATTTGCGCAAAGCGGTACCGGCGGCCTCGGACAGGGCCGGATCACCGATCAGTTGCGCCTCGCGCAGGCCCAAAACCAGGGCCTCCAACTCGTCATCCGTGAACCCGAGAGGCGGCAGAGTCGAGTCTTCGATCAGCGTGAACCCGAACCCGGCCTCACCATCGATGACCGCACCAAGCCCGCGCAATGTGTCGATATCGCGATGTACCGTCCGGGCGGATACGCCCAGATCCTGCGCCAGCTGCGCGGACGTTTTCGGCGAAGGGCCGGAACGCAGGGCTTGCATGAGTTGGAACAATCGGGCGGTTCGGGACATAACGCAGACTAGACTAACCCTAATGACAATTTCTGTCATCAGGCCGAGATACTCAGAGCGCATCCCGTTCATGGAGTTTCCAATGCTGACCTTATTGACCTTCCCCGCCGCCTTTGGCCTGTTCAGCGCTAGCCCGTTTTGCGTGAAGACCGCCCTCATGTTGCAGAAATCCGGGCAACGTTGGCAGAGATCCGACATGCTGGATCCGCGCAAGATGCC
Source organism: Ruegeria sp. CH11 (assembly GCF_056537105.1). Taxonomy (NCBI): domain Bacteria; kingdom Pseudomonadati; phylum Pseudomonadota; class Alphaproteobacteria; order Rhodobacterales; family Roseobacteraceae; genus Ruegeria; species Ruegeria sp. CH11. Next base: position 82,588 of record NZ_JBQFQX010000013.1, read on the forward strand.
GCACCAAAAGCTGCCGGTGCTGCGTACCCCTGAACGCCTCTTGCCCGATAGCGATCTGATCCGCGATTGGCTTGAAGCCCAAGGTGTGAGTTTTGACGCGGGCCTGACCGACATTCAAAAGGCCCACGCACGCGCACTAATACGAATGGCCGAGGAACATTTGTACTTCCACATCGTTCAGGACCGCTGGGCGAATGATGAGGTTTGGCCTGTTTTGCGCGATACGTTCTTTACGTCGATCCCGACGCTGATCCGCAAGCCCGTTTCCAATTCGATCCGCAAGGCGGTTGTCAAAGGGCTATCGTTTCAGGGCGTCGCGCGGTTTTCCCCGGCAGAACGCGCGGATCGGTTGGAACGTGATCTGGAGGCGATTTCGGCCTATCTCTGGCAATCGTCATTTCTGATGGGTGAACAGCCGACCTCGGCCGATATGAGCGTTGCTCCGATGCTGGCCGCGATGCGTGCCACGCCAGCAGATACCCCCCTGACCCGAAGGATCAAACAGGATACCTTGTTGAACAGCTATGTGGACCGGATGGAAAAGGCGATCCCGCTGTCATGACCCCGTTTGATGACCCCAAAGTTGCCGCGGCCTTTGACGCGTTGCCAGACATGGCCCGCCCCGGTGCGTTGCGCCTGCGCGCGCTGATACTCGACACTGCGGGATCATTGCCAAAGGCGCAGCCCCTCAGGGAAGAGCTACGATGGGGTCAGCCAGCCTATCTGGCCCCCAAAGGGTCGACGATCCGGCTGGGCGGGCACAAATCTGCGGCGTTTGCCCTGTTCGTGCATTGCCAAAGCCGCTTGATGGGTGATTTCACCACCGCTTTTCCGGGCGAGGACCGGATTGATGGCAACCGGGCCGTTCTGTTCGACGACCCGGACCAGATCGATGCAACCCGTCACGGATGGCTGGTTGCCCGGGCGTTAACCTATCACCTCTGACGGCGCTTGCGTTCGACCTTGCGCTTGATCTTGTCCTTCTTGCGCTTGGTGCTGACCGCCTTGCGCCGTGCACCGCGTTTGGCGGGGCCGCGCCCGCGCGGCAGGGCCTGATCGTCGATGGATAGCAGCTCCAGCTCCAATCCGCCGGTGACCGGTGTTGCTTCGGTCAGTCGTACGGTGACGCGTTGGCCGATAGCGATGATCAGGCCGGTATCTGATCCCATCAAGGTTCCCGCTTCGCGGTCAAAGTGAAAGAACTCCCGTCCCAGGGATCGCACGGGCACCAGCCCGTCCGCACCGGTTTCGTCCATCTTCACGAAAGCGCCGAACCGCGCGATACCGCTGACGCGGCCCGTGAATTCGTTGCCCACCCGCTCGCTGAGGTATGCTGCCAGGTAGCGGTCAGTGGTATCGCGCTCAGCCATCATGGACCGTCGCTCGGTATCTGAGATATGGGTCGCGGTCTCTTCCAGGCGCGCAATCTCATCCTCGGTCAGCCCGTCCTTGCCCCAGCCATGGGCGCTGATCAACGCGCGGTGCACGATCAGATCCGCATAGCGCCGAATGGGTGAGGTGAAATGTGCATAGTTGCGCAATGCCAGCCCGAAATGGCCGAAATTTTCGGGATTGTAATAGGCCTGCGCCATCGATCGCAGGGTCGTCAGGTTGATCAGTTCCGCATCTTCGGTCCCGGCGGCGGCATTCAGCAACGCATTCAAATGCCGGGTTTGCAGCACTTGCCCCTTGGCAAGATTTAGGCCGGCTGCCTGCGCCGTTTCCCGCAGACTTTCCAGTTTCTCGGGCGCGGGCTCTTCGTGAACGCGGAACAGCAGTGGCCGTCGCTTGGCAATCAGGGTTTCGGCGGCGGCGACATTGGCAAGGATCATGAATTCTTCGATCAGCTTGTGCGCGTCCAACCGATCGCGGAACGCCACGCTGGTGACCTCGCCCGCATCGCTAAGAACGATTTTGCGTTCCGGCAGGTCCAGTTCCAGTGGCTGCCGCGCGGCGCGGGCCTTTTTCAACGCTGCATAAGCCGCGTAGAGCGGTTTCAGCACCGTCTCTAACAACGGCCCGGTGCGGTCGTTTTGGGTGCCGTCGATGGCCTCCTGCACCTCGGTATAATGGAGCGAGGCAGCAGAGCGCATCAAGCCGCGTACAAACCGGTGACCGATCTTGTTGCCATCGGCGTCGATCTGCATCCGCACAGCGATACAGGCGCGCGGCACGCCTTCATGCAGCGAGCACAAATCGCCCGACAGGCGATCCGGCAGCATCGGCACAACCCGGTCCGGGAAATAGCTGGAGTTGCCCCGCTTGCGCGCCTCACGATCCAGGGCAGAGCCCGGTTGCACATAGGCGGCGACGTCGGCGATTGCGACCCAAATGACATGCCCGCCGGGGTTTTTCGGATCGTCATCGGCATGGGCGTAACAGGCATCATCATGATCGCGCGCATCAGCAGGGTCGATGGTCAGCAGCGGCATGTCGCGCAGATCCTCGCGCCCTTTCAGGCCAACGGGTTTGGCCTTGTCGGCCTCATCAATCACTTTGTCGGGAAAGTCGTCGGGAATGCCGTGCTGATGGATCGCAATCAGCGAGACCGCCTTGGGCGCGGTTGGGTCGCCCAGCCGTTCGACAATCCGCGCACGCGGCAGGCCCATGCGGTTCTTCGGCCCGGCCTGTTCGGCTTCGACAAGTTCTCCGTCCCTGGCGCCGTGCACAGCGCCCTCGGGCACCAGCCACTCGGTTGAACTGGCCTTGTCGATCGGCACGATCCGCCCACCCTCGGCCCCTTTGCGGAAAATACCCACAAGCTTGCGCGGATTGGTTCCGATCCGACGGATCAGACGCGCCTCATAATTGTGGTCTTCTTCCTGCACCACGGTCAGGCGGGCCAGAATGCGGTCACCCTCGCCCAGCGCCGGATCGCTGGCACGGGTGATGAGCAGCACAATGGGCTCGACCCCCTCGCCATGCCACTCCAGCGGGCGGGCAAACAGATCGCCATCGGCATTCGGGGCCTTAACCTGCAACACGCTGACCGGCGGCAGGCGGTCCGGATCACGATAGCTGCGCTTGCGCTTTTCCAGATGCCCTTCTGCCTCAAGCTCTTTGAGGATGCGCTTCAGGTCGATGCGATCTGCGCCCTTGATGCCAAAGGCCTTGGCGATATCGCGTTTCGAAGTCAGGGTGGGGTTCGCCGAGATCCAGTCCAGGACCTCCTGCTTGGTGGGGATGCGAGTCATATCTTCGGCGTATCACGGGTCTACGACCGCGTCATGACCAAAATGCCTCAGGGATTCAGATCGGCCGCCGTGTCCACGTCGCGCAGGTGATCCAGCAGCGTCACCCGGACGCCCGGGATCGAGGCCAGCGTGTCCCCCAGCGCGTGTTCGGTGGACCAGCGGACATCGCGAAACAACCCGCGCGGCAGCGCGTCTATACGCTGTGCACCTACCAGCCAATAGCCCCCATCCGGCGCAGGACCGAACACCATCTGTGCCCGCCCGAGCGCAGCAAAGGCGCGCGCGATGTGAGGGCGTGATATGCCGGGAATATCGGCCCCAATCAGGCAGACCTGGCCTTTGGGCATGCCGCGAAGCATGCGGCCCATGCGATCGCCCAGATCGCCCCGACCCTGCGCGGCGCGCGGCAGGTCGGCTGGCCAGATGCGGCTGGTCAGACCTTCCCGATCCGGTGAAACCGCCAGCACGATTTGCCAGCGCGGGTCCCGCAGACGCCGGATCAGGGCGCGGGTCTGGTGGCGAAACCACCACGCCGCCCCTACCATGCCGATGTCGCGACCCAGCCGGGTTTTTACCCGTCCCGGGCGCGGCTCTTTCACCATGATGACAAGCGTGCGCTGCATGGATCAGGCGAAATAGTCTCGCAGTATGCGCGTATATATCGCCTTGAGCTGCATTATCTGCGCCACCGGAACGCATTCATCGACCTGGTGCATGGTCCGACCGACCAGACCAAATTCCACCACCGGGCAGTGGTTCTTGACGAACCGGGCATCCGAGGTGCCACCGGTCGTAGACATCTCGGGTCGGACACCCGTTTCCGCCTCGACCGCCTGCGCCACCAGATCGGACAGGGGCCCGGGTGGGGTCAAAAAACTCTCGCCCGAGATCTTGATCCTGACATCAATCTCTACGCCGTAGGCATTGGCCACAGTCTTGGCCTCGGCGCGCAACCAATTGCTCAGGCTGCCGCCCGAATGCAGATCGTTAAAACGGATGTTCACCGCCCCGCTGCATTGCGCCGGGATCACATTGGTTGCGGCGTTTCCGGTGTCGATTGTCACAACCGCCAGCGTCGAGGCATCAAAATGGTCGGTCCCGGTATCCAATTCGTGACTGGCCAGACGATCCATCAGCCGCGCCATGGCAGGCAGCGGGTTTTTGGCCCGGTGCGGATAGGCCGAATGTCCCTGCACCCCGGTTACGGTGAACCAGGCGGTCATCGATCCGCGACGGCCGATCTTCATCATCTCGCCCATCGTGTTGGGGCAAGTCGGCTCGCCCACCAGACACACAGACATCTGCTCGGATGCGCTGGCCATATAGTCCAGCAATGCCGTGGTGCCATGCTCGGCATCCGCCTCTTCATCACCGGTGATTGCCAGGATCACGGCCCCATCGGGCGGCGTATCCCGCACGAAATCCATTGCCGCCGCCGCAAAGGCCGCGACACCGGATTTCATATCCGTCGCCCCACGTCCATACATCACACCGTCGCGGAGTTCGGCCCCGAAGGGCGCCGCGGTCCAGGCAGCCTCGTCACCAACCGGCACAACATCGGTGTGACCGTTGAAGCCAAAGCTGCGTGCGTGGCCCTTTTCGCCCCAACGCGCAAACAGATTGCTGATGCCACCACGATCGACGCGGGTGCAAACGAACCCTGCACCGGACAGAAGTTCCTCGAGCAGAACCAGCGCACCACCTTCCTCGGGTGTGACCGATGGGCAACGGATCAGATCGGCCGTCAGTTGGATAGGGTCAGTCATAATGCGCCTCGTTTTCGGATCAGGACCGTTGTTCGCGCACAGATTCAATGAATTGACCCGATTGCCAACCCCGACAGCGCAAAATTTCTGGTGATTTGTCTAAAGTTCAACGCTACCACACCAGGAAAATCAACGCCGTTGACCCAGTGTCCGCCTTGCCGTGCATCACCCAATTGAGTTACAGCGCCGCGAAACAGGTTTTTTGACAATGATGCGCGTATTCTTCGCCCTGATCTGCCTGACCTTCTCGGTTCTTGCCCAGCAAAGTCAGGCACAGACGCTGACGGTGACAACAGTTACCCGTCCTCCGTTTTCCTATGTCGAGGACGGCGCCGAAACCGGGTTTTCCATGGATCTGCTGGCCGCCTTGGCCGAGTCGCTGAACTGGGACTATGAAGTGCGTCGCGTCACAAGTTTTGGCGAAATGCTTGGGGCCGTTCAACAGGGCGATGCAGATCTGGCGATCGCCAACATTTCGATCACCGCATCGCGCGAGACGATGATGGATTTCAGCCAGCCGATCTTTGAGGCTGGTTTGCAGATCATGGTGCCCTCGGACGCGGCGCGCAGGCCATCGCTGTTGCAGGCGCTGCTTTCGCGCGAGCTGTTCATCGCGATAGGTCTCGCCTTTGCCATTCTGCTGGGCGGCGGCATGCTGATGTGGGGATTTGAACGCCGCGCGCAGCCCTATTTCGACCGCAAGCTGAACGAGGCCTGGTTTCCCTCCTTCTGGTGGGCGCTCAACCTGGTGGTCAATGGCGGGTTCGAGGAGCGGATGCCGCGCACGCCGTTTGGCCGGTTGCTGGGGGTTGTGCTGGTGGTGTCATCCCTGTTCATCGTGTCGGTCTTTACCGCCCGGATCACTTCGGTCATGACGGTGGATGCGATCACCGGCAGCGTGAATTCGGTCAACGACCTTTATGGCAAAGAGGTCGGCACCATATCCGATTCCACTGCTGCAAGTTTCCTGAACCGGCGCGAGATCGAGTTCACCGGCTATCCCGGCCTGCAGGAAATGCTGTCCGCGTTCGAACAAGAAGAGTTGAACGCGGTGGTGTTCGACGCACCAATCCTGTCCTATTACGCCTCGCACGAAGGCCGGCGCATCGCGACAATGACGGGTGGCGTATTCCTGCGCGAGAATTACGGGATCGCCTTCCCGACGGGTTCACCCCTGGTTGAGGACGTCAATCAGGCGCTGCTCGCCTTGCGTGAAGACGGCACCTATGACGAGATTTACCGAAACTGGTTCGGGATGCAGAATTAATCCTCATCCCCGAAGAACGGGGTCATCTGCGCGACGATGACGGCGTTTTCGTCCAGCGCCCGCTGCATCAGAGCACGTTCGTCCGGGTCGATGTCATGCCCCTGCGCCTCGCGCTCGGCCAATGTGCCATAGCCGGTCACATCGAGCGGAGCCGTATCGGCCTGTTTCAGGATCGCCACGGTTTCGCGCACCGCTTCGGCCTCATCGACACCGCTGGCAAAACACATCAACGCCGCCCCGGTCGCCCCTTCGGGCAAGCCGTCACCGTCCTTGCGGCCAATCTGGACCAGAAGGGTATAGACCTGCTGGCGCGAGGGTTTTTTCTGCTTTTCCATGGAGAGGGGCCTTAGCGGTGCGGGCGGGCGCGGTCAAGTTTGTGTCGCAGTTGATAGAGATGTCCGCTCCGAGCCCAACCTGTACCCTGGATTTTATTGCTGCATGCGCTTGCAGCAGTAACGACACTGCAACTGCCGAATACCTTGTGCGGCCAAGCAGCGGAAAAAACTGTCATTCATGCAAATAGCAGCGATGCTCGCGGCGGCGGCTCACAGTTCGCTCAACAAAACCGTCCTTCACTTCATCCGCAACAGCTATCGCCTAGCTGAATTGGTGGACACGGGACCGTGGCATATGAACAGTAAACACAACAGTCGCCTTCCAACGGATTCAAAACTGTTTTGCACGACTTGCATTCATAGAACCACTGGCAAGCATCCGTTGGCATTTGCTCGGTTTCACTGTGGCCGCACTTCGGGCAAATCAGGGTGCTTTCTAGGACTACAGTTTGTTTTGTCATAGTCTCACATCTGCATGATCAGGTAATCGTTAATCCATGGCTCGTTAAACACAACGACCCAACCCACGCCGGTGATTGGAGTCGTTCCTGCAAGCCACCATTTCAACGTCGGCAAGGAACCGCGCCGATAAGATACCATCCATGATATCACGACGAACGCCGTTGACATCGTCAGCACATAGTAACTCGCTGCGGCAACCTTCCCAAAGATTGCCAACCAACTGCCACCCAGCCCCAGTAACATCATCGTCATGGGCAAAACGCAGCAAGTCGCGACGCCAAGCGCTGATAGCGATCCCAAATAGCTGAGGCTAAGGTACTTCTGCATTCTGTTTCCCTGATGGACTACGTCGCGCGGAGTTGTAGAGACAACAACCTCTCGTTTAACTTCTGTAGCCACTACAGGATCAAGACAGGAAATCTCACATGTTTGCGATTGGGGAGGCATCCCGGCAAAGCGGTGTCGGAATTGATACTATCCGCTACTACGAACGCGAAGGGACCGTGCCGAAACCAGAAAGGGCATCGAATAATCGACGCATGTACTCCGCGCACGATGTTGGACGGCTTCGTTTTCTAAGGAAGTGCCGAGACATGGGTTTTTCGCTTGCCGATGCAAAGGTGCTTCTCAACCTATCCGAAGGTGATAGCGAGGATTGCCAATCCGTTAAGGAACTGGCCGAGCTTCATATCTCCAATGTGCGTATGAAGATAATCGAACTTAAGCGATTGGAGGCCGCCCTGAATGAACTTACGGCCAACTGTAACATCGGGAACGTTTCTTGCCCGATGCTTGCGCAGATACGGACCTACTAATGGCACTTTGAGGCTCGCAGTCGCCCTATGCCAACGCAGCATGACCCAAGATTCGGGCCGCGCAGAATCTACCGTTCGTTAGAGAGGTCAACTCGTTGATTTAGCAATGTTTCAATCACTCAATGAACATTTGTGCCTTGCCGCGGTGTTCTTGAAGCACGCGGCGATTTCGGACAGTGAGCCCTACCTGCCGTGCCTGAGCAATCAATTTGCTGCATACGCATTCGGCAGGTTTTATCGGAAGCCGACCTCTGATTTCCGAACCACAGAGCAATGGTTCTGCTTATCTTTGTCCCAAATTGGGCTGGGCAGACTTAGATCTTCTGTTGCTTTCCGTTGTATCAAGGCTTGTATCGTGTGTACTCGAAGTCCATATACACAGGGCTTACGTTTTTCTTTTTCGACCTGCTGTCTCCCAAACTCGGCGTTCAGTCTTTCGATTCAGACCGACCACGCCGAGTCGCCGCAATAATGCGGGCGGCAAGTATTAGGAGACTTCCACCATGGCAAATGGCACAGTAAAATGGTTCAACTCGACCAAAGGTTTTGGCTTTATCGAACCTGAAGATGGCAAGCGCGATGTGTTCGTGCATATCTCAGCACTTGAGCGTTCCGGCATCAGCGAATTGAAGGACGGCCAGAAGGTCACTTTTGACGTCGAAGCTGGCCGTGACGGGCGCGACAGCGCCGCCAATCTGGCACTGGCCTGACCTTTTACGGGCACCCTTATGGGGTGCCCGTTTGCACAATGGGCTGCTAAAAGCCCTTGGAGAACAAGTCAGTTGCAACAGCAGGAATTGACCCGGGCGCTCGCGCAATACCGTGTGCCCGATACGAAGCGTAGCGTTATTGAACTGACAATCACTGTCATCCCCTTTTTCGCGCTATGGGGCGCAGCGTGGTTTGCGCTATCCCTTAGTATCTGGGTCACTGTTCTATTGGCCATCCTGAACGCCGCATTTCTGGTCCGTATCTTTATCATTATGCATGATTGTGGTCATGGATCCTTCTTTAGAAACCGCACCGTTTGCAATTGGACCGGCCGGGTTCTGGGTGTTCTCGCCCTGACACCCTATGACGTCTGGCGGCAAAGCCATGCGATTCACCATGCCTCAACCGGTAACCTTGATCGGCGTGGTATGGGTGACATTCCTACATTGACCATTGAGGAATACCTGAAACGGAATTGGTTCGGGCGTGCCGCTTACAGGTTAATCCGGAACCCCTTCTTCCTGTTCTGTATCGTACCGGTCTACACGTTCTTTTTTCAAAATCGCTTGCCCTTTGGTTTCATGCGGTCAGGCTGGCTGTATTGGGCAAGTGCAATGGGAACAAACGCCGCGATTGCGGTGGTCCTGGCTCTGATTTTTTGGACCGGAGGCCTGGATGTACTGGTTTTTGTATTCCTTCCAACCATGATCGTCGCCGCATCGATTGGTATTTGGCTATTCTATATTCAACACCAGTTTGAACACACGACTTGGGAGCGGGAAGAAGTGTGGAATCTTCAGAACGCCGCATTCTATGGAAGTTCTCACTACGCCCTGCCAGGCATCCTGCGGTGGTTCTCTGCCAATATCGGTGTGCACCATGTTCACCACCTTGCCAGCCGCATACCGTTTTATCGGCTAAACGAGGTATTGCGTGACCATTCCGAGTTGGAAAATTGCCAGCGTATTACTCTATATGAGAGCCTTCATTGCGCACGATTGCATCTTTGGGATGAAAAAAGTCAACGTCTGCTGACTTTTTCCGAGGCTTTGTCGAACGCCAATTCCAATAGGCATCTAGTGTAGCCTGGCGCGCACCAAAAAGGCTTCGACAGTATCACCGCCGAGGGCGCGAATGGCCTCTAGTCGGTGAAGGCCTTCAATCAGCACGAACCTCTTGTTGTCCGCGCGTATCTGGATCGGGGTCTTCTGGCCGTTCTTCAGAATATCTTCGGCCAGCGTCAGGACTTTTTGCTGATCAAGTGTTTTTGCACGCTTCACAGGTACATAGATCAGGTCGAGCGGGTATGGTTTCTTCTCCAGCATAAGCTACGTGTGCAACCTTTCGTGCATTTGTACCGGTTCAGAGTTCTCTACAAAAGCGGGGGCTGGAACGTACGTCATAGAACCGAACGAACAGCGTCGCGCAGTTCCTGATGCATAATCCAAGTTGCTGGCTCATCGTCACTTTCGATGTGAGAAAATGCCAGGACCTGAGCGGCGCCATCATTCTGTACCGATCCGGCTTCGGGTAGGTCCAGTTCCAGATATTCTGCGATCAATAGTCCGATTTTCTTGAAAACCTTGATGGAGGCCTCGCGTGATTTGTAACCGGCTGCCTGAGACAAGTGACCAATGGTCAGACCTTCCCTACCTGCGATAGTAAGTGCTTTGAGCATTGTGACCTGCGCAGGGGTGAGCCTGATCTGGCGCAATGCCTCTGCATATTCTCTTGCACTGGGAACGAGCGTGCCGGAGTTTCCTTCCAAACGTCGTTGACCGCTACGTTTCCTGTCTCGTTCTTCGAGAATTCCTTTTAAGGCTTCAATGGCCAACTCTGGTGTTTCACCAACTGCATCGGCAATCATTGCCTGCGTTTTAGCTGGTGGCTTGGGGAATGCGCGCGCAACGCTGTTACCGCTCAGAATGCCGGCCTTAATCAAGTACTTGCCAAACTGTTCCTCAATCACACCGGCTACGTCAGCGTTCCGCGACTTACGAACACTGCGTTCCTGAAATGCTCTTTGTTCTAGGTCGCGAATTGCCGATTTTGGGTGTCGGAGGCTAACCTGAGGGGTGCTTTTACGCATCAGAGAAACACCACCACAATTATGGCCGCAACAATCACCGCCAATGCGACAAACATCTTTATGCTGTAGGACCAGCGTTGCGCCTTTTCGGCTTTGAGTATTTTACCCAGGTTTTCGTCAATCGAGTTATGGTTCACGGATTCGTCCTTCCGGATATGTCAGGCGGTATTGGTTCCCACCAACCTATTGTCGCGGCACATTTTCGGTGCACTTATCGTTCTGTCGTGTAAACGGCCGATTACATTCCCAACCATCACCTCTTCGATTCAAGTGAGCGTTTGAAGGGATAAGGATCGCAACGCACCTGTCCCGGTTTGCGCGAAAACCACGTTCGCATTTCCATCCGGAATACGTTTCAGGTGCAAGATATGCATGCTGTGGAACAGCCACAGGCTCACAACCGCTCTCCGCTGCCCTGTAACCTCTGAGGCACACCCAACCATCCGCGCTGTTTTTGTTAGTCAGGCGGCCGTTGCTCGGGACATTAATCGCAACACAATCCTGATCCTCCTTACGAAATCCCCAGTTGCAGTGTATTTCCTGCACGCCAAACCGGGTTTCGACGTACCCATTTTGAGGTGCCATCACTTCTTCACAGAGTTCCCCGACACGCTGGAACAGCCGATTGCACTCCCACTGATCTCCGGTTGATGCAAGATAGGCATTTTCAGGAACTCTTATTTCCTCACAGAGTTCTCCGACATTCTGGAAACCGTGATTGCATTCCCAGCCGCTACCATAGGAGCTACCCGTCAAATATGCGTTTTCTGGTACGTCTGTTCTTTGGCAGGATCCGTTCTTGTTTTCGAAACCTTCGTCACAAACAGACCCATCGGCATTGCCCGCGACCTGGGCGGGAAGCTGCGTTCCGGAGAGCAACACCAAGAGTGTCGGGATCAAACAAAGAATGCAGCGCGTAAACACGATGAATGACTGATTGAAAAGGAGCCTGAGACCTGATCTATCGGGCATCAAACACGCAATTTAAAAGCCATGTGCAGTTCATACGGCGCCTTCTTTCATGGTTCACGCGATGACTGGGGCTTGTCAGGTGACAGTTGCGAATGCTTGCGAGGAACGAGCTCATAGCGAAGACCCCAGCGAAACCCGTTCCTATGCTGGGGCACATGCTACAGTTATTCTGAAGGCCATTGGATCATCGAAGCCGGCAGCATCGCGGCGACGAGTAACTTTCACCAATGCACTTTTGTGGTCCTTAGCCAGAATAGAGTCAAGGAAGTTTCCCTTGTCGCAATGCAAGTACCGCCAGGGCAGGTAGTTTTTGAAACTGCCGGTGACCAAGATCCTTGGTGAACTACCGAAAGAAATTGTCTGGCCTGAGTGCGGCGAAAGAGGAGTATGTGATCAAGGCTTCCCCGTGACTATGAATGACTGGCCTGATAACATTGGCTGCAACGCAGCGATTTTCGCGCCGCTTCTGCACAAGTACTCGCGGCGTGATCAAATGGCCGCTCGGTCCCGCACCCTGTAAATTGCGCCTGAGCCGAGAAAACTGTGCTGCGAGCGTACGCAACAAGATTTTGACACTTCCGCTCAGGGCACGCTACGTCCCACTCCTGCGTAAAAGAACTAGAACCACTATGGATTGGCGACCGACAGCGCCGCTCGCCAAACTGTCTCAGATGTCTATGCGCTCTGCAATGCTTAGCGCGTCTTCCAATTCAACGCCCAGGTATCGCACGGTGCTATCGACCTTTGTGTGCCCAAGCAGAAGTTGGACCGCGCGGAGATTTCCTGTCTTGCGGTAGATCTCAGCTACTTTGGTTCGGCGAAGCGAATGCGTGCCATATCCGCTCGGTTCCAATCCGATTGCGGTCACCCAGTCTCGAACCAGCCTGCCATACTGGCGCGCCGAGATGTGTGGTCGATCATGGAATCGGCTTGGAAACATGAACCGGCTAGCAAACATTTCCGGTGATTTTACCCATACCAATACAGTTTCTCGCGTGTTTTCCGTCAGTTCGAATTGAACAGATCGCTTGGTTTTGCTCTGGATCACCGAAACACGCTCACGGACGCGATCGTCTTTGACAAGATCGGTCACAGCGAGTTTGACCAGATCGCAGCCGCGTAGCTTGCTATCAATCGCGACGTTGAACATTGTGAGATCACGCAGATTTCCAGAAAGTTCGAGCCGGGCACGGATCGCCCAGACCTGTTTTGGGAGTAGCGGTCGTTTCTGACCGATGATCCGCCCCTTGTTCCAAGCTCTGGGTTTTGGGGTGACTGCAGGTAGTTGGACTCTTGGCATATTTTGCACTCCGATCCACCCTCCGCACCCAAGCAACAGCACCGCGCTGACCACCGAATAGTACAAGCGGCGTGAATGCCTGCTGTCCGATTATGAATACTGGCACGGTTTAAGTGTGTGCATTAGGCGGCTTGAGCCCATATCACTACGCATAAGAACGGTTCGAGTCCAAACCGCGCGTACGCTTCGTCTTCAGCACCGATTACCGATCGGGTTCCACGTTAAAAGGCCCGGGTCAGCACCAATAAGATAAAATGAGATATGATCAGAAAAGCTGGTAAGACCGGCGTCAGGTTATCAGCGACGCCGAGCTAACCCAGGGCTTACTGATACGCCATTTCGCCACGCGCTCAACCCCTTGCAGCGTCGACAAATCCGCTCTCCGAACCCTTCGCTCCAGAATGGCGTTCTGCAACGAAGACACGGGCGTTCTTGCGGCACGTCATTGTGGGCGCGAGCCATGATCGTATCTGCGTCGTTGTCGAAGTCTTCCATCAGTTCTTAGCCTCGATTTCTGTTTTGGTTTATACAGCGACTGGAAAAGAAAGTTCCGAGCCCTAAGCCTTGAGATTGAAGGAGCTGCCTGGTTCAGACTGTCCGATGGGACGGCCTGTAATCCGAGGGGTTTTAATAGGACGAACTGGCATTCCTTCGTTCTCAGCAGCTTGGACAGCGAAAGCATACCGAGAACCGCTTGTGCATCCTCGTGGTATGGCTCGTTGATCTGATGATCCGTCGTCTGCCTCAGAAATGAGCGACTCCGAGTAGAGGTGCCGAAGTTGAGTCTCAGACACACCATCCGCTTCCATAATCAATTGCACCATGGGATCGGCCAAAAGTTGGTCGAGCAAGAACTGCGACAACTGCTTTGAAGACAATTTATCCTTTGCGCGGGCTCTCTCCAAATCAGTAAGAGAAACGGTCAAGGTTCGCGCCAGACCGGGGTGAGATTTCCGTGGAAGCAGAAAGATTAGCACTGATGCTTTCCAGGCTTCTGGATCCAAATAATCTGGTGGTGCGGAAAGCTCAGTTTCTATGTCGTATTCGCCCGCCGGGAGTAATTCGTCAAAGCCAGGGAAAGTAAACGGCCTGGAAAAGACTGCGATTGTCTTGCTGATTAGTTGGTTCATTTGGGTAGTTCTCCTTTGCTGATACCGCTCGCTCGGAGATGTAAACAAGAACAAGCCACCCGCTCCCGGCAGGGTATTATCAGTTTTGAGGTTTAGGCTTTGATTTTTCGGGGACGGCGTCCTGCCCTTTCGACGTCACTTCTTTTTTTGACGCGTCCGCATCGTTTTCCTTCAGTGCGGCAGCCGCTCTGGTCGTCAGGTCTTTGAAAGACATCATTTTGATCCTTTGATTGTCCGCAACACCCACGAGCCCAGATAGGGTGTGAAAAGTGAATGCGGCTACATCCAATATAGGGATTGGGTGCCTCATTTACTACGTAAAGCCGTAGAATAAGACGGGTGGCTGAAGCAGAACCGAGGCGGCGGCAACCCTGGCGCGCTACTTTCGCTTCGAATATGGGCGATCAGTGTTCGCTGGGGTGCAGTCAACCAATGCGCCATCACCATGGAAGACTTTTGCTACATCAGGTGCAGCCATGCCGCGCGAGAGCGCGCTATAGTTCAATTTCAGCTTTACCTCGCCACCAGGGCGAAGCATACAATTGGTGTTTTCAACAACGATATGATCACTGGTGGCTCCGACGAACGTGACGCCAGCAGGGAATATTAGACCCGCTGCATCGGTGTCCTGGAGTCCAATGCCAAGGATCGACCGAGTTTTCGAAGGACTGTCTAAAGTCACACACTGCATAGAAGGTATAGGATAATTCAATTGCAAGGAATTTGGATTTGATTTGATCTTCGTTTCGATCACTTCCGCCCAAAGCGTGAAAACATCTGTGTAAAGCCCGTCGATCGCGTACCCCGAAACGGGATCGGTACCCAGCAGGATGGCCTCACCCAGACGCAGGTTGTTGATTTTTCCGGTCGCCCCCTTGCCAAGCGCCCATGGCAAACTGGCAGAACCGCCGCCTGACACTGTTTCCAGAGCGGGTCCACTTGCAAGTTCGGTGTCGGCGGCGAGCGACGAAAGCAATTCCATTGCTCCTGCAGAGGGTGCCACATGACCCAGACAGGCAAAATTTGCGCCAATCCCCTTCAGAGAAATCCCTTCCATTCTAAGAATTTGAGAAACAGTGCCCTCAAGGTGTTCAGGCAAGATGCCCTCCCGCATATCCCCCATTTCTACCATCAGGATAATATTGTGAGTAATGTTCTTCCCCAGCGCCTCGATGGCCAGGCTGGCGATAATGTCCATCTCAGTGTTGAAGCTGACATCGCAGTTATCAAGGACTTGCGCGACCTGGCTCAGCATGGGCGTTCGGATCAAGGATATGGAGCACGAGATTCCAGCATCGCGCATACGCATGATATTGCTGATCCGCGCGTCCGCCAGCCCTGTCGCGCCACCTTCAAGCATAGCATTCGCAATCTCAGGATGACCGCAAACGGCTTTTGTCACACCTGTCACCGTAATTCCGCGGGGTCTAAGGTGGTCGACCAGGAACCGTGTGTTGTACCGAATTTTGTCCAGATCAACGTCGATACGCAGCTTGCTCATTCAATCGTCGTAGCACGTACGGGTTGCAAGCGCGGAAAGGCAGATAGAACCATATTCACCAAGTTTTTTGGAGGACGGTTCAATGCGTCAGTGACCGGGAGATACAATTTGCAGTTGTAGTCTGTGATGGCCTTTGAAATCTCAACATCATTCATTCCTTCATGGTTGATCGTCATGCCAATTACCTCTGTGTTCGCAAAAGCCTCGATCAGGGTGATCTCATCGCAAGGGTCGGGCATAGTCATGTTGGGGAAATCACATCGACGTTTTCGTTTAGGCGCGTGTTGAAGAATAACTGCATGTGGCTGACTGCCTCGCAGAATGAAGGCTGATGTGCAAAAAGCCGGATGGCTTAGCGCGCCCTGGCCCTCGATCACTATTACATCCGGGTGCTCACCCTCGGATGCCGCAACGACAGCGCGCTCAAGTTCGCCACAACAAAATTGCGGCGGCACCGAATCCATCGCGACACCATACTTGGCGCCCTGCATCAAACCAGTTTGGCCGGTGCCGACCAAAACTGTTTTGATCCCATGCGCGTTAAGTGCGCCTGTCAGGATTGTCGCGGTTGTACGCTTTCCAATTGCACAATCGGTGCCGAACACCGCGATGCGGATCGCCTGGACGTCTCCAATACTGCCATCTAACAGGCGCAGGTCGGGATTTGGCCGCGGCTTGCGAATGTCGCGTATCGTGACATCGTGAATTTTGGCAAATCCGGCGAGCTCCTTGTCATCGCTAAGAAATTCATGCAGCCCACTGACGATGTTCATTCCGAGCGTTATCGCATCCACAACAACTTCGCGATCCTCAAGGGACATTCTGCCGCTGGCCGGCGCCATTCCGTAAATAAACGTGTCCGGGATCGTAGCTTCATTAGCGACGGCGGCATCAAGATCATCGAAGATGGGAACCTGATTTGCGACATTGTCAAGCACTTTGCCACTGTCACAACCGCCATACGTGCTGTCGATCACCGAAAGAACGCGATAGGCCTGTGAATGTCGAACGAGACCATTAGCCGTCTTGCCATCGATCTTTGCGAAGTTTCCTTCGCAATACACAATTGCAGTCGGTGTATCTGTCACAAGTGTCTTGCGGTGAAGCTCTGGAAAAACTGCTTGTTCAGGCGGCAGCTTTTGCGCATCGCTGGCAATGAACTGCTTGGCATCCGACGCAATGGGTACGGGTTTCATATTTGTTCCTTTTTAGATTGTGAAACGCGCGTCCTTGGTAAGGACGGGCAAAAATTGTGAAGTTTGGGAAAGTGGGCTTTCTGTCTGAATTCTCACTGGTTCAGAACACACAGCCCTTCTGATCGATGATAGTTTTTGTGGCATTGCCACCCATTGCCGGATCGGTCGATATGGGCATTTGCCGGTAGCTCGATTGCATTGCAGCGATCACCGGACGCCTCGTAGCCACGTTCGCATTTCCATCCAACTCCATGGATCGCGTCATCGTAGAAAGCATTTTCAGGCACAAAGACGGCATCGCATCGTCCGTCGCGCTCAAAATACCCACGCTCGCACGTCCAGGGACGCCCGCTGGTTGATGCGTTCAGAAAAGCGTTTTCCGGCACCGCTACTGCCACGCATGCTTCTCCGTTTTTTTCGTAGCCACGGTTGCAACGCCATGCAGATCCATAAGTGCTATTCGTCAGGTAAGCATTATCCGGCACCACGATTTTCTGGCAGCTATCGTCTACTCTTGTGTATCCACGCAGGCACCGCCACCTCTCACCTGATGGATCGAGATATCCACCTTCAGGCACAATCACTTCAGTGCATGAGGTGCCGCCAACTTCAACAAAGCCGTGCATACATGCCCACCCTGAGCCGTAGGTTCTGTTTGTGGGGTAGGCATTTCCCGGCACGACAATGGCAACGCATTCTTCGCCATCCAACCGATAGGACAAATCGCATTCCCAACCGTCGCCATATTTTTTGGGATGCGCATTATCCGGGATCGAATTTGTTTCGGCCGATGCGGGATTTGATGAGATAAAGGAGCCCGCCAAGCAGCTGAAAACGCCGACAAACAGCGCCGTCATAAAGTGAGAGTAAAACCAGTGCTGATTTTTTCGATTTGTCCTGGTGCAAACGGCGTTGTCCGAATGTTGAGTGATTGAGTTACGATCCATCCAGGTTCAGCCCCTCAATGCAGGCCTGTGCCAGATCTTTGTTGGGGGTTTGGGATCCCGGTACCGTTGCCCAGCCGGCTGCCATAACGGCATCCTTTCGCTTGAAAGAAGAAGCTTCTTTGATCGTTGTTATTTTTTCGGCGCGTTGGGTGTCAGTTCTCGCCATGTCGACGCAGATCGGAACCAACGCAGCGATTACATTGTCGCGGGACATGGCGTTGGCCATCTTGTCCGCGTTACTGCCGGTCATCCATCCACCCCAAGAAAATCCAACTACGCCTACGAAAACTCCTCCGATCAGGGCGCCGTAGATTCCGGGTTTAAGCCATTCGGGCGTGTTCATAATCTATTCCTCCTGCGGGGAAAGCGCCGCATCGCTGTCATTGTTAGATGTGGCCAAGGTTTGGTCTTGCTTGAGCGCCAGTTCAAAATCTTCTGGGTCAATTGGGCGCATTTCCGTGCGACCTGGCTTGCTGCCTTTGCCCTGAACTGTCAGGTAGGTTCCGGTTCTGCGATATGCTTCGAAACTCAGGCCCTGTAGTAGTTCTTCTTCAACAACTACTTCATACTCGCCTGCAGGAAGTTCATCCGGGTAGCCGGACAAAGAGAACGGATTTGAAAACGTCACCAAAGAACTGGACGATCTCGTGCTCACCTTGGTCCTCCATATAGTTTGTTGGATCTTCCCCGCGCAGTCTGCCGCGGTACACGCTCGTAAGCGCCGCGGTAGTACTGGCGTTGTGATTTAGAATAATGTGCAAATGGCAGACGCGCGCTGATCGATGTTAGTCTGCGGCCAATGACCTGAGATTTTATTGGAATCTCAAATGCATTTGGTGCCCGAGAATCCGGTACTGCCAAAAATTGACTAACCTGCGTCAGTGCAACGATGTTTGGATTCCGGCAACGTGATGTGTGTTGGCGGGATATTTGCTGGCGTGTTCTTAACGAGTATTTGAGAAGCGCAGGAAATCCAGTACCGCAATCGGACTGTATTTATCTTGCGCTTCTTTTTCGGTGAAATCCAAAATCTGCCGAAGCGAATGGCGTCTCTAACCAGGCAACTATCATCAAAATCCCGGCATCGCTGAAGGGGTGAACCTATTGCTTCAACAGTGGCCCGGCCTGATCCAGATAAGTGGGGTCAAAACCGGCCAACGTCACCAGTCCGTCATAATCATCAAATGCCACTTGCCCGGATTGAAAAGTAACCAACCCCTTCTCCCGCAGTTGCCGTAGGACACGATTAACATGCACGGCACTCAGTCCCAGCGCATCGGCAAGGTGGTATTGTGTCAGGGGGCAAGTGTATCCCGTCTTGTTTGCCATCCCGACCTGAGTCAGCCTCACACCAAGTTCCAAAAGAAAATGCGCCATGCGCTCACCCGCATCTCGCCGTCCTATGTTGACCAGGTGCTCAACCACCATCGCTTCATCTCGAGATACCGCCCAAAGAATTGCTGTCGCCAGCCGGGGCGTCTGCGCAAATGCTTCCAGGAGATCATCCACTACTACTTCAATGGCTTGGATTTCCATGATTGGTTCTATGCTGTGATCCGAGGTGTGCAACAGAACGCTTCGCAAGCCCAGAAAGTCACCCGGTATTTGGAAATCGACGATCTGACGCGACCCGTCAGTCTGGGTTTTGTAGGAACAAACCCAGCCCGAGGCCAGAATGTAGGCCGCCTGCTCTGATTGCCCTTGATGCACAAGGTCACGTCCGGCTTCAAAGGTTCTGCGACGCTTGTGCAGGCGTGCCAATACCGCAAGTTCAACCTCAGTCAGAGCGACGAAGTTTGAAAGCTTTCGGGTGAGTGGACTATTTTTGATAGTGCGCAAGTGTTCTTCCTTCATCGATGAGCAGCCCGCGAAACTATCCGACGCCAAGACTGCTTTCGATCAGTTAAGTATACAGCAATCTATGCCAGTATGGTGCAATTCATCGTGGCGCTTCCATGCTTGGACGCCTGTTAGAAAAGGACGTCTACCATGGCTGACCGGCAAGACCATTCAGGAATGGCCGCACTCTCAATTTGTGAAGCGCTTTTGCTTGCAATTAAAGATCGTGAGCTTCTGCCCGAACATGAAATTGTGGGAGTTCTGCATGACGCAGCTGCTGCCCACGAAACAGCAGTCGGCAATAACGATGAAAAGGACATGCACCAGGCCGCCGCAGTTCTGATAAACAAGATCATTGCTTCCGGCTATCGCGTTCGGCAGTAACGTTAATTTCCTGTCAGAAAAACAAGATTACGCTTGTCAAAAAAGCATAACAACAAATAGAAGCACTATTGGTGCCTCGTTCCTGATCAATTCAAACACGAAGCAGGAACCAAAGTTCCAATCTCTGCAATATCTCGACTTTATGAAAAATTCCACGACCGCGACATACTCCCTCTTCCTCGCCACCTGCATGAGCCATAACGAGAATTTGCTTACTGGCTGAAGGCCCGCATGGCCTGTCCTGCTGCACTGCCAGCGACAACGCAAACGTTGGCTTTGTTCGGCGTCTAAGCTGCTGATCCTATGTGCCGCGAAACTAGAGTTTGATAGTATCGCATCATCATAGCTTTGAATGACCGGTCTGGCGACAACAGCTGCAACGCAGCGATGAATGTGCTGCGACAGCAAATCAATGCTGCGTCAGCAATTGCCGCAATCGCACAAGTCCGGTTTGTCCGCAGAGCAGACGCTTCAAGCGCGATGCTCCTTAGCTAATAACACTAAGACATACCAAAACCCCGGTGATTTTCAACCGGGGCTCTGCATGTTCAGATGTGCGTTTCAATCAGTCCCGCAGCAGCTCGTTGATGCCGGTTTTCGAGCGCGTCTTCTCATCCACACGTTTGACGATAACCGCGCAGTAAAGACTGATATTGTTCTTGGAGGGCATCGAACCGGCCACGACCACCGAATAGGGTGGCACTTCGCCATAGGTCACTTCGCCGGTTTCGCGATCCACGATCTTGGTGGATTTGCCGATGAACACACCCATCCCCAGAACCGAGCCTTCGCGGACGATGCAGCCTTCAACCACTTCCGAACGCGCGCCGATAAAGCAGTTGTCCTCGATGATGGTCGGACCCGCCTGCATCGGCTCCAAAACGCCGCCGATGCCGACGCCGCCCGACAGGTGGACATTCTTGCCAATCTGCGCGCACGACCCGACCGTGGCCCAGGTATCGACCATGGTGCCTTCGTCCACATAGGCACCCAGGTTCACGAATGACGGCATCAGCACAACGCCCGGCGCGATATAGGCCGATTTGCGTACGACGCAGTTCGGAACTGCGCGGAAACCTGCGGCCTGCCACTGGTTCTCACCCCAACCGGCGAATTTGCTGTCGACCTTGTCCCACCAGCCGCCAGCCTGCGGGCCGCCGTTCTGGATTTCCATGTCCTTGATGCGAAAGCCCAGCAATACGGCCTTTTTGGCCCACTGGTTCACATGCCAGTCACCGCTCTCCTGCTTTTCCGCCACACGCAGCGAACCGCTGTCCAGCGCGTTCAGGGTATCCTCGATCGCCTCGCGCTGTTCGCCTGTGGTGGCTGGGCTGATGGTGTCGCGCGCCTCCCAGGCGGCTTCGATGGCGGCTTCTAGTTGCGCGTTGGACATTGAGGGGCTCCCTACAGACTCTGTTCACGTTGGTCTTGCCTATACGCAAGCGAAAGACTGGCTGCAATGCGACGCAGAAGGCACAAATTGCGGCTCAATGCCCGAGACTCAGACCGGCAAAGGATCAGGAGAGATGTTTCCACCACAGATCAGAACCGCGACGCGTTCGCCGGGCGCAGGTCGGTAAACCCCGGCCAACAGCGCGGCCAATGCGGTTGCACCCGCCGGTTCCACCAGAATCCGATGCGCCCGCCAAAGGGTCTGTTGCGCCTGCAGAATGGCCGCATCGCTTACCAGCACCGATGTCACGTCCTGCGCCAGATCAAAGCAGATCGACCCGATCCGCCGCGCGCCCAGCGCATTGGCCGCGACGCCTGAAACAGAAACATCCACCGGCGCACCCGCCTGCAGGGCGGCATTCAGCGCGCAAGAGGTTTCGGGCTCGACCGCAACAACCTTGCGCGCGCCCTGCAACCAGGCCAGAGCGCCCGCAATCAAGCCACCGCCGCCAACCGCAATCAGAACGGTATCCGCTTGCAAACCCTGCGCCTCCCATTCGGCAAAACAAGTGCCCTGCCCGGCCACGGTGGCTGGCGCGTCGTAGGCGTGGATCTGCATCGCGCCTGTGGCTTCTTCGTGGGTCTGTGCCCCGGTCAGCGCGTTTGCGTATTCGCCGGGCACCACGCTCAGATCCGCGCCGGTCTGTTCGATCAGGGCGATCTTGGACGGCCCGGCGATTTCCGGGACAAAGATCTTGGCCGGGTGGCCCAGCGACCGCGCCGCATATGCCGCCGCAGCACCATGATTGCCGCCGGATGCGGCCACCACACCGGCCTTGGGCACATCCTGGCTGAGCAGCGTGTTGAACGCCCCGCGCGCCTTGAAGCTGCCGGTGTGCTGCAGATGCTCAAGCTTCATCTCGACCGGATATTCCAGCCCCAAGGCGCGGCTTTCCATCACCGGAGTGACCTGCGCGTAACCGTCGATCCGCGCGGCGGCGGTTGAAATCTCACTCTTCCAGTTCATTCTTGTTCTTCCGTGTCTGGCGCTCTGCCCGCGAACCCTATAGCTGTTTGGAAAACACGCAAGCAGGGATCGTTGCCCCATGAGAGAAGACCGCCTCAGCCCCTTCCGCGACGCGCAGACCGACCGTTCGACCGCAAGCGAGGTGCCGGACACGCCGCAGACACGTTCATCCGCCTATCGCCTTGCCTTTGCCGATGACGATTTCCTGTGCCGGGATGAACTGCGCCCAGTGCGTCTGCAACTGGAGTTGCTGAAGCCCGAAATGCTGATGACCGAGCGCCAGATCGCCTCGACCATCGTGATGTTCGGCGGCGCGCGCATTCCGGAGCCCGAGCAGAAACACACAGCGCGAACCGAAACGCTGGCGGGGCTGTCGAAATACTACGACGAAGCGCGTGAGTTCGCCCGGCTGATGACCGAGAAGTCCAACGAGACAGGCGGCCGCGAGAACGTGATTGTCACCGGTGGTGGCCCCGGCGTGATGGAGGCGGGCAATCGTGGTGCGCAGGATGCGGCTGGCTGTTCCATCGGTCTGAACATCGTACTTCCGCACGAGCAGGCACCGAACCTGTACGTTACGCCCGAGCTCAGCTTCAACTTTCACTATTTCGCCATTCGCAAGATGCATTTCCTGATGCGCGCCCGCGCCATCACCATTTTCCCCGGCGGCTTTGGTACGATGGACGAACTGTTCGAATCGCTGACCCTTATTCAAACCGGCCGGATGGATCGCGTGCCCTTCCTGCTGTTCGGGCGCGAGTTCTGGGAGAAGGTCATAAATTGGAAGG
Source organism: Ruegeria sp. CH11 (assembly GCF_056537105.1). Classification (NCBI taxonomy): domain Bacteria; kingdom Pseudomonadati; phylum Pseudomonadota; class Alphaproteobacteria; order Rhodobacterales; family Roseobacteraceae; genus Ruegeria; species Ruegeria sp. CH11. The sequence continues at coordinate 105,703 of NZ_JBQFQX010000013.1, forward strand.
CTCTGGCCGACGCCGGGACCATCTCGGACGAGGACCTGGACCTGTTCCGCTTTGTCGACACCGCGCAAGAGGCGGTGGACATCATCGAAAACTGGGAACCCGCCCCGCCGCGCGACGAAATCCCGGGGCGCTGAGCGATGGCCCCGAAACCCGGAGAAATGTTGCACCTTCGCGGCAACGCGCTGAACAAGGGCGATCCGGTGGCGTTGCCCCTGACGCAAAGCAGCATGTTCCACCTGCCCGGCGCGCCCGACGGGCATTCCACCTATGGTCGCGTAGACAATCCGACATGGGTGCATCTGGAGCATGTGCTGTCTCATCTCGAAGACGCGCCCTGCCTGTCGTTTCCATCCGGCATGGCGGCAATCTCGGCGGCGCTGTTTGCGACCGTGCAGGCCGGTTCTCGTATACTGATCCCATCGGACGGTTACTACGTCACGCGCCTGCTCGCCGACCGTTTCCTCTCGCGTCTGGGTGTCGATGTTGAAGAGCGTCCGACGACAGCATTTGCCGATGGCGGGTTTGACGGGTTCGATGTTGTCTTTGTCGAAAGCCCTTCGAACCCCGGGCTGGACATGATCGACCTTGCCGCAGTTGCCACAGCTGTCCGCTCGGCTGGGGGCATCACGATTGCCGATAACACAACCATGACGCCGCTGGGCCAACGCCCATTGGATCTGGGGATCGACGTTGTTGTGTCGTCTGACACCAAAGCGATGGGCGGGCATTCTGACCTGCTGATGGGCCATGTCGCCAGCCGTGATGCACACATCATGGAACGGGTCGAGGAATGGCGAAAGGTCAGTGGTTCGATACCGGGACCCCACGAAGCTTGGTTGCTGCATCGAGGACTGGAAACGCTGGATGTCCGGTTTGACCGGATGTGCACCTCGGCTCAGGTTCTGTCCGAGCGGTTGGCGGCGCATCCGGTCGTGGATCAGGTCCGCTACCCCGGCCTTCCGGGCGACCCATCGCACACATTGGCGAAAGCCCAAACCGCGCGGTTTGGTTTCTTGCTGTCCCTGACACTGGAAAGCGAGGACAAGGCCGAGACGTTTATCAACGCCTGCCCGATGCTGCGCCCGGCAACGTCTTTTGGTGGCGTCCACAGTTCCGCCGAACGCCGCGCGCGCTGGGGCGACGACGTGGACCCGGGATTTGTCCGTCTTTCAGTCGGATGCGAGCCGGTTGAAGAGCTTTGGCAGGCTCTCAGCAACAGCCTGAACGCGCTGTGACTATTTCTTAGGTTCGCGCAGTTCGGTGAACACATAGATCGGCAACACAATGCTGCCGATCAGCGCCCCCAGCCAGACCAGCAGAGTCGCCGCCAACAGGTTGGAAACACCCCCGATGGTCAGCCCTGCGGTAATCAGATCGGTCACCAGCAGGCCAACAAAGGTGACAATCAATGCGATCCCCCCTTTCAGCGCAGGCGCTTTCTTTTCGCCCAGCTTGAGGATCAGCGGCTCGGCAATCAATTGCACCACGGTGAAGACGACCACCACAATGATGAACGAGATCGGCTTGATCGCGAAGCCCGTCAGCAGCAATGACGCAAGCAGCAACCCCAGGGCATTACCGGCCAGCAAGGCCAGAGCGGACTTAATTCGGCGCGACATGCAGGAACCCTCATGTGATGTAACAATCTGACTTATGCAGATATTACCAGATCATTTGGTTTTGGCGAGGAATTTCAAAAGGCTCTTCCTTTTGACCGGTTGAAAACGCATGATAAAATACATTCATCAAGATCAGACAGCCCCCGACCCGCGAGAGTGAGATGAGCGACGATCCCTATTCCGTGCTTGGCGTCGCAAAAGACGCCAGCGCCGCCGACATCAAGAAAGCCTATCGGCGCATCGCCAAGGATTGCCACCCCGATCTGAAACCCGGAGATGCCGAAGCCGAGGCCAAGTTCAAGGCTGCTGCTGCAGCCTATGACTTGCTGAAAGATCCCGAGACGCGGGCGCGATACGACAAGGGCGAGATTGACGCCTCGGGTCAGGAACGGCCGCAGCAACACTATTATCGCGAATATGCCGAGGCCGCCGGGAACCCCTATCGCGGGCGTCAGGCGGACCCCGATGACATGTCTGACATCTTCGCTGAATTCATGCGCGGTCGCGGCGGCTATGGCCAACGCAGCCCCGAATTTCACGCGCCCGGTCATAACCTGAACTACTCGCTTCAGATCAGTTTTCTGGATGCCGTTTTTGGGGCCAGCCAAAAGCTGACCCTGCCCGATGGCGACCGGATCGAGGTCAAGATTCCCGCCGGGATCACCGATGGCCAGACTATCCGCCTGCGCGGCAAAGGCGCGCCGGGCTATGGCGACGGACCGGCTGGCGATGCGCTGGTTACGGTTTCGGTGGCAAAGCACCCCGTCTTCGACCGCCAGGGTGACGACATCCACATCTCATTGCCGATCACGATTGATGAGGCGATCCTGGGCGGCAAGGTCCCCGCGCCGACAATTGACGGCGGTGTCAACGTGACCGTTCCGGCGGGTACAAGCAGCGGCAAGACCCTGCGGCTGCGCGGCAAGGGGGTTAAGAAGCGCGGCTCTGCAGATCGCGGGGATCAGTTGATCGAACTGACCGTCACCCTGCCGGACACCATCGATGACGATTTGAAACAGTTCATGGGAACATGGCGCGAAACGCACAGCTATGACCCGCGCAAAGGAATGGCGTCATGACCCGTACCCTGACCGAAGACGAACTGATTGCCGCCATCACCCGCCTGACATCAGACCGGCTGAGCGAATATCTTGCCGCTGAAATCGTGATCCCCGAGCAATCCGAGCAGGGCCTTGTCTATCGCACTTTGGATGTCGCCCGGCTGGAATTGGCCTGCGAGTTGCACGACCAGTACGAGATGGAGGCCGACGCGCTGTCGATGATGATCTCGCTGATTGACCAGATGCACGGCCTGCGCGCAGAGTTGCGCGAAGTGCTGAACGCGGTCGATGCGCAGCCCGACCCGGTACGCAGTCAGATGATCGAGGTGATTGGCGCCGCGCGGTTCACCCGGCGCTGATCCAACCGACCTTCATTCGGCGACGCGATAGTCTTCGGGCACGTAGAACGTATAGTCGCGATCTGCCACAGCTTCGTGGCAGACATGGCAATACTCGACCTCTGACGCGCGGAACCCCATTGTGTCACCGAACAACGAACCATCGGGCATCACCATGATGTAGCGCCAATCGGCTGTCTCGGGGTTGGTGCCTTCTGGCAGCTTCTCCATCACAAACAGCGCCCCGGGGTGGACATTGCCCTCATCCGTCACGGTCATGCTGTCCTTGGCCAGAACCGAGCCCACGGGCAGCACCTCACCCGGCTGCAACGTTGCGTAGTTATGCGCCATGCGATTGGCATAGCTGTTCACATAGCGCTGACCGTGCGTGGCCGAAATATACGGCGCATCATTGAACAGCGGCCACGCCTGATAGTTCAGAAGCAGATCCAGCTGAGCAGCCGCGTATCCACGCGCCATGCGTCGTATCAGAGACTTGTAGTGTTTCTGCGCCTCGTCCTTGGACAAATCGGCCGGGTTTTCGATGGCCAGATGTGCATCCTGTTCGCTTGTCTGCGCGGATGCGGTCGAGAGACCAAGTCCCAAGACAAATAGCGCTACTGCAATTTCAAAAATCAATCTATGTCGTGCAATCATAATATTGGCCCACCTGAGTGATCCGTTCACTTGAATGCCGCTTGCCAAGCAATAGGAAGGATAGCGGCCTTGAACAATCTTGCCAGAACCGCCCCGACCTTCTCACCATCTTGTGCGCAAAGGTGAAGTCCCCGGGCCGAGGCCGCTCTGATTTAAATATAACAAAAACTGCATATAGGTGCAGCAACCGCAAACATTAAGTTTAAAGGCCCCTGTTATTAGGGTCTTAACCGTTCAATCCCGCCTCAGCCTCGATCTGTTTGCGAGATTTGCGGGCGCGTTCGGTCGCTGATTTCAACTGACCGCAGGCGGCCATGATGTCCTCGCCCCGGGTCTTGCGAATAGGTGAGGCGTAACCCGCCTGATAAATGATGTTCGCAAAGGCCCGGATCCGGTTGTTCGAGCTGCGCTTGTACGGCGCGCCCGGCCACTCGTTGAACGGGATCAGGTTGATCTTGGCCGGAATGTTGTGGCGCTTGATATGTGCAATCAGACGATGAGCATCCTCGTCGCTGTCATTGACACCGTCCAGCATCACATATTCAAAGGTGATCCGTTCCGAGTTCGATGCGTTCGGATAGCTGGCCAGGGCCTGCAACAGCTCTTCGATGTTCCAACGTTTGTTGATCGGCACCAGAACGTCGCGGGTCTCATCCGTTGTAGCATGGAAGGAGATCGCCAGCAGGCAGCCGATTTCCTCGGCGGTACGCGCGATCTCGGGCACCACGCCGCTGGTCGACAAGGTAATCCGACGACGCGACAGGGAAATCCCCTCGGGATCCATCGCGATCTTCATCGCATCGCGGACGTTTTCGAAGTTATACAGCGGCTCGCCCATGCCCATCAGAACGATGTTCGACAACAGGCGCGTTTCATCCTTGGGCGCGCCCGGGATCGGCCATTCCTCAAGATCGTCACGGGCCATCATCACCTGACCGACAATCTCGGCCGCTGTCAGGTTGCGCACCAGTTTCTGCGTACCAGTATGGCAAAAGGAACAGGTCAGCGTACAGCCGACCTGAGACGAAATGCACAGCGTGCCACGGTCATCCTCGGGGATATAGACCACCTCGACCTCATGTCCGCCGGCGATGCGACACAGGTATTTCCGGGTCCCGTCCTCCGAGACCTGACGGGTCACCACCTCGGGAATTTCGATCACGAAGGTTTCGGCCAGTTGCGCGCGATAGGCTTTGGCGAGGTTGGTCATCTCAGCAAAATCGCGCACGCCCCATTGATAGATCCACTGCCAAATCTGGCCGGTGCGCATCTTGGCCTGCTTTTCAGGCGTGCCATTTTCGATCAGAACCTCGCGCAGCTGGTCACGGGTCAGGCCAACAAGGTTGATCTTCCCCTCGGGCAGTTTGCGCGGGATGGTCATGACGTCCTGGGTGATCGGCGCTTTGGCTGACATGTGCTGGTCTCAGAGATTCTGGCTTGGGATGCGCCTCTATATAGGAATGTTCGCCAAGATCAAAAGAAATCGTCGCCGAAATAGATTTGCACGCGTCGCTGCCCGATATGCCAAGCCGATCAAAGCGCCGACTGTCAGTTCGCAAAGCTCAGCAATTCATCCACCCGGGCCCGACCCAGATCAACCCGGCAGGCCGTGATCGCGATGCCGGTTCCGGACCCTCCGCCGAACGAAGCTCCGATCGCTTCACATTGCGCATCGCGATAGGCCGCCCACGCGGTCTGCGATGCCTCTAGCGCTGGTATCGCCACATCGCGACCTGTGACCTCGTCCAATTCCTGTGCTGCGCCTTGTGCCAAACCATAGGCAGCTTCGACCGCGATATTCACGCGGTCTTCCATCCCCGAGACACAGTTTCCGATCTCGACCTGCGATCCGGCGTCGATGCATTCCATAGTCGGATCCGCCAACGCGGCGCAAGGAAGGCTTGCAAAGATCAGTATCCAGCGCATTAAAATCTCCTGCTTGGTTCGCCTATTTCACCATCCTAGCACACTCAACCGCGTGGCCGCAGCACAGGGCGGCGCTGCGGCCTATCCGTCTTAGTTGACGGCCGGAGGAATGTAACAGTCGGCAGCATCCAGTTTCTGGACCGGATCCTCGGGACCGCATTGTTCGCCAGAGATCGGATAGGTATCGACATCTTTTTCGCAACCGCTGACCAGTGCTACGGCCAGCATGAGGAACGCGGCAAATAGGGGTCTGAACATTGGGGGAAGCTCCTTCGTTGTCCTGAACTGAATAGTTCAGAAACCTGGAAAAGCCTCTTTGACACGGATCAAACGAAACCGGCGACGTCGCGTCAGTTCAGCCACGTTTTTTGGGCGCGGCAGCCCAAACTCGGGGGGTCGGGCTGTCCGTCGGTCAGGATCAGATCAGTTGGTGCAGCGCTTTTCCGCGTCTTCCAGCGCGGCAGTAAAGCCCAAAAGGGAAAACGTGTCCTTGGTCTGCGTGCCGCGTTCGGACCGGGCGGTCAGAACAGCCTCGGTGCCGCGTTTCATTGCGGTGACAATCTTGGCATCATCGGCGGCAGTTGCGGGCCATGCCCATTCGCCATCTGTGAACAGTTCAAAATCGGTTCCGTCCACAACCAGATTAACGGTCGACCCAGATGCAAAGGGATATCCGCCCGTAAAGGTCACCTGACCTTTCACCTCGGCGTTGGGGCGATAGAACACGAATAGCAGGATATCGCTGCGTCGGACCGAGACCACACGCCCGCCGCGGGTGTTAACGGTTTCCTTGGGGGCGGACACGCTCCAGCATTCGGTGGGTTCATCCTCGACAAACACGCTCCAATCGGTCTTTGCCGCAACCCGGTTCGTGCTTGTCGCCTGCTGTGCGGATACGGCTGTTGCCATCCCTGCCACACACAAGCCCGCAATCACGCGGACAAGTTTTGATCCCATTTGTCCAGCCTCCTAGCTCGCCCCATACCTCATATCCATCGGACTTGGCTGCGAACCCTGCCGGTTCGTCTATGATAAGTTGCGCATTCCGATGATTGCCGACATACACACACTATCGCAGGTTTCGCCACAGGCGAAAGGGCAATTGGCAGAATTTTGCGCATATAGCGGAGGACCCAGATGACGCAGCCGGTAGCGATGACAGAACTTTGGCGCGGACCATTGTTGGAGAGCCTGCATCTGGGGCACGCAGTGATCTGCGATGACGCCGGCCAGATCGTGCAGAGCTGGGGCGATCCACAGGCGGTGATCTATCCGCGATCCTCGGCCAAGATGATCCAGGCACTGCCCCTGATCACGTCCGGTGCAGCAGCGAAATACGGATTGAATTCCGAACATTTGGCGTTGGCCTGTGCTTCACATAACGGTGCGGCGATCCATACGGAACGGGTATCGGCCTGGCTGGACCATCTGGGTCTGAACGAGTCCGATCTGCGCTGCGGTCCGCAGGAACCGCAGGACATGGCTGCCCGGGACGGTCTGATCCTGGCCGATGACACGCCTTGCCAGATCCACAATAATTGCTCGGGCAAGCATTGCGGCTTTCTGACCGTTGCTCAGCATATGGGTGCGGGGCCGGAATATCTTGCGATTGACCATCCGGTACAGCAGGCGTGTCTGGCTGCATTCGAAGAGACCACCGCCGAAACCAGCCCGGCCTACGGCATCGACGGGTGTTCGGCTCCGAACTTTGCCTCATCTCTCGCAGGGCTTGCACGGTCAATGGCGTGGTTTGCCAGTGCCGCAGACCGCTCTGACCGGGCCAGCGACGCAGCGCAGCAATTGACCGCAGCGATGATCAAACATCCCGAATTGGTCGCCGGAGAATCGCGCGCCTGTACCGAGTTGATGCGCGCCATGAACGGACGCGCCGCGATCAAGACCGGGGCCGAAGCCGTATTTGTCGCCATCGTTCCAGAAAAACGGCTGGGCATTGCACTGAAGATCGCCGACGGCACCACCCGCGCCAGCGAATGCGCCATCGCGGCCATTCTTGTGCATCTGGGGGTGCTGGAGGCCGATCACCCGGCCACCCGCAAATTCATGAATGCTACGCAATTCAGCCGCCGCGGGCTGGAATGCGGGGTGATCAGACCTGCGCCGGGTTTCCCCGGCTAAGGCTCACATCTCGATCTCGTGCACCTCGGCCACTTCGACCGAGCCCGATCCGTTCACGACCATGGGACAGCCCTTGGCCATTTCGGTCGCGGCATCCATGCTGTCGGCATTGATGACAGTAAAGCCCGAGGCCGGGTTGGCCCCGCCATTGTCGACGACACCGCCGCTGCTGACCGTATAGGACTGGCCGACCGGGTTTCCGGGAATGGCCAGCGCCTCGCCCATTGCCCCGAACCATGCGCCCCACGCGGCCATGGTCGCTTCGATTTCGGCGGGGTCAGTTGGGGTATGGCCACCGTGATAGACAAACAAATATTGGGGCATTTTAGCTCCTCCCTGATGAAAACCTATTTGCAATGCGCTTCGAGCTTGCGCAGCGAAGACGTCCAGCCCTGTTCATGGTTCGCCGCAGCATCGGCATCCGCCAGTTCGCGGTGGTCTACAACCAGACGCGACCCGTTTTCCGTCGCTGATATCGAGAATATCACATGGCTTTCCGGGCCGCGCTTGTCTTGATCGTCGTGCCAGGCCCAAGTGAACCCCACCGAATTCGGAGGGTCCACATGCGTCACCTGACCAGACACCTTGAATTGCTGACCTTCATCGTTTTGCATCACCGAAAACCATGGGCCGAGGCGTGAAAAATCCAGATCGTGTTCGGGCACGTGCACGCCCTCGGGCCCCCACCATTGCAGCAGCTTGGCGCCATCGCTGATCCAGGCGAACAGGGTCCGCGAGTCGACGGGAAACACCCGCTCGAGTTTCAGGTCGGCCATGAATTCTCCCTTTCAAGAATGTCGCCCAAACGGTCGAGGCTGTTTTCCCAGAATTGACGCTTCGAAATTGTCCAGTCCGCAATGGCCCGTAGCCCCTCGGGCTGAATGGAATAGATGCGCTGCGGCCCCTGGATGCGCTGCTGTACCAGTCCGGCTTCGCGCAACACCTTCAGATGGCGCGAAATTGCAGCACCGGACATGCCTTTGCCATCGATCAGATCAGCAGCGGCCAATTCGCCCTTGTCCATGAGTTGTTCGACAATCGCCAGGCGCGTGGCGTCGGACAGGGCAGAGAAGGTGGCGAGGAGGTTTGACATCCCAAATGTTTAACACAATTGTTAAATAGAGAGCAAGCGTGCGACGCAAACATTCAAAAAAATGCAATATGCGTGAGTTAATTCACATACACTGCCCGGCAGCAGTCTAGAATAGACAGGTATTAACCACGGACGCTATAGTCATAAGCGTATCAGTTGTCCGGTTAACGGTTTATTTGAGGAGACTTATGATGCGTATAGCGTCTACTTCAGTGTTCGTTCTTGGCGCTCTCGTCCTAGCCGGATGTGATTCAACCTGGTCCCAGACCGAACCAATAGCGACGCCAGCAGCGGCGGCGCCTGCGACCACGGCCTCGACCACGACGCCGACCGCACCTGCACCAACCTATTCGGCACCCGCGTCAACCAGCCCAACCCTGCCCAGCGAAGAGCGCGAAGGCGGTGACTCGGACGGCGGTGGCGGTGATGGCGGTGGTGACGGCGGCGGTGGTGACGGCGGCGGCGGCGGTGGAAGCTGGGGCTGATCTGAAAGGACCGCACGATGTCACGTCTTGGTCTGCGTCATAAAACTGCTTGGTTACTGACAAGTGTTGCGCTTTCGCTGTCGCAGCCTACGGTCTCATCGGCCCAGAGCGACACGGCGACTGCGCAATCCGTCAGCGGAGGCCGGATCGCGATTGTCATTGGCAATCAGGATTACGATGCGGTGAGCGACCTGACCAATGCGCGCAAGGACGCCGAAGACATCGCAGACATGCTGCGCGGGTTCAATTTCAGGGTCTATGACGGCTACGATCTGACCAAGCGCGAGTTCGAAGAACTGATCCGCACAGCTGTCCTCAATATCCCGGATTCGGCGGACGTTCTGTTTTATTACGCGGGTCACGGCATTCAGATCGGGCGGCGCAATTATCTGCTGCCCGTGGATGCCAAATTCGAAAGCATCTATGACGTGCCGCTGGCGACGATGACGCTGGATCGGGTGATCGACACCCTGTCGGCGCGCAGTGCGGCACATGTGGCTATTCTGGACTCGTGCCGAGACAACCCATTTCAGGACCTGAGACTTGCTGCCGATCTGGACGCCAACCTGTTTGAAACACGCTCGGGCTTCGACGTGTTCAGCACGCCGCTGAATTCGCTGGTCGCTTATTCGACGTCGCCCGGAGCGGTCGCAAGCGACGGCGATCTGGGGCAGAACAGCCCCTATACGGCCGCTGTACTTGAAACCGTTCAATCGTCGCCATTTGACAATATTCAGCAGCTTTTCCCGGTCATTCGCGAACGGGTCCACAGCTCAACCGCTGGCAAGCAGATCCCGTGGGAAAGCTCGACGCTCGTGCGACCCTTCTATCTGGCGCAGCAACAGGTTGAGACCGAAGACCTGCCTGCAAGCACGGGCGAGGCGCAATCGCTGGACCTGAGCCTTCAATTTGACAAGACGATTCCGCTGACCCAAAGGCTTGAGACCAGCCTTGGTCAGGACATTGTGGATGTGCGCATTGTCGACACCCCGGGGCGGGGCAGCGTCAATACCGGCGAATCCGCCTCGGTCGTCTATTTGCCAGAGGTTTCCGACACCCGCGCGGTTGAACTGAGCGGCGGTGGCTTTTCGGACAGTTTCACGGTCGAAGTGGTTACGACCGACCAAAAGACCCAAAGCGTCGATGTTTCCCTGCAACTTGGGATGAACGCCTGCGATATCGAGGCGGGCGATGCGCTTGATATCAATGGTGTCGGCGTCTTTCGCCTGCCTAACGAGTTGAACATCACCAAAGCGCTGGCCGCCTGCGAAGCCGCTGTGTCCGAATATCCGGGCACCGCTCGTTTCAAGTATCAACTCGGGCGCGCGCAGCAAGCAGCGGGCAATGTCGCAGATGCCTATGACAATTTCTCGGCAGCGGCTGATGCAGGACACATCCGGGCGAAATATGCGCTGGCCATCCTGCTTGACACAGATCGCATCGACCGCGCGGTCACGAAAATCCCGTATGACGCCCAAAAGGCGCGTGATTTGCTTGAGCAAGCCACAGCCGAGCAAGACCCCTATGCGATGCACAACCTTGGCAAAGCGCTGTTGCGGGAAGGCGAAACCGCGGCAGAGCAAAAACGCGGCTTTGAATTGCTGGAACGTTCGGTCGAGCTTGGGCACACGTTTTCAATGAACGAGCTTGGCTTGTACTTCCTGCGCGAAAACTCGAACCATTACATTCCCGAACGCGGTATGCGGTATCTGCGCGCATCAGAGCTGCGCAAGGACATCTACGGATATGACAACCTTGCCTATGTTTCGCTGAACGGGCTGGGTGGCAATCCGGTCGATCTGAACCGGGCCGAGGCGTATTTTCTGGCCGCCGCCGAAGGCGGTCACCCGACGGCCCCGGCCAGTATTGCGCGAATGATCCTGCGCGATCAGTTGCCGGGCAGAACCCGTGCCGAAGCTTTGCAGTGGTACGACACCTCGCTGGAACGCGGAGATGCCTGGGGCGGCGCGAACGGGGCATATATCATTCTGGACGGTCAAGTGCCCGGTCAGGGCCCGGCGGATGCTGCCGTGCGGGCCGCCAAAGCTGCGCTGCTGCCGAATGAGGAACCCGCAGGCCGGGCGGATGCTCAACTTGACCGGATGTCGCAAGACGACCTGAATCGGGCTTTGCAGAAAGCGCTGAACGAATTGGGCGGGAATATCGCGGTTGACGGACAGGTCGGCCCGGCAACGCTTGCAGCGCTGGAAAACATCGCCGCCGAACATGGCGTGCCGGTGCCCTATTCAGCCGCGACCGATCCCAAGGCCCGTCTGCTGCTGGCCGCACGTGTCTACTGGGCGCAGAACCCGGTACGCTTTGATCTGTTCTGACTGCGATCAGACCGCGAAGTCAGCGCGCGCATAGCCCTGAAGGTACAACAACGCCGTCAGGTCGCCATGGTTGATGCGTACCTCGCATTTTTCCGCGACCGAAGGCTTGGCGTGCAGCGCAACCCCCGTTCCCGCACGACCCAGCATGCCCAGATCGTTGGCACCATCGCCGACAGCGATCACATCCGCCTCGGCTATGCCCAACCGGGTTGAGATCTGCTCAAGCGCCTCGATCTTGGCCTGTCGTCCCAGAATGGGCCGTTGCACATCCCCTGTCAGTTTGCCGTCTTGAGCCAGCAAGGTGTTGGCGCGGTTCTCGTCAAAGCCCAACGTCGCGGCGACGCGTGCGGTGAAGGCCGTGAACCCGCCCGAGACCAGCGCGGCATAGGATCCGTTCGCGCGCATCGTTGCCAACAGGCTTTTCCCACCGGGCATCAGGCTGATGCGCTCGTCCAGAACCTTGCCGATCACGCTTTCATCCAGACCTTTCAGCAGACCGACCCGTTCGATCAGTGCGCCTTCAAAATCCAGCTCGCCATTCATGGCGCGGGCGGTGATGTCCTTGACGCGGTCGCCGACACCGGCCTCATCGGCCAACTCGTCGATGCATTCCTGCTGAATCATGGTGCTGTCCATATCGGCCAGCAACATCTTCTTGCGCCGCCCTTCCGCAATCTGAACAACCAGATCGACGCCCATGGGCTGCAAGTCGCGCCAGATATCCCACAGATTTGCGGGCTTTCGCGGCAACGGGAACTCGGCTGCTTCGTCCGGGCTCAACCAGCTCACATCGCCGCCACCCCATGCGTTCCGCATCGACTCGACCAGCGCCGGTTCCAGCGCTGGCGCTTTGGGATCTGTCAGCAGGGTGGCTATGTACATCTTGGACCTCCGGCAAACTCATCTGCGCATATCGCAGGCGCAGCAATTTCGCCAGAGGCTGTTTGGCTTATCCCAGAATACCCGGCAGGCGCAGCCCATGTTCACGGGCACACTCTTTGGCGATGTCATACCCTGCATCCGCGTGACGCCAGACACCCGAGGCAGGATCGTTCCACAGCACCCGCTCCAATCGACGTGCGGCATCCTCGGTCCCGTCTGCGCAGATCACCACGCCCGCATGCTGGCTGAACCCCATGCCAACCCCACCGCCGTGATGCAGCGACACCCAGGTGGCCCCGCTGGCGGTGTTGATCAGCGCATTCAGCAGCGGCCAGTCGCTGACAGCGTCCGAGCCATCCAGCATCGCCTCGGTCTCACGATTGGGGCTGGCAACCGAGCCCGAATCCAGATGATCCCGCCCGATTACCACCGGTGCTTTCAACTCGCCATTGGCGACCATCTCGTTAAAGGCCAGTCCAGCGCGATGGCGATCGCCCAGCCCGATCCAGCAGATGCGGGCAGGCAGGCCCTGAAAGGCAATACGCTCCTGCGCCATATCGAGCCATCGATGCAGATGCTCGTTTTCGGGGAACAGTTCTTTCATCTTGGCGTCGGTCTTGTAGATATCCTCGGGGTCGCCCGACAGGGCGCACCAGCGGAACGGGCCGATCCCCTTGCAGAACAGCGGACGGATATAAGCGGGGACAAAGCCGGGAAAGGCAAAGGCGTTCTCCAGCCCTTCATCCTGCGCCACCTGCCGGATGTTGTTACCGTAATCCAGAGTTGGCACACCCGCATTCCAGAAATCTACCATGGCCGCGACATGCTGTTTCATCGAGGCGCGGGCGGCCTTTTCTACTGATTTAGGATCTGTTTCACGCTTCTCGCGCCAGTCCCCCATCGTCCAGCCTATCGGCAGATAGCCGTTGATCGGATCATGGGCGCTGGTCTGATCGGTGACGATGTCAGGACGCATGCCACCGGCCTGCATCCGAGCGTAAATCTCGGGGAAAACCTCGGCGGCATTGCCCAGCAAACCAACCGATTTCGCCTCGCCCGCTTTGGTCCAACGGTCGATCATCGCCAGCGCTTCATCCAGCGTTTCCGCTTTCTCGTCGAGATACTTGGTGCGCAGTCGGAAATCGATCGAGTCCGGGTTGCATTCGACCGCCAGACAGCTGGCCCCGGCGAACACAGCCGCCAGCGGCTGTGCGCCGCCCATACCGCCAAGCCCGCCCGTCAGGATCCACTTGCCGGTCAGGTCTCCACCGTAATGCTGCCGCCCAGCCTCGGCAAAGGTTTCATAGGTGCCCTGCACGATGCCCTGCGTGCCGATATAGATCCATGACCCGGCCGTCATCTGGCCGTACATCATCAAACCTTTCTTATCGAGCTCATTGAAATGATCCCATGTCGCCCAATGCGGCACGATGTTTGAATTCGCAATCAGTACCCGCGGCGCGTCCTTGTGGGTGCGAATGATCGCAACCGGCTTGCCGGACTGGACGATCAGCGTTTCGTCGTCTTCCAGATCCTTCAATCCGGCAACAATAGTGTCGAAATCCTGCCAGGTTCGGGCGGCGCGACCGATGCCGCCATAAACCACCAACTCATGCGGATTCTCGGCCACATCCGGGTGCAGATTGTTCATCAGCATCCGCAGCGGCGCCTCGGTCACCCAGCTTTTGGCGTTTAGTTCGGGTCCGGTCGGCGGGTAGATATCGCGCGTGTTCTTGCGAGGATCGGTCATGAGGCAAGCTCCAATGCAGTGTCTTCGATTGCGTCGAGGATATCGAACAGCCAGCGGCGCAGGCACGTGGCTTTCTTGTCGTCGAATGTCCAAGGGGCAGTTTCCGCCGCCAAATAGGTCGACTGCGCCAATTCCATCTGAATTGCGTGGAATCCGTCAGCAGGGCGGCCATAGTGGCGGGTCGTCCATCCGCCTCGGAAACGCCCATTCAGCACGGTGCTATAGGGTGACGATGCCGAGAATTCGTCGGTGATGGCTTCGATCGCGTTTGCGCAGGTTTGGCCGCCATCGGTGCCGATGTTCAGATCCGGCAAAACACCGTCAAACAGAAACGGTATCGTGCTGCGGATCGAGTGGCAGTCAAACAGCACCGCAACGCCATGTTTGGCTTTCACACGCTCCATCTCTTCGGCCAGCGCGGCGTGATAGGGCGCGTGATAGGCCAGCCGCCGCTCGGCAACCTCATCATCCGTGGGTTCCTGGCCTTCGCGCCAAATCGGCTGCCCGTCAAAATCGGTCAGCGGCACCAGCGTCGTGGTATTTTGCCCCGGATAGAGCGAAACCCCGGCTGGGTCCCGGTTTGCGTCGATCACATAGCGATGCACATGGGACTGGACGACGGTTGCATCGGGCAATAGCCCTTCATAGAGCCTGTTTATGTGCCAATCCGTGTCCGCCAGCCGCAATCCATTTTCGTTCAGACGTCCACCAACATCTTCGGGCACAAAGGTCCCGCCATGAGGTTGACCAAGGATGATCGGGCCGTCGCCGCGATGAACATCGAAGATCTGCATCAGAACAGTTCCGGCATTGCGACCTGCACGGCGCTCAGGATATCTCCGTCGGCGACAATCGTCCGCGCGGTTTCCAGTTCCGGCGCGAGATAGCGATCGTCGCCCAGCGTCGGGATGTCGGATCGCAACCGCGCGACAACACCGTTCAGCGCCGCGCTTGTGGTCAGAGGCGCACGGAATTCGATGCCTTGCGCCGCGCAAAGCAGTTCGATCCCGAGAATGTAGTTCAGGTTCTCGACCATCCGGGTCAGACGACGTGCGCCATGTGCCGCCATCGACACGTGATCTTCCTGATTGGCCGATGTCGGTGTGCTATCGGTCACGCAGGGGTTGGCCAGATGTTTGTTCTCGCTCATCAACGCAGCCGTGGTCACCTCGGCGATCATGAGACCGGAATTCAGGCCAGGTTCGGGCGTCAGGAACGGCGGCAGGTCAAAGCTGAGTGCCGGGTCGACCATCAATGCGATTCGGCGCTGTGCAATGGCGCCGATCTCGGACAGGGCCAATGCCATCATATCGGCTGCAAATCCGACCGGTTCGGCGTGGAAATTTCCGCCTGAGACGATGGTATCGGTATCCGTCAAGACCAACGGATTGTCCGTCGCAGCGTTGGCCTCGACCTCGAGCGTGGCGGCGGCCTGACGCATCACATCCATTGCGGCCCCGGTCACTTGTGGCTGGCACCGGATGCAATAGGGGTCCTGCACGCGCGTGTCGCCCTCGCGATGGCTTTCACGGATTTCCGAGCCCTGCAGCACTGTGCGCATGGCCGAGGCGGCTTCAATCTGACCGCGATGACCGCGCAGATCGTGAATGCCGGGTTGCAAAGGTGCGGTGGACCCCATGATCGCATCGGTAGATGCCGCCGATATCACCAGCGCATTCTGCGCCGCGCGCCAGCCCTCAAACAATCCGGCCAATGCATAGGCGGTGGAAAACTGGGTTCCGTTAATAAAGGCCAGACCTTCCTTGGGGCCCAGTTGAATAGGCTCTAACCCGACCGATTTCAGCGCTTCCGCGCCTGACATCATTTCGCCATCGACCTGAGCAACCCCTTCACCGATCACGACAGCGGCCATATGCGCAAGCGGTGCAAGATCACCCGAGGCCCCGACCGATCCCTGTATCGGGATAACCGGTGTCACCCCGCGTGCCAGCATAGCTTGCAGCAGCTCCACAAACGCCCAACGCACACCCGATGCCCCACGCCCGAAGGACAGCAATTTCAGCGACATCATCAGCCGTACAACCCGGTTTGGAACCGCCGGGCCAACACCGCAGCAATGGCTGAGGATCAGGTTGCGCTGCAGGGTCGAGGTGTCCTCGGCGGCAATCTTGTGACTGGCCAGTTTTCCGAAACCGGTATTGACGCCATAGACCGGGGCGGTTCCGGCGGCAGCTTTTGCTATTCGGTCTGCGGCGTCCTCGATTCGCGGGCGACAGCTTTGATCCAGTGAAATCGACGCCTCATCCCAATAGATCTGGGACAATTGCGCCAGAGAAACCTGACCCGGAACAAGGGTAAGGGTCGTCATTCCTGACCTCCAAAGATACGTTTGTGCACAGGGTTAAAGCCTATGCGATACGACAGTTCGGCCGGGTGGGTGACGTCCCAGACTGCCAGATCGGCGCGATAGCCGGGTGCGATAACTCCGACATCCTTTATCCCCAACGCCAGTGCTGCATGCCGGGTAACGCCCGCCAGAGCCTCGGCCGGGGTCATCCTGAACAGGGTGCAGGCCATGTTCATCGTCAACAGGATCGAGGTCATCGGCGATGACCCAGGATTGCAATCCGTCGCAAGCGCCATCGGAACGGCATGTTCGCGAAACAGATCGATCGGCGGAGACTGGGTTTCGCGCAAGGTATAGAACGCGCCGGGCAGCAGCACCGCGACAGAGCCGGCTTGCGCCATTGCACGAACACCGTCTTCATCCAGGTATTCGACATGATCAGCGGAGAGTGCGCCGTAAGATGCCGCCAGCTTTGCTCCGCCCAGATTCGACAGCTGCTCGGCATGCAGTTTGACGGGCAAGCCAAGCTCCTGCGCGACGTCAAATACCCGCGCAATCTGTTCCGGGTGAAACGCGATCCCCTCGCAAAATCCGTCAACCGCGTCGATCAGCCCTTCGGAATGGCCTGAACGCAGCGTCGGGATGCAAACCTCATCAATATAGGCATCCGCTCGGTCGCTGTATTCGGGGGGGACGGCATGCGCGCCCAAAAAGCTGGTCACCACGCGCACTGGTCGTTCGTTCGCGATACGCCGCGCCGCACGCAGCATGCGCAGTTCCGTTTCGGTATCCAAACCGTACCCGGACTTTACCTCGATACAGGTCACGCCTTCAGCGATCAGGGCGTCCACGCGCGGCAAGGCATCGGCCAGCAAGGCATCCTCGGACGCGGCGCGGGTGGCTTTGACCGTGGACAGAATTCCGCCGCCAGCGCGGGCGACCTCTTCGTAAGTCGCACCGTTCAGACGCATCTCAAATTCAGCGGCGCGATTGCCGCCGTAAACCACATGCGTGTGCGCATCTGTCAAAGCGGGTGTGATCAGACGGTCGCCATAGTCGCGCTGCGGCCAATCCTGATACTGCGGTGGCAACGCCGCGACGGGCCCGACCCAGACCACCGTTTGCCCTTCGATCACCAGGGCGCCGCGCTCGATCAGACCATAGTCCGAGCCCTCTTGCAGCGTCGCGATGGCTGTAGCCTGAACAACAAAATTTTTGGTCATGGCGATTCTTTTTGGCTCCCCCAATGGATGATTTTTAAGTATACGTGTAAATATATAAAGTCTACACAAATTGGAGTCCCCATGTCTATCTTCGCCAGAAATACCTTGTTAGGCTCTGATTGGGTAAAGAATCTGCGGGTCGAATGTGACGGCGGGATGATCACTTCGGTGCAACAAGGGGCGGCGGCCCACCCGGATGACACGCAGGTGGACGTGCTGCTTCCGGCGCTAGGAAATCTGCACAGCCATTCCTTTCAGCGTGCCATGGCAGGCCGGACCGAGATACGTATGGCTGGACGGGAAAGCTTTTGGACCTGGCGCAGCCTGATGTACCGGTTTCTGGAGCACCTGACGCCCGAGCAGATACAGGCGATCGCCGCCCTGACATTCATGGAGATGCAGGAGGCAGGCTATGCCGCCGTGGGCGAGTTCCATTATGTCCATCACCAACCAGACGGCGCGCCCTATGCCGATTTGTCCGAGTTGGGCCAACGCATCTGTGCCGCAGCGGCGGAAACCGGGATCGGACTGACGCTGTTGCCGGTTCTCTATTCTTATGGCGGAACCGCGCAAGAGCCCCTGTCGGGTGGGCAATTGCGCTTTGGCAATGATGTGGACCAATATCTGCGTCTGGTCGATGACTGCCGGACCTATCTGCCGGATGATGATGCTGTTCTTGGGATTGCGCCGCATTCATTGCGCGCCACAAGCCCCGGCGATTTGCATCAGGTTTTGCAGCATCACACCACCGGCCCGGTCCACATCCACATCGCCGAACAGGTGAAAGAAGTTACAGACGTCGAGGCCGCATTGGGCCAGCGCCCGGTCGACTGGCTGTTGAACAACGTGGATGTGGACGCGCGATGGTGCCTGATCCATGCGACCCATATGACCGATGAAGAAACACGCGCGATGGCGCGGACCGGGGCGGTTGCCGGTCTGTGCCCGATTACCGAAGCCAACCTGGGGGACGGTATTTTCAACGGGTCCGTCTACATGGAAAGTAATGGTCGGTTTGGCATTGGATCAGACTCTAATATACGTATTTCTCTACCCGAAGAGCTGCGGACCCTGGAATATTCGCAGCGCTTGCGTGATCGCGCGCGCAACGTTCTGGTTCGCGATCAGGGCTCGGTCGGAATGTCATTGTACAACGGCGCGGCATTTGGCGGTGCGCAGGCTCTTGGCCGCAGCGGCGGAGAGATTGCAGTCGGCAAGCTGGCCGATCTGGTAGCGATCGACAGCACACATCCGACGCTGTCAACGCTGCCCGATGATCAGCTTTTGGACGGGCTGTGTTTTGCCGCGCCCGATGGGCTTGTCACCGACCTTTGGTCGGCTGGTCGGCACATGGTGCGCGGCGGACGGCACGTCGCGCGGGACCAGATCATCCCGGCCTACACCGCAGCAGTGTCCGAATTGTTGGCCTCGACCTAGGTCGATATCGCCCGCAATAGAGTCTGAATCACTCGGGTCTCGGCGCCAGCGGTACACGGCCTTTGCCGGTCAGCAACCAGCATGATGGTCCTTCGAACACGCCAACACTGACCGCGCGACCATATCCCGCACCGGTATCAAGGTTTATCCGGTTGCCGTAATGGGTGGCCTTGTCGACCGGCGTATGGCCGTGAACGATCAGTTTCGGATGTCGCCCCGAATGCGCGTGAAAGGTATTTCGAATCCAGACCAAATCGTTTTCGCGCTGCTCCTGCAGAGGCAGCCCCGGGCGAATGCCGGCATGGACAAAGGCCAGATCGGCGGTTTGGTGCATCAGGACAAGATCCCGCAGGAACATTGCATGTGAGTTTGGAACCGCGGCGCGCGCCATCTGGTGCAGGTCTTCCAACCGAATCCGATCGTCGAAGACGACCCCGTAACTGCGCAGGGTTTCGACGCCGCCCAGCCGCTCGTGCAACCAATGATAGCCCACAAGCAGATGAGGGTCGTGCCGGGGCGTGTCCTCAAGGAACCAAGCGAACATCCGGTCATGATTGCCCAGCAGCGTGATCCAGTCCCGACCGGCCGCGCGCCCGGCGATCAGCCTGTCTATGATGTCGCAACTGTCGGGGCCACGATCCACATAGTCACCCAAAAATACCACCCGAGCGTCAGGGCCACCATCGCGCTCGATATTGGACAGCACTCGGTCAAACTCGTCGACCCGCCCGTGCAGGTCACCGACGGCATAAATCGCTGAAGCCACGCCAAATCCTCGTAAATTATCTTGCCTGCCTTGTGCCTCAAAAACTGCGCAGACAAAAGAAAAAGCCCGCGCCGATTGTGGTGCGGGCTCTTGTCTGTTTCACGATCTCAACACAGCGGGTCAGGCCACGTCGAATTCCAGCGGCTTGATCTGCGTAAACAGACCCGTCTCCGCCAGTTTGGCCCGCGCTTCGGCTGGCACCGGTTCATCGACATAGAGCAGAGCGATGGCCTCTCCCCCGGCCTCGGCGCGGCCAAGGGTAAAGTTGGCGATGTTGACGTCGTTCTCGCCCATCGTCTGGCCCAGTGCGCCAATGATGCCTGGTACGTCCTCGTTGGTGGTATAGAGCATATGCGCGCCAACCTCGGCGTCGATATTGATGCCTTTGATCTGGATAAAGCGCGGCTTGCCATCGCTGAACACCGTGCCGCCAATGGAACGTTCGCGTTTCTCGGTCACAACAGTTACCTTGATATAACCCTCAAAGGCACCGGATTTATCCTGATTGGTGGTCGAGATCTTGATCCCACGTTCTTTCGCCACAACCGGGGCCGAGACCATGTTCACCTCGGGGTTGAACTTCTTCATAATCCCGGCAACCACCGAACAATTCAGCGCAGCCAGATTCATCTCGGCAGCGACGCCGTCATAGAGGATGTTGATCGCCTTGATCGGCTCGTCCGTCATCTGACCGATGAAGCTGCCCAGATGGCCCGCAAGTTTGATCCACGGTCCCATGACCTTGGCCTCTTCGGCAGTGACGCTGGGCATGTTCAGCGCGTTTTCGACAGCACCGGTCAGCAGATAGTTCGAGATCTGCTCGGCCACCTGCAGCGCCACGTTTTCCTGCGCTTCGGTCGTTGCTGCACCCAGATGCGGTGTGCAAACCACGTTGGGCAGGTTGAACAGGGCGTTTTCTTTGGCTGGTTCTTCGCTGAACACGTCAAAAGCAGCCCCAGCGACCTGACCGGATTGCAGGGCCTCGGCCAGCGCCTCTTCATCAACCAGACCACCACGTGCGCAGTTGATGATACGTACGCCTTTCTTGGTCTTGGCCAGATTCTCACGGCTCAGGATGTTGCGGGTCTGATCGGTCAGCGGCACATGCAGCGTGATGAAATCGGCGCGGGCCAGAAGCTCGTCCAGCTCAACCTTTTCCACGCCCATCTTGGCGGCTTTCTCTTCGCCCAGATAGGGATCATAGGCGACAACCTTCATCTTCAGGCCCAGGGCACGCTCGCAAACGATGCCGCCAATGTTGCCGGCACCAATCACGCCCAACGTCTTGTTGGTCAGCTCGATCCCCATGAATTTGGACTTTTCCCACTTACCCGCATGGGTCGAGGTGCTGGCCTCGGGGATTTGCCGCGCCACTGCGAACATCATCGCAATCGCGTGTTCGGCCGTGGTGATCATGTTTCCATAGGGCGTGTTCATCACGATCACGCCCTTCTTCGAGGCCGCATCCTTGTCAACATTATCGGTGCCAATTCCGGCACGACCGATGACTTTCAGATTGTCCGCTTTCTCCAGCAGGGTCGGCGTCACTTTGGTTGCCGATCGGATGGCGAGACCGTCATATTGGCCGATCACCTCGGCCAGCTTGTCCTTGTCCTTGCCCAGATCGGGCATGAAATCCACGTCGATGCCGCGATCACGAAAGATCTGAACGGCGGTTTCGCTGAGCTTGTCGGATACGAGTACTTTGGGGGCCATATCTTTGGTCCTTTGGAACTTGTGGGTGGCGGGCTAAAGCCCGCCCTACGATTTTGGATGGGATGTAGGCCGGGCTTCAGCCCGGCACGGGGAAATTCAGGCTGCCGCGGATTGCGCCGCAATTTCGGCTTCAAAAGCCCAAGCCAGCCAGGGCAGCATTGCCTCGATATCCGAGGTCTCGACCGTACCACCGCACCAGATGCGCAGACCTGCAGGCGCGTCGCGATAGGCGCCGATATCCAGCGCGATGTTCTCGACCTCAAGCCGTTTGGCCACGGCCTTGGCGAAACTCGCTCCATCCTGAATGCGCGCATCGGTGAACTTCAGACAGACCGAAGTGTTCGACTGCGTCGCCGCATCCTCGGCCAGATTGGCGATCCAGTCATTTTGGTCGCAGAAGGCATGCACCGCACCCGCATTGGCATCGGCACGGGCGATCAACCCCTGCAGCCCACCGACCGAACGCGCCCAGTCCAGCGCAAACAGGTAATCCTCGACCGCCAGCATCGACGGTGTGTTGATCGTAGCACCCGTAAAGATGCCTTCGATCAGCTTGCCGCCCTTGGTCAGGCGGAAAATTTTCGGCAGAGGCCATGCGGGGGTGTAGTTCTCCAGCCGCTCGACAGCCCGCGGTGACAGGATCAGCATCCCGTGGGCCGCCTCACCACCCAGAACCTTCTGCCAACTGAACGTGGTCACGTCCAACTTGTCCCAAGGCAGGTCCATCGCAAATGCTGCCGAGGTCGCGTCGCAAATCGTCAGGCCCTGGCGGTCCTCCGCAATCCAATTGCCATTTGGAACCCGCACGCCCGAGGTCGTTCCGTTCCATGTGAATACCACGTCATTGGTGAAATCGACCGAGGCCAGATCGACGATCTGCCCGTAATCGGCGGTCTTTACCTCAGCGTCGATTTTCAGCTGTTTGACCACATCGGTCACCCAGCCAGACCCAAAGCTCTCCCACGCCAGCATCTCGACTTTGCGTTCACCCAGCAGCGACCACAGCGCCATCTCGACCGCGCCGGTGTCCGAGGCGGGAACTATGCCGATCCGGTAATCTGCCGGGATGCCCAAAATCTCTCGCGTGCCTTCGATGGCCGCCTTCAGCTTGTCCTTACCAACGGCAGCACGGTGCGACCGCCCCAATGCTGCATCGGCCAGCTTGGTCAGATCATATGTGGGGGGTTTGGCGCAGGGGCCCGAGGAAAAACGCGGATTCGCCGGCCGCGTTGCCGGTTGTTGAGTACTCATCTGTATTACCCTTCCAGATATACGCCCCTCGTTGGGGAGGGGTGTCCCACGGACAGGGGTAAGCAGAGTTTGCAGTTGCAGCAAGCGAAAAAGACGCTTCGCTTGACAAAAACGACATCTGAAACGGGGTCAAATCAGAACACAGGTTTCCGATTGGCGAAAAACCCCGCCGATTGTTTGGCGGGGTTATGTTGGTTGTGTTTTATTCTGCTGCGTCTTCGTAATCTGACATTGGTGGGCATGTGCAGATGAGGTTTCGGTCTCCGTATGCGTTGTCGACGCGGTTGACGGGGGACCAGTATTTGTCGACGCCCATGGAGCCCGGGGGGAAGCAGGCCTGTTCGCGGGTGTAGGGGCGGTCCCAGTCGCCGACGAGGTCGCGCACCGTGTGGGGGGCGTTTTTCAGCGGGTTGTTTTCCGCATCAATCCTGCCGTCGATGATGTCCTGCGCTTCCGAGCGGATCGAGAGCATGGCCTCGCAGAAGCGGTCGAGTTCGGCCATGGGTTCCGATTCCGTGGGCTCGACCATCAGGGTACCAGCCACCGGCCAGGACATGGTGGGCGCGTGGAAGCCGCTATCGACCAGACGTTTTGCGATGTCGTCGACACTGACATGTGCCGCCTCGTCCAGCGGACGGGTGTCGAGGATGCATTCATGCGCCACCCGGCCCGTTTCCGAGGTGTAGAGGATCGGATAAGCCTCGCTCAGACGCGCCGCGATGTAGTTGGCGTTCAGGATCGCCACCTTGGTCGCCTGCGTCAGACCGGCACCGCCCATCAGCAAAACATAGGCCCATGAGACCGGCAGGATCGACGGCGAGCCGAAGGGTGCCGCCGAGACCGGACCCACGGCAGTGCCGTATTCCGGGTGGCCGG
>NZ_JBQFQX010000014.1:0-93844 GCF_056537105.1 Ruegeria sp. CH11
CTGTCGCCGTTTCCGGTGTCGTCGCCGCTGTCGCCGTTTCCGGTGTCGTCGCCGCTGTCGCCGTTTCCGGTGTCGTCGCCACTGTCGCCGTTTCCGGTGTCGTCGCCGCTGTCGCCGTTTCCGGTGTCGTCGCCGCTGTCGCCGTTTCCGGTGTCGTCGCCACTGTCGCCGTTTCCGGTGTCGTCGCCGCTGTCGCCGTTTCCGGTGTCGTCGCCACTGTCGCCGTTTCCGGTGTCGTCACCGTTATCGCCGTGGCTAAAGGCATCTCCGCTGATCACTTCACGGTTGCCACCACTATCGGGACCTTTCCATTCAAGCTGCAGCGTGGACTTACCCCGAGCTTCAAAATACAGAATCTCGATCTTGTGGGCACCTTCGGACAGGTCCAACGTGACGCTTTCTTCGCGAGCCCTATGACGACCGTCATTGTTGATCACGCGCTCACCGTCAATATAAAGCGCTGAACCGTCATCGGATGTCAGATAGATCGTATAGTGCCCTGCGGTATCGACATTTAGTTGGCCTGTATAGCGCGCGGCAAAAAAATTCTTTGGGCCATCGTCCCAGAGAGATCCACGTGAGAAATAGGTGTCGAGTTTGGACACCACGCCTGTGCTGTTGGGATCGGCATCGAAATCAATATCAGACAGGCGTTTGGCGCGGGTGTTCAGGACAAAGTAGGCGCTATGGAGGCCCTGCATATTTTCGTTGTCCTGATTAGCGGGTCCGCTGTCATCGGTGTGGTTATCATGCTCTGTGTCACCCCCACTGACGCTGTCATCGGTGTGATCGCCATGCCCAGTGTCATCTCCGCCGGTGCTGTCGTCGGTGTGATCGCCATGGCTAAAAGCATCTCCGCTGATCACTTCACGGTTGCCACCGCTATCGGGACCTTCCCATTCAAGCTGAAGCGTGGACTTACCCCAGGCTTCGAAATACCGGACTTCAATCTCGTGTGAGCCTTTGGATAGGTCCAAAGTTACCGTCAACTCGCGGTCCGCATGTAACTCATCATTATTGATGACACGCTTGCCGTCGATATAGAGTGCCGAACCATCATCTGAAGTCAGGTAGAATGTGTAGACTCCGGCGGTTTCAACATTTAACTGGCCTGTGTAACGTGCCGCGAAGTAGTCGATCGTTCCGCCGTCCCAGAAGGAGCCTGCGCTACGCCTAATATCCAACTCCGATACGGTCTCAGTATCATCTGCCGCGCCTTCGAAGTTGATTTGGTCAAGACGTGACACCTCCGAATCAACGAAGAAGTATTTCGCAAAAAGACCCATGAGGTTACCTGCTCTCTTAATCCCGCTGTCAAGCGGTTATTGTTTCCATTTGACGGCCTCAGCGAGGCCCAATTAAGGCGGAATTACGACTCGGCAAAAAATCGCACAAAGCCGCACGTCTGCTGCAACACCCCACCAAGAAACCAAAAAACCTCACGAAACACAGTGCAAACGCCAGTTCATTCGCCGCAAAAAAGTACCACCTAGCTAAAGTGTGACTCCGTGCTTTCGTGATTTACTCGCTGCTCTTGCAACATCCCCATTCTTTAGTTCTGGATTGTTTCAATTCGGGAGCCATTGCAATCCTCATCAAAGAAAGTAGTTCGCTTTCGGCGAAAATCAGCGGAACAAAATGTCTGTGTTGGCAAAAATATGTCAAAAGGCCGAACGGATTTACTCAGGCGGTAATATGCATGACTGCTTCTGGGTTAGCTCCCCCATGGCTGTGCCATTTTAAGATGAGTAGTAGCAGGTCTCGCCAGATAAGCGCCAACTGGCCGCCCAAGTGAAGGCTCTGATAGACCGGAACCCATCCCATGCCACGTGCGATCGGGTCATCGAACTAAAACGTTGACAAAAGTGATGGTGTTGCAAAGAACGGTCTGGGCTAATGCAGTGATACGACACTGTTGCATAATTGATTGAGAAAAGCGTGATTATGGAATTAGTACCCCTTACAATCCCAGACATCCTTTTAATCACACCCGGACGTTTTGGCGATCAGCGGGGGTTCTTCGAGGAAACTTACAATCTGGACAGTTATGTGACCGCAGGCATCGAAACGGTATTTGTGCAGGACAACCACTCGCTTTCCAGCACTGTCGGCACGGTACGCGGTCTGCATTTCCAGGCGCCTCCACGCGCGCAGGTCAAGCTGGTCCGCTGTGGGCGCGGACGGTTTTTTGACGTGGCCGTGGACATCCGCAAAGGCTCACCTACCTTCGGCCAATGGGTCGGCGAAGAGCTCAGTTTCGAGAATGGCCGTATGCTGTTTATCCCTGCGGGGTTCGCGCATGGCTTCATGACGTTGGAGCCCGATACTGAGATCGTCTACAAATGCTCGGACACTTACGCTCCGGAAACAGAAGGCGCCATTCGCTGGGATGATCCCGATATTGGAATTAATTGGCCATTAGACATGGCCGAACCGCAATTGTCCGATAAAGATAAAGCAGCCCCATTTTTGCGAGATATAGATACCCCGTTTACGATTAAGGATGGTTGATGAAAATTATGGTCACGGGCGGTGCGGGCTTTATCGGCTCGGCTGTTATTCGGCGCGCGATTGCCGAGGGGCACTCGGTCGTCAATGTCGACGCTCTCACCTATGCCGCCTGCCTGGATAATGTTGCCTCGGTCGCGGATACGCCTGAGTATGAATTTGAGCAGGCGGATATCCGGGATGCCGGTGCGATGTCCAGCATTCTGCGCAAGCATCAACCCGATGCGATCATGCATCTGGCTGCTGAAAGCCATGTGGACCGTTCGATTGACGGCCCCGCAGCCTTTATCGATACCAATGTAACCGGAACATATGTGCTGCTAGAGGCGGCGCGTGCCTACTGGATGGAGGCTGGCCGACCCGAGAGCTTCCGCTTTCATCACATCTCGACCGATGAGGTCTTTGGATCTCTGGGCGAGACCGGCTTTTTCACCGAAGACAGCCCCTATCAGCCCAATTCACCCTATTCGGCTTCGAAAGCCGGATCAGATCACCTAGTGAGGGCGTGGCGCGAAACCTATGGCCTGCCAGTGGTTCTGACAAATTGCTCGAACAATTACGGCCCCTATCAGTTTCCGGAAAAGCTGATCCCGGTGGTGATCCTGAATGCGTTGTCCGGCAAGCCCATTCCGATCTACGGGGCAGGGGACAACATCCGCGATTGGTTGCATGTCGAGGACCACGCCGAGGCGCTGCTGCTGGTGTTGGAGAAAGGCCAGTTGGGGCGCAGCTATAACATCGGCGGTGAGAATGAGATGACCAATCTCGATCTGGTCAAAATGCTCTGCGCGACCCTGGATCGGTTGAAGCCGGGCAAAACGCCCTATGCCGATCTGATCACCTTTGTCACAGACCGCCCCGGCCACGATCGCCGCTATGCGATCGACCCAACCCGGATCCGCGAAGAGCTGAACTGGCGACCGTCCTACACGCCCGAGACCGGGTTGGAACAGACAGTTCAGTGGTATCTGGACAATGGCGCGTGGCTGAACGCATTACAGGCGCGCAGCGGAGTGGGCGAGCGGCTCGGGATTGCAAAATGAAGGCGCTGGTGTTCGGTTCTAGCGGTCAGGTAGCGACAGAGCTGCGCAGGCGTGCGAAGACGCATGACATCGCGATTGAAGCGTTGGACCGGTCTCAGGCAGATCTGTCTGACCCAATGGGTTGCGCTGACGCTGTCCGGCAAACGGATGCAGACGTGGTCATCAATGCCGCCGCCTATACTGCGGTTGATAGGGCCGAAGAAGAACAGGGGTTGGCCCAGCGGATCAATGGGGACGCCCCGGGCGCCATGGCACGCGCTGCGAAAGATCGGGGCCTGCCCTTCCTGCATATCTCGACCGATTATGTTTTTGATGGAGCAGGGGAGGCGCCCCGGTCCACCCAAGACCCAACTGGTCCGCTGGGTGTGTATGGCCAGACCAAACTGGACGGAGAGCGCCAGATTGCCCAGGCCGGGGGATGGCACGCCATTCTGCGTACAAGCTGGGTGTTTTCAGCCCATGGGACGAACTTTGTAAAAACGATCCTTCGGCTGTCCGAAGCGCGCGACAGACTGACCATTGTTGCAGATCAGATCGGCGGACCGACCCCCGCAGCCGATATTGCTGACGCGCTGCTGACAATCGCTAAGACCGAGGGGCGGGCCGAAGGCGGCCTGCTTCACTATTCTGGCGCTCCGGACGTCAGTTGGGCGGGTTTCGCGCGCGAAATCGTCTCTCAGGCGGGTCTAGCAACTCAGATCGAAGACATTCCGACCAAAGACTATCCGACCCCGGCCCCCAGGCCTCTAAATTCGCGTCTGGAGTGTTCGCGGCTTAAAGATATCTTCGAAATTCCCCGGCCCGACTGGAAAATCGGTCTGGCCAATGTATTGGCTGAATTGAAGGTCGCGAACGACTGAATCCTGAAAGGACAGATCATGCAGCGCAAAGGTATTATTCTTGCCGGTGGGTCCGGTACCCGGCTTTATCCGATCACCATGGCGGTCTCAAAACAGCTGCTGCCGATCTACGACAAGCCGATGATCTTTTATCCGCTCAGCGTCCTCATGCTCTCTAACATCCGCGAGATCGCGATTATCACGACGCCACAGGATCAGGACCAGTTCCAGCGCCTGCTGGGTGACGGCAGCCAATACGGGCTTTCATTGACCTGGATTACGCAGCCGTCTCCGGATGGTTTGGCGCAGGCTTATACCCTGGCCGAGGATTTCCTGGCGGGGGCTCCGTCGGCGATGATCCTGGGAGACAATATATTCTTTGGCCACGGCCTTCCGGATCTGCTGCATGAGGCGGACGCGCAGGAACGGGGAGGGACGGTCTTTGCTTACCGTGTCGCCGACCCCGAACGGTATGGCGTGGTTGATTTCGAAGGTAAGAAAGCGCGTGGCATCATCGAAAAACCCAAGGTGCCTCCGTCGAATTATGCGGTAACCGGGCTTTACTTCCTCGACGGCGATGCCCCGGCGCGTGCGCGCCAGGTTCAGCCATCCGAGCGTGGTGAACTGGAGATCACGTCGCTATTAGAGATGTATCTCGGTGAAGGGTTGCTGAATGTCCAGACCATGGGCCGCGGCTTTGCCTGGCTGGACACCGGCACTCATGGGTCCTTGCTGGATGCGAGCAACTTTGTGCGCACATTGACGGAGCGGCAAGGCATGCAAACCGGAAGCCTTGATGAGATCGCCTGGGCCAACGGCTGGATCAATGATGAAGCGCTTGAGGCGCGCGCGCGGCTGTTCGCCAAGTCTACATATGGTGAATATCTGAAGAACTTGCTGGGCTGAAGTAATGGTTCATTTGTGGAAATTTCATGGCGGGCCAAGCCACTTTTGAACTTCTAACGTTGGCTAATACCCCCGATCAGTCAAAGCGGTCCTTTATTTGTTACGCCGGCACTTTCACCTTTCTTGTTGCCAGAACTGTTCAACCGTTAATCGCCGATCAATCATCAGGCTTTTGAAACAGCGCAGCGACTTTGCGACAATCAGAGCGACCATACGATCGCGCAAGCTTGATCGTGTTAGTACTAGCCGAGGCTTCCATCGACGCGACTACTTGGGAAGCGCGACTGCGTAGAGTGCTGTTGACACATGGCGTTGCCCTTGTGCACGGTATCTTATCTCTAGTAATTATGTTTTGACCGAGGTTTTACGGTGACAAATACTTCTGGCTCGCCCCAGTGTGGCGAAGAAAACTCAAGCGTTTACCAGATCGATTGCGATACTCTTTATATTGATCCTAAAAAGGCAGCCGAAATCGGCAAGACTTTCGCGACTGAATATCAGTCAGGAAAGCCTTTTCACTACATTGGGATTGATAATTTCTTGCCTTTGTCTGTTGTCGAAAAGGTGCGACAGGAGGCCTTGGATCAAGGCGAGAAAGCTCCTGAAAATCTCAGCCCGCAAGAACATCTGAAGGCGTCCTACAAACCTGATATCCTACCATTGTATTCACGCGCGGTGTTCAACACCCTGAATTCCAAAGCGTTTCTTAAATTTCTTGAAGAGATGACGGGAATCCCGGGGCTTATCCCGGATCCATATTTTCTGGGGGCAGGTATTCATCGCACCAATAACGGCGGCTATTTGGGCGTTCACGCGGATTTCAACCATCATGGCCCAATGAATCTTGAGCGCCGCCTTAATGTACTGATTTATCTTAATCCGGATTGGAAGCCCGAGTATGGTGGCGCCTTCGAGATTTGGACTGATGATATGAAGCAGCAGGTTGCAGCTTTTCCGCCCATCATGAACCGGATGTGCTGTTTCTCGACCAGTTCGACAAGTATGCATGGCAACCCTGAGCCCATAAATCACCCGGAAGGTGCGCCCCGCCTTTCGATCGCGCTTTACTATTACACCTCTACCTGGTCCGACAGCCATATTGCACATTCAACGCTTTTCCGTACTCGTCCTGGTACGGGCGACAGAGCCGAAAACAAACAACAACGGTTAAGAACTATGCGAAAGTATACCCCACCCGTTCTGCACCCGCTGGCAGAAAGGGTGATGCGCAAGTTGCGGATCGTCTCGTGGTGAAGCTGGTAAACTATGGATGCTCCACTTTATTGTTATCGGAGCCCTGTACGCGGATTTTTTCGCACAATATCCCAGACGACTTTCTGCATCAGCCGTGCGGCTTCAGGGCCGGGGTCGGCGGCGGGTCCCCCGTCAACCTTTGTCAGAGCATGTGGCAGACCGACCGGTGATGCTTGATACAGAACGGCATAATGGGTCAGGGCGACAAGATATGTGCCGTAGTCGCTGAGGTGTATACCGTCGGAAAATAGATCCCTGCGATTGGATATCGGTCCAACGCCACCGCGGCTTTCAACCTCTCGCACGAACTGGGCCAAGACCTGACCGGCGGGGATGATATAGATGGGCTGAGGCTGGTCTTCACGAGCCAGAGCGCGTCGCAGGATATCTTGCTCCCAATAACGCTCCAGATCCTTGTCAAGACGGTTCAACCAGCCTTCTTCACTATCCAACGGGTGCCAAGTTTCGTAGAGGTAGACGCGTATATTAGGGTTGGATTGCCTACCCAGTTGCGCCCACTCATGCAGATACTTCCCGCTGTCGAAATATTTGATGGCATCTCGGATCTCGACCATCTCGGTCAGGACCAGCGCGTTGTAGTCCCCGGAAGAGATGGCGTCTTTGGCATCCTTGTACTCCGAGGGCATGTTGCGAAGTTCGAACCCTGCAATAGCCTGATCTGGTTCCCAATGGTCCATCAAAGGGGTACCCCAACCCAACTGGCTGCTGTAGTCATGCCCGTCCCCAGCCAGTTGCATCAGCATCACCGGCATGTCAGGCCCAACCAGGCTGTGGCCCAGGTGAAAGACGTTCGTAGGCCTGGACGGGGGCGGAGCAGGCACTTCGTATAAGGCATCGAAGGCAGCCGCATCCATTGGTTTGGCGGTTCCGAACCGGATCACTCCGACAACTGTGGCGATGGCAAGCAGGACAAAAGCCGGAAGATATCGTTTGATCATTATTTAAACCTGTTGCTATGTGTTGTGGGGCTAAGCGTTTCAGACACGTTCGTATGTGCGAAAATACTTCTTCCGACGATGAGGGTTTTGGTTTCGATGTGCACTCCTACGGGCCGGTCTGCGAGGATAATTCGCCAGACAGGAACTGCGATTTCCTCCTCCCTAAACTCAGTTACCTGACCCCTCAAAGGATAAAGCGTCCTATAGATGCTTTCCTTCATACAAAAGATTTGCTTGATCAGGCGTCCACGCCAGAAAACAGCCTGTGTCTTTAGCCAACCCTGCTCGGATGGGGTATATATAACATCTTCTGGATCGGCGGCCCTGATACCGATATCGGGGCCGAGCATCTTCTGAAGCTCAGCCTTTATTGCGGTGAGCCCGCTCATGCCGACCGTCTGCTTGCCCGCATTTCGCGCCGACGGGCCATGGCATCGCTGCGGCTACTGGCTTTTTCCGCGGACGGCTGGGTTGGGCTGGCCTCGGTCGATTTCGCACCCGTTTTCTGTTCCACCGTATCGGCCAGAGCCGTTAGGGTTGGGAACCGGAAAACGTCGGTAATGCTGAGGCTGGGCACGTTCAGCTCTTTGCGGATTTCTCGATGCGCCTGTACGGCCAGCAGGGAATGTCCGCCCAGATCGAAGAAGTTGTCCCGCCCGCTGATGTCGGTAACGCCCAGTATCTGCGACCAGATTGCTGCAATCTTTTGAGTGACCGATCCGCCGCCAGAAGCTGTTTCAGCCTGGGCAGGTGCAGCACGTGGTTTCTGAACTACTGGCGAAGGCAGGGCCTTGCGATCTACTTTCCGGTTCGGGGTCAGCGGGAAGCTGTCCAGTGTCACGAAACGGGTCGGAACCATGTAGTCGGGCAGGTGGGATGACAACGCGCTGCGCAACGCCTTTTCGTCTACAGGATGGTCCACGGTCATATAGGCTGCCAACTGAACCAGACCGGGCGTATCCTCCCGCGCAATGACAACGGACTGTCGCACGCCAGATTGCGTATCCAGAAGGCTTTCGATCTCACCCAGTTCGATACGATAGCCGCGCAGCTTGATTTGGTGATCTGCGCGGCCTAAGAAGTCGAGCCGTCCATCGGTGCGCCAGCGCACCAGATCTCCTGTGCGATACAACCGTGCCTCGGCCATGTCCGAGAACGGATCAGGCACAAACCGCTCGGCTGTCAGGTCTTCGCGCTGCCAATAGCCGCGGGTTACGCCAGCGCCGCCGACGTAAAGCTCTCCGGCCATGCCAACGGGGACTGGATTTCTGTCGTCGTCCAGCACGTAGACCTGCGTATTGGCGATCGGGGTCCCGACATTGACGACGCCATCGGTTGCAGTTGCGGTTTCGGTTGTCGACCAGATGGTCGTTTCCGTCGGCCCGTACATGTTTTCGATATGCGCCGGAGATAGCTTGTTGATCTGCTTGACCAGCGATCCGGGCAGGGCCTCGCCTCCGATCATCATGTGTTTGACCTTGGACAGCGCAAAGCGTGCTTCGTCGCTCATCAGGATCATCTGCGCCATGCTGGGGGTGCATTGCAGATGGCTGACATTGTGGCGGACGATCTGCGCGGCGATGGAATAGTCATCCTCTGCCAGTTCTGTATCCTGATTGGACAGGCGCAGGACATCAGCAAGGGGTTTCAAACCCTCCATCACCTGATCCACCGAGATGCCATAGTCGATCAGGCAGGCAATCTCATCGACGCCGATCCGTTTCAGATCTTCGACTCTGTTCAGGCAATCCTCGACCGTACCGAACAGGCCGGAATCCTCGAAATAGCGCAGGAAGGCGAAATCGAGGATCCCTTCCATCTCTTCGTCAGACAGGCTGCCCAGATCCAGTTGGAACGGGTTCGACACGCCCTGCGGTTTCTTGAACGCGGGGAAGGCCCAGGCATATTGCTTGATCAGCCCGGCGGCCGAGCGCAGGTAATCCTTCATCGGTTCGCGGGCGATCTCGCGCACCTCTTCGCGATCGTCTCCGACAAAAGTATGCAGCATCAGAGTGACCTTGTGGTCTTCGGGATCATGGCCTGCCTCGCGCAGGGCGGCATGATAGATGCCGATCTTGTCGGCAACCTCCTGCACGCTTTGGCCCAAAAGGTGGGTCAGAACGTTTGCCCCGATTGCCCCAGCTTCGCGCCATGTATCGGGATTGCCAGCTGTCGTGACCCAGACAGGTAGCGTTTTGGAGACCGGACGCGGTTGCGTAACAACACCATGCATCTCACCGGTTTTGGTAGGGAATTCCACCGTTTCCCCGGCCCAGAGCTGGCGCAGGGTGCCGATAGCCTCCAGCATCGCAGGCTTGTTTTCAGGTGGCGTATTTTCGGGCCGCAGGATGAAGTCATCCGGTTGCCAGCCGGAAGCAATAGCCAGCGCCGCACGCCCATTGGTCAGGTTGTCGATCACCGCCCATTCTTCGGCAATGCGCGCCGTATGGTGCAGGGGCGCGACACAGCTACCCGCACGCACACCAATATTCTCGGTCACGGCAGCGACAGCGGCACCGGTGACCGAAGGGTTGGGGTAGGGGCCACCAAAGGCATGAAAGTGGCGCTCGGGTGTCCAGACGGCGCAGAATCCGTTCTTGTCGGCAAATTTCGCGCCCTCAAGCAGCAGCTTATACTTGTCCCTGCCAACGCCATCGTCATTGCCCCAATAGAACAGGCTGAATTCCATCCCTTTGCCGGTGATGGATTTTCCGGGGTCAGAATCACCGGCCACAAGGGCGCGGTTTTCGTCATCGCTGAGAACGATCTTGAAGCCGCGCGCCAGGGTCCAGAACAATTCAAGCACAGAGATGTCGAAGGACAGGCTTGTCACCGCCAACCAGACACCCGCAGGGTCATGGCTGATACGGTCATCCATGCCGGTGAAGAAGTTCGACACATTGCGGTGTTCGACCATGACGCCCTTGGGGCGTCCGGTCGAACCGGATGTGTAGATCATATAGGCGAGGTTGGCCGAAGTTACTCCGCTGTCGACATTGCCAGTCGCAGCCGTACCCAGCCGCGGGTCCGTATCCAGCAGCAAAGCCTGAGCGCCATGTTCGGGCAGGCCCGAAACCAGCGCGGATTCCGTCAGAACAACTTTTGCGCCGCTATCCTCAAGGTACAGCGCGGTCCGATCCGCAGGATAGGCCGGGTCCATCGGAACATAGGCACCGCCCGCCTTCAGAATACCCAAAGCCCCGATCAACAGCAGCGGCGAGCGTTTGACATGCAGCCCAACCAAAGTGTCGGGTCCCACGCCCATCTCGCGCAAGACATGCGCAACCTGATTGGACAGAGCATTCAGCTCTGCGTAGGAGAAACTGAGGTTTTCAAAGACCAGCGCAGGGGCATCCGGGGTACGTTCGACTTGGGTCTCGAAATGCTGGTGAACGCAGGTGGTCCCGTCATAGTCGACGGAAGTATTGTTCCAGTCCTGCAAGATTTGTGTGCGTTCCGTATCAGGCAGAATGGAAAGCTTGGCGACGGGTAGCCCCGCAACGGTTGGATCAGTCAACGAGGCAAGCAGGCTTTCGAGCCGCGCAGCCAGCAAATTCAGGGCGGATTCCGAGATATGTCCGCTATCGGCAAACAAAACCGCCTGATCGCCGGATGTTGCCAGCGTCAGGCTTGTGCCCGGAATCAGGCCGGCTGACACGTCATCGGAAAGCCCTACCATGGGTGTTTGCAATGGCGCAGCGCCGGGTAGGCGCGCGGGAAGATCACAGGCAAACGGACCCAAATCTTGGGCCTGCGCGATTGTTTGGTTCAAACTCTCCCGCGCGTCCAAAAAAGTCTGTTCCGCATCAAAACGCACCGGAACCCAGCTATTGAGATAGGGCGACGTCGCCTTGTGCAGGCGCAGCGCCAGATCAAGGGTGAATGTATCCCCAAGACGTGCCATGAGGGCAGCCATTGCCGCCTTGGCCGTCTCATCGGCAAGATTTGCAGGCACATGCAATGGCTGCGACCGCGGCGCGCCGGAAGGTGCCGAAGTGTTGACCAGGGGTACCTCAACGGATTGCAGCGTCTCCAGGCGGGTGCGCCAATTCAGCTCGGTTGGCAGAGTATTAGCGATGTCCTGATCGATTGAGGCCGCCTGTTCCGCGATCAGTGGTGGCAAGGCACTGCCGCCATTCAAAATGCCATCCGTTGGCACAGACGCACCCAGACCATTGCGCAGGTCGCTGATCTCAATCGCGCCGTCTCCGGTTGCGATGGTCACGCTCTCGGCGTCGCTTGCAAGAATGGTACCCGGTGTGGCATCGGTCTGCTGGTCGCTTACCCGGGCCGACCCGATCAGCCAGACCTGACCATCGCGCTGAACCTTCGGCCGGCATAGCGGGTTCCAATAGTCACCGTGGTCCAACGCGCGGACCAGCGCGGCCAACTCTTGCGCGGGTTTTGCGAAATCCAACCGGGCCGCCGCCTGCGGGCGGTCGTTTTTGGCGAAATAGCTGCGCTGCGACAAGTCCTGCTGGGCAGGGGGCTGATCCGCCTCAAGCGCTCGGATCACATCGGCAAAACTTTCGATAGCGGCCCCATAGCATTTGGTGTTCAGGGTCAGGGCGGTTTCCGTATCGCTGATATCGAACAGCTTTTGAGCGACAATCCCGCCCTCGTCCACTCCACCCGAGATCATGTGCCAGGTGATCCCGTGCTGCACCTCACCATTCAGAATGGCCCAGACCGGCGCGTTCAGACCCGCATAGCGGGGCAGCGGGCCGTCATGGAAATTGACGGCGCCTTTCCGGGCCTTGTCCAAAAGCGCCTGCGGCAACAGGTCGAGGTTGGCGATGCTGAGCAACCAGTCAAACGAAACCCCGTCGATCCGGTCATGCAAATCCCGACCGGGCGCATGGAGGGGTAGAGAATGAGATTTGGCCCAAGCTTCGACATCCGGGTTACGAGTCGCGACACCCTGAATGCTGTGGCCGGCCTCGAGCAGCATTTCCCCACATTGAATGACAAGAGATTCATGGCCGACAAGAAAGGTGCTGAAAGGCATCGTTACTCTCCAATAACAGGCTTGGACAGGCTGTCCTGCTTGGCTTTGCGCGGCGTCGCGCGAAAGCAGGCAGACAGATCATGCCAAGCCAGGGTACGCAAAAAATGAGGGGGCACGCCGCTGTTTCTGCGGGTTATCAAGCAGCGTAGCCAATGCAAAAAACCACCTGCCAAATGCACGCAGGTGGCGCAGGCGGCATAAAACTTGCCGTGGTTCTTGACGAAATAATGCAGGCGGGAGTCAAACCAGTAGGTAGGCACACGTTGCCAGGTCTTCATGCCAGTTGAGACGGACCCGATATGCATAACCTCGCTGGAGCGCACGTAGTCGGTGCGATAGCCCGCCAGCGCAGCGCGCCGACACAGGTCGGTTTCCTCAAAATACAGAAAAAACTGTTCGTCAAAGAGGCCGATCTCATCCAGAACGCTTTGCCGCATCATCAGACTGGCCCCGGCAAGCCAATCGACGGGGCGGGTCTCAGACGGAATGGGAATAGGTACGATCCGGTTTTTGAACAGCCGGGTAACGGGACCAAAGTTAATACCGCTTTCAAATTCACTTGCAATCGAAGGGAAACGGAAGCTGGTCAGGTGCGGGTCATCGTCTTCGCCGTAGATATAGCTGCCGGCAAAGCCTGCCTCGGGCGTGGTTTCCAGATGGTCCAGCAGCAACCGGATTGCATTTTCGGCCGGAAAAGCGTCGGAATTCAGGATGTAGATATAGTCAGGCTGCGTGCCATCCGACAGACCTGTCCGGATGCCCACGTTGTTGCCCGCACCAAACCCGCCATTATGGCCCGACTGGATGACCCGAACATGGTTATCTTCATCCCAGCCCTGATCCTGAACATGCGCCGTGATCGCCTCAAAAGAACCATCCTGTGAATCATTGTCCACAATGATGATCTCGCTTGTGATCCCGGACATGGCTTTCCGTGCAGCCTCTGCCGAGCGCAGGGTCATATCCGGCGTTTTGTAGTTCAGGATAATGGTCAGGAGCACGGGATCGGACATGGCTATTCCGCCGCTTCCTGTATCATGGGATGTGGCCGTGCAATCTGGCGTTCCGCGTTTTCCAGACAGGTTTTCATTTGGGCCGCCAGCACCCGCACATTTGGCTCAAGAACCATCGAGTCATGATCTCCAGGCACTTCAAACACTTCGATATTAGGGGCCCAGGGCGTCCAGTCATTGTCATGGGTCAAGTAATGCCGCTCATGGTGCACCAACTGACCCGGTGCCACCTCCCATTTGCCAACCAGAGGCGGGCGGAACAGGGTCAGCGGACCGTTCCAAGCGTGCAGCGGATAAGCCGCGACGCTTTGCAGGAAGGCCGCCTCGATTTCGGTGTCATGGAATTGCTGACCGGTCTCGACCGTCTCGTCCTTGGGTTGGCGCTTCTCGATTTCCCAAGCGATCCGGTTTCTGGCCCACTGGATCGGGTAGCTTACCCCTTTGTCCCGCATCTCCAGCCACTGGATCATCAGACGATCCCGTTTGCTCAGGGGACGCCGCACCGGCAAGGGTGTATCGAGCATGACAAGCGCCGCGATCTCTTCGCCTGCTTCAGACAGTTGGCGTGCAATTTCATAAGCCGTAATCCCGCCACCCGAAAAACCGCCCAGCATGTAAGGCCCAGTGGGCTGAACCTGTCGCATTTCGGCGATGTAATCCTTAGCCGCTTCGCGCAGATCACGATGGGGTTCCTCATCCCCATAAAGGCCACGGGCCTGCAGGCCGTAGAATGGCCGGTTGGTCCCAACCAGATGTGCGAGATGGCGCAGGTTCAGCACGTTGCCAAACATGCCCGCCACCAGGAAGAAGGGTGTCTTGGATCCGCCTTCGCCAGAATGCATCGGCACCAGATGGGTAAAGCGACGTTCCGGTGTGGACGGTGCCGCTTCGGCAGGGGTATCTTCCCCGCCGTCTTTCGGCACGCCTCTGGCAGCGATGAGATCGGCGCATTTGCGGATGGTCGGAGCCTCGAACAAAACCGAGATCGGGAAGTCCACGTTATAGGCTTTGCGGATCTGCGCGAACAGCCGAACTGCAATCAGGGAGTGACCGCCCAGATCGAAGAAACTGTCTTCGACGCCAATCTCGTCAACGCCCAGCAATTCCTGCCAGAACCCGGCCAAACGTCGTTCGATGTCATTCTCCGGCGCGACATAGTCCGAATCCAACTCAGGCCTTTGGAATTTTTGATCCGCACTTTCGGTGGATGCCCCACTATCGGCAGCCTGGGCAATCAACCCATCCAGATCCAGCGAGGACAGGATGATCTGAGACTGCCCGCTAGTCAGCGCCTTGAAGAACAACGCAGGTCCTTCCGCTGCCGGAATGCCCTGAGACAGGTTGTGCCGCAGGCGTTCCTCGGCCGGGGAAAGGGGTGCTGGGGCATCTACCTCGGAGGTGACAACCGGAGCGCTTTCGGTGATCGCGAAGTCCACCGCGTCTTCCATCCTGCGGATCGAGAAGCCCTCGACTTCGATGCAGATCGTGCCGTCCGGGGCAGCAATGCTTACATCAAAGCTGGCGGTTTCACCCTCGGCGCGGTTGTCGCCCGCGTTGCGGACCCAACTGACGATCTGTGCCGGTAGGGGCGCGTAAACTCGAACCGACCGGTACGAGACCGGCACCCAAAGGTGAGACGCCTGATATCCAGAGATCAACTCCATCGCCCAGCCTGTTGCCAGATCCATCAGGGCAGGGTGCAGGTGATAGCCTGCCTCGATATCCGACTGCAGGCCCTCTGGCAAAGCCAGATGGGCGAGGCCTTCATTCTGCCCCAGCGCTGTCGAGGTCAGCACCCGCCAGCGTGGACCGAAATTCAGGTGCGCTTCCTGCAGGGAGCGCAAGCGTCCTGCGCCTTCGGCCTGATGGGCCGGGCTACAACGGCTGGCGATGGCCGCCACATCCAGCGGTGCGGGCGCGATCAGTGGTAGCAGTGACAGACTGGCCTGCGCATTCAGTTCGAACGCGTCATCCGTTCCGCTCTCGACCGTCAGATCATAGCCGACATCGCTGCGTGGCAAGCGTAGTCGGACCTGCTGATCTTCATTGTCCGACACAGCCAGAGGGCGCAGGAAATACAGATCACGGATCTCGAACGGGCCGGTTTCGCCCTGTACCCGCAGCGCCTCGGAGGCCAGTTCCAGATAGCCGGTGCCGGGCACCAGAGCGTGACCGGCCTTGGTCCGGTGATCGTTCAGAAACCAGCGATCATGGGCGTTGTAGGTCGCGCTGAGCAGGCGGTTTCCGGTGTCATCGAATGTTGCCTGATCCAGCATTGGCACATCTGCCGACGTGACCGGCGCGGGCTCTACGGAACCGGTCCGGGCCTCCATCGCGTCGGCGGCCATGCCAACATCGGCCCAGATGCCCCAATTGACCGACAGAACCTGCGTTTTGCTACCAGCGCGGGCACGCGCATAGGCGTTCAGGTAATCATTGGCGGCCACGTAATCGACCTGACCCACAGGGGCTGTTGCCGTCGAGGTAGACGAGAACAGAACCAGCCAATCCAGCGACCCATCGGGGAAAATCTGGTCGATGACCTGTGTGCCGTGGATCTTGGGTGTAAAGACATCCTCGATCTCCATCATGGTCTTGGTCATGATCGGCGCGTCATCGATCAGACCCGCCGCATGGATCACACCGTTGATCTGGCCGAATTCCTGTGTCGCGCTTTCAACGCATTGGCGCATTTCTTCAACGTTGCTGACATCGACCGACATCGGCAGGACCTTGCCACCTGCAGCTTCAAGCGCCTCAATAGCGCGGATGCGGCGGGCAGTTCTGTCTTGCGGGGCAGAGTTATTCAATACGTTTTCCCACTGATCGCGCGGCGGCAGTTCACCGCGCGCTAGCAGGACAATATTGGCGTTCACTTTGGTAATCAGCGCTTCGGCCAGTGTCAGACCGATGCCGCCAAAACCGCCGGTGATCAGATAGGTACCGCCGTCGCGCAGAGGTAAGTCATCCAGAGACGGCTCTGCCAGAGCCTGCGGGCGGTATCCCTGTTCAAAACGTTTGCCCCCGCGGATCGCTGCCGTGAACGAGGCGGGCGGGGCCATCAGGTCTTCGAGCACCTGATCGGTCAGGCCGTCGGGCAGGGCAGGGGTCCGGCGTTTTCCAGCGCTTTGTGGCAGATCGATATCCAGCAGCGCACAGGTCAGGCCGGGGAATTCGCGCGGGATGACGCGGGTCGGGCCGGTCACGGTGGCTTTTTCCGGATAGGGCAGCGCCTCATCCCGGACCTGCAACGCGCCCGAGCTGAGGACATGGAGGTGCAGGGGCATCGGCAGGTCTTCATCCCCGATTGCCTGTGCCAGAAAGAACAGGCCGTAAAAGCCCTGTTCCAGATTTCGGTGGAAAAAGCTGCCGCCGGGGCGGAAGGTCTCGGCCTGTGTCAGCAACCAGCCATGCACGATCCGGGTTGGGATGCGGTCCTGCGCGACCAGATCGCGGATCAGCGCATCATAGCTTTCGCGCCCGCGTTCGGGAGCCAGTTGATAGTGATCTTCGCTGATACGTGCAAAGGCATCGCCGGGCGTGACCGTCACCACCTTATGGCCGGCCTGCTTCAGACGCTCGGTCAGCTTGTTGCAAAGCCCAGCCTCATCCGCAAAGATCAGCCAGCTTTCCTGAGGCGCGTCTGACAGATCACCCGTAACATCGACATCACAGGTTGCGTATTTAGGTGTCCAGGCGACGCGATAGCCCCAATCGGCTGCA
Source organism: Ruegeria sp. CH11 (assembly GCF_056537105.1). Taxonomy (NCBI): domain Bacteria; kingdom Pseudomonadati; phylum Pseudomonadota; class Alphaproteobacteria; order Rhodobacterales; family Roseobacteraceae; genus Ruegeria; species Ruegeria sp. CH11. Next base: position 17,254 of record NZ_JBQFQX010000014.1, read on the forward strand.
TCTTCAGTGCGCATCAGCCATTGGCTGGTCGTCTCCGCCTGCGTCTTGCCGGGTTCGATGAAATAGGGCGAGCGCTGGAACGCATAGGTCGGCAGAGGTACCCGGTTGCGGCGCGCCTCACCCCAGATCTGCTCCCAGTCGAACGTGCCGCCCAAAGCCCAAATGCGACCCAGCATGGCCATAAAATAAGCGTCATCAGCCACGTCATCGTTCGGGTGACGCAGGCTGCTGATCACCTGATTGGCGTCCACCTTATCATGTTGTCCGGTCAGCGAAGCCAGCGCCTTGCCCGGGCCGACCTCGATGAAAATCCGCTCGGGGTTTTCAGACAATGTGGTGATGCAGTCGGCGAAATGAACGGTGTTGCGCAGATGGCCGACCCAGTATTCGGGATCCGTGGCCTCAGCCTCGGTGATCCAGTTGCCGCTGCGGTTTGAGGGGAAGGGGATCTGTGCTGCCTGCAGGTCGATCGAACGCAGATAATCGCCAAACTCCTTCAGAATAGGCTCCAGCATTCGCGAATGCGCGGCGATATCAATCGGGATGCGCTGGCAGTCTACGCCCTGATTGCGCAGGCGTTCCTCTAGATCATCCAGCGCCGCTTGAGGTCCGGTTGCAACGCTCAGGCTGGGAGCGTTGACGGCACCCAGATCAAGCGCGTCTCCCAGCAGCGGCCTCAGATCGTCGGCAGGCAGGGGGACGCTCAACATACCACCTGCAGGAACCGTATCGAACAGGCGCCCGCGCAGATGGACCAGACCGATGCAATCCTCGAATGACATCACACCTGCCACGCAAGCGGCGGTGTTTTCGCCCATCGAGTGGCCGACCAGAGCGGCGGGCTGAACACCCCATTCCATCCAGAGCTGCGCCAGCGCATATTCGGTGATCATGATCAACGGCAGCTGCACCGAGGGCGTTTTCAGCCGCTCATCCGCGGCCTCTTCCTGACCAGGTTCGGGCAACCAGATCGCGCGGATATCGTAGTCGAGTTTGGCCTGCAGAATATCCAGACCACGGTCCATCCAGTCGGCAAAGACTGGCTCGGTCTCATAGAGGTCCCGTGCCATACCGGCATATTGCGCGCCGCCGCCGGGGAACATGAACACATGCTCGGGCGCGTCCGAGATCACCGTATGCGTGAACACCCGGCGCGGATCGTTTTCCTCCAGAATGGCCGCAGCCTCTTCATGGGATTCAGCGACAATTACACGCCGCTTTTCAAACCCGCGCCGCCCGTTTTTCAACGTCCAGGCGACATCGGCCAAATCCTGATCGGGATTGGCGCGCAGATGTTCAGCCAGCGCCGCGCTGTTGGCATCCAGCGCCTTTTTGCCCCGCGCCGAAACCGTGAGGATTTGAAACGGCCAGTCCGAAGGCTCTGATGCAGCCCGCTCGGGCGCTTCCTCCAGAATGGCATGCGCGTTCGTCCCGCCGACCCCCAGAGAATTGACCCCAGCGCGGCGCGGCCCCTTGTGCGAGACCCAGTCGGTCAGGCTGTCATTCACTTGGAACGGGCTGTTCTCGAAATCAATCGCCGGGTTGGGCTTTTCAAATCCAAGGCTGGGCGGGATCTGCTTGTGATGCAAAGCCAGCGAGGTCTTGATCAGACTGGCCACCCCGGCGGCCGTATCCAGATGGCCGATATTGGTTTTGACCGAACCCAGCCGACAGAACCCCGTCTCCTGCGTGGTTTCCGAAAAGGCCTGCGTCAGCGCGGCCACTTCGATCGGGTCACCCAGATAGGTGCCGGTGCCGTGACACTCGATATAATCCACCGTATCGGCGCTCACATCGGCCATCACATGCGCCTCGGAAATCGCGGCAGCCTGACCATCAACGGACGGCGCCAGATACCCAGCCTTGGCCGCGCCGTCATTGTTGATGGCGGTCCCCCGGATCACGCCCCAGATATGGTCGCCATCCTCAATGGCATCAGACAGACGGCGCAGGATGACAGCGCCCGCGCCTGAGCCAAAAACAGTACCTTGCGCGCGATGATCGAAGGCGTGGCAATGGCCGTCCGGCGAGAGCACTTCGCCCTCTTTGTAAACATAACCCCTATTATGAGGCAGCTCGATCGTGACACCCCCAGCGATCGCCATATCGCACTCACCGGTCAACAAAGCCTGTGTCGCGTAATGCGCGGCAACCAATGAGGTCGAGCATGCCGTTTGCACATTCACACTTGGCCCCTTGAGGTCAAGGATGTGGCTTAGCCGGGTCGACAGAAAGTCCTTATCATTACCGGTATGGCGCAGCAGGAACATGCCCACATCATCGACCAGATCCCGGTTCGAACAGACGTTGAAATAGAAATAGCTGCCCATCCCACAGCCAGCGAATACGCCGATTGGTCCAGGAAAGTTCTCGGGCGTATGTCCTGCGTTTTCGAGTGCTTCCCAGGCAGTCTCCAGAAACTGGCGGTGCTGCGGATCCATGATGGCGGCTTCTTTGGGCGAGAGCCCGAAAAACTCGGCATCGAATTCCTCGAACCTGTCCAGTGGTGCGGCAAAAGGCACATAATCCGGCCGCTGCATCAGATGCCGCGCCTCGCCCGCGGCCAGGATCTCCTCTTCGCTCAGGCGGCGAATGGATTCCAGCCCTGCGCGCAGGTTGGACCAGTAGGCCCCGATCGACGAGGCACCGGGGAAATGCGCCGCCATACCAACAATTGCGATATCGCTTTCCCGAGCAGAACTATTCACTTTTGAACCATCCATTAACGAACCGGGTCGAGTTTAGGCCGCCACGCGCAGAATGCCAATGAAACAGATGCGATTTGAGGGATACGGAACGCCACACGGTGTTTCACAGTCCGGCACCCTGACATGGGGGCAGGTTTTCCCTGAAGTTCATAGCGTTTATCACGGTATCCCCCGAAATTATGTCGTACAAAAGGCAAACACACGCCAAAATCCCGGTTTCTGAAGTTAACACAATTATGTATCGGCCATGTGTTTGTGCTGAAATCCGGATCAGTAAAAAGGTACTGTCCCGCCGGATTATGGACAAGCAGATGACGCTGGGGCATCAACTGGCTTACGAAGCCCTTACGCCGGCGGATCGGGGTCCCGAGCAGCATGAATGAACCAAAGCTTGTCAATTTTGCCTCGCAGCGAGATCTGCTGACCGATCTGGACCGGCGTTGGAGCGAAGGTCGCGGGTTTGCGGTGGCGACACTCAATCTGGATCACATCGTCAAGATGCGCCAATCCGACGCGTTCCGGGCGGCCTATCTCGCGCAGACCCATGTGGTGGCCGACGGCAACCCGATCGTCTGGCTGTCGCGGATGGCCGGGCGACCGGTCGAACTGGTGCCGGGATCCGAGCTGATCGCGCCTCTGTCGGTGCTGGCGGCGGCAAGATCCGTCCCGGTTGCGCTGCTGGGGGCGACGCAGGACACGCTCGATCTGGCCGCCGCACAACTGGAAAAAGCCCATCCCGGATTACAGGTGGTGACCCGGATCGCCCCGCCCTTCGGATATGATCCGGAAGGGACAGATGCGGTTTCCAACCTGAAAGATGTGGCCGCTTCGGGCGCGCGGCTGTGCTTTCTGGCGCTTGGCGCCCCGAAACAGGAAAAGCTGGCGGTACTGGGCCGGACACATGCGCCCGAATGCGGCTTTGTCTCGATCGGAGCGGGTCTGGATTTCATCGCCGGGTCGCAGACCCGGGCGCCGCGCTGGGTGCGCAAACTTGCACTGGAATGGGTCTGGCGGTTGCTGAGCAACCCCACCCGGCTGGCCGCGCGTTATGGGCGCTGCATCCTGATCATGCCGGGGCTGACCATGGCCGCACTGCGCGAGCGTTTGCAGGGTTGATTCGGTTTCAACACCATATGTGTAACAAAGTGTTGTAATCTGAAGCCATGTTTCAGCGTTCCCTTGCCCTACCCACCTTGCTGAGCCTTTGCGTTGCCGCGCAGGCCGAAACCATCCGGCTGAACCCGGACGATCTGGTGCAGGTGGGCCCGTTCGGTTTGCTGGCCACAGGAATCGATATACCCGCCCCGCAGCCGGGCGGGCCAGTGATCGGTGAAAGCGCGGGCAACAATGCCGCGGCGATGCTGCGCCGGTTGGCACATCAGGGTGTGGCGGCCGGACTTGGCGGTGTGCTCTACGACAACCGGGACCGGGATCATTCAGCCCTGCCGCAGGACCTGTTTCCCGGCCTGACCCACATAAGCTATGCCCCCGCGCTGCGCGAAGCGGGCCTGGATTACGGGCTGGCCGGAGAAATCCTGTTTCCCGCAGTCACGCTGGGCAACTCCTCGACCGCGCTGACCGGTCAGACCATCCCGCGCAGCCAGCCACGTCTGGCAATGACCGCATCGATGGCTCCGGCCCGGGCCTTCCGCGGCTATGCAGCCAATCACCTCTATATCTACCCCGAACATCGCGATCACGATGCACAGGACCTGTTTCCCGCCAACTGGCCTTATACCGTGACTTCGCAAGGCTCTTCCGGCTCGGATCAGGCATTCCTGCGGGCACTGCTGATGACATTGGCGGCATTCCGGCCCGACACCCGCGATCGGCTGGAAGACGAAGGGCTGATCGCCCCGACCCTGCAGATGATCCTGCGCCGCACGCAAAAGGGCAGCTATAGCGCCGAAGCCTATCGCACCGGGGCCGCCCACCCCACTGTGTTTGACGCGCAAAACCTGTCGCCCGGACGCATGATCGGGCTGGCCGCGTCGATCTCCCCGGAAGACATTCCACCACTGGTCCGCCTGCATGTGGTGGCCGAAGATTTCGAACCCGCAGCCGGGCTGGCCGACCTGCCAGAGCGCTTGTTCGACACCCCTTCGGCCATCGCCCGCGTCTGGCGCGGACCGGACTATGAACGGAACATCACCCTGTCAGCCGCCCGAACCCGCGATCCCAATGGGCATGATCTGGAGTTCTTCTGGGTGCTGTTGCACGGCGATCCCGACAAGGTGCGGATCACCTCAGCTGAGGATGGGCTGAGCGCCGAGATTGTACTGAACTGGCATGACCCCTTCCCCGTTCCCGCTTCACCGCGGGGTGCCCCGCGTCTGAGTTCCCGCGTGGATATCGGCGTCATCGCCTGGAACGGAACCCAGTTCAGCGCCCCTGCCTTTCTCTCGGTCAGCTTCCCGACCCACCAGCTGCGCGTTTACGCCCCCGGAACGGACGGCCAGAAACGGCTGGTCTCGGTGGATTACGACGCACAGGCACGCAACGCGGCCTATGATCCGACGCTGCACTGGTCAGCCCCTTGGCGGGATGTGATAAAATATGACACGGATAACAACCTGACCGGCTGGCTGCGTGAGACGGGCGGCCAGACACTGGACATGAAGACGAAAAACGAAACCGTGGATGGCCAATCTATCCGGTACAACGTGCAGAATGCCCCGGGCGGATCAGGACTGGTGATGTCTTCGGAGCGTGAACTGGAACTCAGATAACCAACTTAGTGTTTCGTTTTGAATTCAGCATAGAACTCAAACTCGAACATCTGGCAAACGAGGAGATTTGAGACCTTGGCCGGATATGCCAAATGTCTGCGACTTTTGTTCTAGGGGTAGAGCCCGCACTGTTTGATGGTGGTTTGGGAACACGGTCTACATGAGTCTTTAGCAAGAATCCCAAACCATTAGTTTCCATACCGTCGTCTTGGCTATGTGCTCCATTTTCCAAAATTTAGGAGGACAAGATTAGTAATCTATTCTTGGTGACCGCTGAGCAGATGGCTCGGCTGGCTACGGAAGGAAGCGCCATCGTGATGATACAGATTCCCTAAAGCGTCCGACCCAAAACCTGAATCGCGAGGGATTCCCTTGAGGGATCAGATGTGATTCATCTTGTTTGGGAGGATAGATCATGTCAGTACCTTCGCCGGATGCGCTTCGTGCGCGGTTTGAGAAACTGATTGAAGAGGGGTTAAGTGGACCTGCGGCGGCGTTGCGCCTGAAGCTCTCGCCTGCCACCAAGGCACGTTGGGGCCTTTCGATCCGGCGAACTAGACAAGCTAGGGCCGCGCCTCAAGAGCGCCCTCGCGGCAAGGGCAAGCTTAATCCTCACCGATCTATTCCCGTCGAGCTCATCGATCAGGAAAGCGACATGACCATGCCTGAACTGGCCGGGGCGCTAGCCGATGCGACCTGCGTTCAGGCGCACCCCTATACGATTGGCGGGCTTCTGTACAAGCTCGGGTTCTCATACAAAAAAGGCGCTGATAGCGACCGAGAAATGGCGCACAAGGGTAAGGAAGCAGCGCGACAACTGGATTGCCCGCGGCCTGCCCGCTGTCTCGGCCCAACCAGATCGCGTTGTATTCATTAACGAAACTTCAATCAAAACAAACCTGACCCGCCAGCGAGGCTGGTCACAGCGGGGCCAACGGCTGGTGATGGATGCGCCCTTTGGATCATGGGGGACACAGTCCTTCATCGCAGGTCTCGGCGCTAAAGCGTTGATCGCAGCATGGGTGATTAAAGGCGTGATGGGTGGCGAAGCCATTGCGGCCTATGTCGAACAAGTGCTGGTGCCAGAGCTGGAACCGGGTACTGTCATCATCCTGAACAATCTCGCCACGCACAAGAATGTCGCTGCAGCCAAAACCATGAGTTAAGCAGGATGCTGGTTTTGGTTCCTGCCACCATACAGCCCCGACCTGAATCCGATTGAGATGGCCTTCTCGAAACTTAAAGCGCACCTGCGCAGGATCGGCGCTCGAATTTTCACTGATATGTTCGAGGCTCTCACGGCGATTTGCGAACTCTTCTCATCAGACGAGTGCCGAAACTATTTTAAGGTCGCCGGCTATGTCTCAAGTTAAAAACCGGAAACTTTAAAAGTGCGCCGAATAGTCTCAAGCTTGTAGTCTAAAAAGGGGAGCGTGATGGGCTGATCAGGCAAATCAATGGGGGTATGAAAAATGACCACCGTCATATTGCGTCCCAAGCCTGAAACAATTTGTAACACAACTACCTTATCCTGTCATAAACCAAAAGGGCAACGGAGGAGCCCAATCCTCCGAGGTCTGGCTACTGAGATGTTTGAGGTCCGTTCGCTTGAAGGGTAGACTGCTAACTGTCAGTAATTGACCGCTCACAATGCAAGAGACTCTGCGCCGTGCCGGAACGGGTAAAATTTTGACAATTTGACGATTGCGATGTCATGAAAATTCTGTCTTTGAAACCCGGTCATGACGGTACAATCGCAGGCATAGACACGGACACTCAGCGGTTATTGTTTTCGTTTGAGGCTGAAAAAGGCGGATTTCCCCGAAACACCGCAGTAACTCCGGATACGTTCCTGGACGCCGGGCTGTGGTTCAACCAACTGCCTGACGGGATTGCGTTGAGTGGTTGGTCCATTCCCCAAGCGGACCACTCAGCCGTTTCAGGTGCAGGATATTGCGGAGTCGACCGCGGGTCAGAACAGATTAGAGAGATCATCTTTTTTGGGAAAACGCTGGAATGTTATTCCTCAACGCATGAGCGGTCTCATATATGGGCGGCTTATGCGATGTGCCCACTCGAGCAAGGTGACCCCTGCTATGTCCTTCTTTGGGAGGGCGTTTTGGGGATTTTTATGAAATAGGCAGCGCATTGAACAATCACCATCTTGGCCAAACCCTTGCTGCACCAGGGCAGAAATACGCGTTTCTGTACAACTTGGCCGATCCGACCTACTCGCAGTCTGCGGGAGCGTGCCAGAAGGGGAACGCAGGCAAACTTATGGCAGCAAGCGCAATGGGCGACGCAAACCGTACCGATGAAGATGCCGACGCCCTGATAGACCACATTCTAAGCTGGGATACGGATGCCAAGGCTCTCAATAAATGCGATTTCTCATCTTCGCCTTACTTTAACTCAGGTACAGACAACACGCGTTTTCACGACCTGGCAGCCAAGTTCTCGGACACTCTGTTCGACAGGTTTCATCGTTTCGCCAAAGCCAATCTTACAAAAGGCTATCCCCTGCTTATTTCAGGCGGTTGCGGGTTGAACTGCGACTAGAATACGCGCTGGAAGAACAGCCGCTTGTTTCCCGACGTGTTTGTTCCGCCATGTACCAGCGATTCCGGCAGCGCGATCGGAACCGCCGTCGACGCTATGCGGCATTATGAAGGGTTGGCAAAACTGGATTGGGATGTGAATTCCGGCCAGGCCTTCATCGATGATCTGATCGATCTGCAAGATGTGACCAGGCAGAACTGGACCTGCCCGGGATCGCCGCTGCTTTGCACAGGGGCGCGATCATAGGCTGGGCCACGGGCAATTGCGAAATTGGGCCGCGCGCTTTGGGCAACTGATCAATTCTTGCCGCGCCGTTCAGCATCGAAACGCGCAGGAAGCTGAACAAAATCAAAGGGTGGCACGCGGATGCACCGATCGCACCCGTTTGCCTTGAGGAAGACGTCTCGGACCATTTCGACTGGGCCGGACCTTCGCCCTATATGCTGCATTTCCAGAAGGTCATTGATCCAAGGCTGAAGGCGATTGAATATCTGGACGGTTCGGCGCGCGTACAGACTGTGACGCGCCGGCAAAACGCACGGCTATACGCGTTGCTACAGGAGTTCAAAAAGATCTCGGGTGTTGGTGTGTTGTGCAACACGTCCCTGAATTTCAAAGAGGCTGGGTTCATCAACAGAACCAGCGATCTGTGTCACTATGCACGCATCGGCGGGCTTGATGCATTCGTCGCCGGTATCTCGTTCTATCGGTTTGACAAGGGTCAGGCCGCTATTGGGTCTTCAGCCAATTCGCCACGGACGCGCCCGCAACCCTGTGACCTTCAGCATTCCAATGAGTGTCCCCCCAAAACCACGGAGGATTGCCTGATTGCGCTGCATCTTTCAAAGGCTGCGTCAGATCCAGTAGGGAAATCCCGGCTTCACTGGCCCAGGATGCCACTGTGTCAGGCAGGTCGGACAGGTTTTCTTGTGGAGAACTGATCGCACTGCCTTCGGGAAAATCGCAAAGCTCGTGCAGAACGCGGTATTTTGTCGGCACAAAAACCAAAGCATAGTCGGCGCCGGCGCTTGCCAGTTGGTTTTCAAAGGCCTCAATCTCCCCGGCAACGACCGGAAATTCGTCGTCGAGCCCCGCAAAGGATATCCGGGTCCACAAAAACAGGTAATCCGCACTGTTTATCCGGCAACTGTTCAAGTCTTTTTGCGGACTGCTCAGCCGGACAAGGCGTGTCCATACGATCCGCACGAACGAGGACCGCCGGTTTCCCGGCGCCGCGTCCGACTGTTGGGTGTAGGGTTGCCGGAGACCTTCCGAATCCAGAAGGTCGTTGCCTTCGAAAAAGAACTGGATGACCAGCTTGTCCTTCAGCGGCAAACCGGACTCCAACAGCATTTTCTGCTCTTCCTGGATGGAAAGACCTAACAATGCAGCCTGCATCACCGGCCGGCCCAGTTCCGCGGCAACAATACTGTCAACGGTCTGCGCCTTGGGTACCAATGCCCCCAGTACAACCGAGTCGCCAAGAATGACTATATCCGCATCGCCGCCCAGAGAATTCCGGAACCCGTATTCGTCCGTTCTGAACTCAAAATCTATCGGATCGCTGGGCACCTGCATCCGGGATGCAATGTCCTGATAGGTTTGCCCGGACACATCCGCATTAGGCACCAAAGCCCATCCGGGGCTTTCAGTGTTTGCAGCCCTCCGTCCCAGCAGACCGTCCCAGTCGACAATCCCGACCCGACCGATGCCTTCCAGTAACACAAGGAACAGCGTCACAGGCACCGCTGTCGCCCAGAACGCCAAAGATGCCTGCCGCCCGAAACCCGCAAAGACAAAAGCGGCGGCCAGAAAGAAGAACACAAGCGCCAGCGCGACGTGGCGAAACCGCCAGTTTCCGAACAGCATATCCGAAGAAGGCTGAACGGCGGAGTTGATCCAGAGTATCGCGATGCCGCAGACAATCAGAACAGCGCCAATCACGAGAAAAATTCCTTTTGTCAAAACTCTGGACGCCAAAACCAAATTCCCCTTCCGGAGAAATCCTAACCTGATAAGAAAATGGACCTCGTCCACTTATGTTCCTTGGTTCTTTTTCATTTGTCCATAGGCATCCCTTTCACCGGAACGGTTAAAGCAATTTCGGGCTGTTCCGGCTTGGCGCGCGTTGGAGCGGGGTGTGTTTCAAGAAACAAGTTTCGCCTCCGACACCCGATTTATTCCATTCGAATTCCGCGCCCCGAGGACCATTCGGCCAAAACACCAGAATTGCCGATTTAATATACGCCGCCGCTGTTTTTCCTTGTTTAAGATACCCTTACGGTGTCCGAAAGGACGTGGTCGCCCACCGCCGGGCTCTGTAAAACAAGGGAAACATGTTGACAGGTGACGACAGCAGCAGACACAATTTCAGGTAAACTGTGTAAAGATCTATTTGTTGAGGGTTTTTCTGTGACCGACACGTCGGCACATAGCGAAGTACGAATGGGCTCTGAGCGATCTTTCGGCCTCGTATTTTCCTTTGTCTTCCTCGTCATTGCGTTGTGGCCGTTTGTTTTTGGCGGCGGGACCCCTAGAATTTGGGCGATTGTGATCGCGCTGGGGTTTCTGATCGTCTCATTGACCGCGCCGCATTATCTTGCCGGGCTGAACAGGGTCTGGTTCAGATTTGGATTGCTTCTGGGTAAAATTATTGCGCCCGTTGTGATGGGTTTGATATTTGTTCTGACCGTCATTCCGATCGGGTATCTGCGCAGATTGAAGCACCCCGATCCGCTGAAACAGAACTTTGACCCAGAAGCCGAAACCTATTGGGTGTTCCGTGGCACCGAGGGGCCACCTTCATCCATGTATAAACAGTATTAACGATTGAACCTTTGGAGTTAGAAAATGTCTTTTGTGGCTGAATTATGGGACTTTCTCAAAGTCCGCAGGAAGTTCTGGCTGCTTCCGATCCTGATCATGATGGTGTTGCTTGGCGGATTGATCGTGTTGACGCAAGGCTCGGCCATAGCCCCGTTCATCTATACACTTTTCTAAGCACCAGAAAAGAAAGCCGCGATCCCGGGGGCCGTTTTCACAGGCGGCCCGGACGGGACAGGCTCATACGCTCAGGGGTCTGCACATGTCATCCGTCCTTGGAATCTCGGCATTCTATCACGACAGCGCCGCCGCGTTGCTGGTGGACGGGGAGCTTGTCGCCGCCGCGCAGGAAGAGCGGTTCACGCGCAAAAAACACGATGCCGGGTTTCCGCGGCATGCTATCGAATATGTGCTGGATGCCGGCAACCTGTCGCTTGAAGACGTCGAACATATTGCATTCTATGACAAGCCGTTTCTGAAATTCGAACGCCTGCTAGAAACATATGTCGGCAACGCGCCGCGCGGTTTCAGATCGTTCAGCGTGGCGATCCCGGTGTGGATCAAGGAGAAACTGTTCCAGAAATCGCTGCTGGTGAACGAGCTCAACCAGATCGGAAAAGCCCCCGACTATCACAAGCGGCTAATGTTCGCTGAACATCACATGAGCCATGCGGCCAGCGCCTATTACCCCTCGCCCTTTGACGAGGCCGTCGTGCTGACGCTGGACGGCGTGGGGGAATGGGCCACGACAACTGTCGCCGTCGGACGCGGCAGCGACCTTGAAATGGTGAAAGAAATCCACTTTCCGCATTCCCTGGGTCTGCTGTATTCCGCGGTCACCTATTACACCGGGTTCAGGGTCAACAGCGGTGAATACAAGGTCATGGGGCTGGCCCCCTATGGCGAGCCGCGCTTCAAAGGCATTATTTTTGACAACATCGTCGATCTGAAACCGGACGGATCTTTCCGCCTGAACCAGGATTATTTCAACTACATGACCGGTCTGACGATGACCAACCAGAAATTCTCGGACCTGTTTGGCCGGGACGTCAGGATGCCCGAAAGTGACAGGCTGGATCAGTTCCACATGGATATGGCGGCCTCGGTCCAGGCCGTGACCGAGGACATCGTCCTGACAATCACGCGGCATCTGGTCGAAGAGTATCAGATACCAAACCTGTGCATGGCCGGGGGCGTGGCCCTGAACTGCGTTGCCAACGGCAAGATCCTGCGCGACGGGGCGTTCCGCAATCTTTGGGTGCAGCCGGCTGCCGGTGACGCGGGGGGCGCGCTGGGAACCGCGATGGCGGCCTGGCATCAGGAACTGGGCAACCCCCGCGTTGTCGACCCCGGCACCCTTGACGGGATGAAGGGCTCTTATCTGGGTCCGGTCTACGATCAGGCGGACATTGAAACCCGCCTGACCGCTGTCGGTGCGAAGTTCGAGACCCTGGACGAGGACGACATGATCGAACAAACCGCCCAGCACCTGGCACAGGGGGATGCTGTCGGCTGGTTCAACGGGCGGATGGAATTCGGGCCGCGCGCTTTGGGGGCCCGGTCGATCCTTGGCGATCCCCGGTCGCAGACCATGCAGAAGACGCTTAATCTGAAGGTAAAGTTTCGCGAAAGTTTCCGCCCCTTCGCCCCGTCGGTTTTACGGGACAGCGTTCAGGACTGGTTCGATCTGGATACGGACAGCCCTTACATGCTGTTGGTTGACCGCGTGAAAGAAGACCGCTGCCGTGAGATGTCGGATGCCGAGAAAGATCTGTTCGGCATCGAAAAGCTCAACATCACCCGTTCCGAGGTTCCGGCCATCACACATGTGGACTACTCGGCCCGGATTCAAACCGTGCACCCGGAAACCAATCCGCTCTATCACCGGCTGATTTCCTCGTTTCAGGCCAGGACCGGTTGTCCGATTTTGGTCAACACATCCTTCAACGTCAGGGGCGAACCCATCGTGTGTACCCCCGAGGATGCGTTTCGTTGCTTTATGGGAACCGACCTGGATCTTTTGGTCATCGGGAATGCGGTCATGAAAAAGGCTGATCAGAATCCGGAATTGGTGGAAGACTACAAAAACAAATATGATCTCGATTGACCACCGAACTGCATCGTACACCTGATACATAGATTGCCTGCGCAGACCGGCACTCAGCAACCGCATCAACCAATTCAATCTGCGGGAGCCGCGCCAAATACACCTATCCTTTTTGCCTTTAGTCAGTGCAACACAAACGAACCGGCCTGACGTTAGTAGCCGTAGCTGTCGGCCTTATCCAGAAGCCGACATTTGTTCAGCACAACCCCCAGCAGGTTGCTACGGGAGCCGATCTCGCGCTCGCATTTTTCCAGTTCTTCGGCGGTGGTCTTTTCGGCTGCGGCTATCAGCAGCACGCAATCGATCTGGTCCAAGAAAGCAAAGGTATCATCGCAGGCTAGCATCGGCGTCGTGTCGAACAGCATCACGTCGGGGTCATACCGCTCTTCCAGCCGGTCGATCACATGCGCCGCGCTCTGGCTCTGCAACAGTTCCGCCGAGTTGCCGGTCGGTTTGTGATTTGCCCCAAAAGCGAGCCTTTCCCTGTAGCAGGTCAAATGCGCTTCCGGGCTGCTGTGACCGTCCAGCACGCTGGAAAAAGACTGCTCTCTCGGTGTCTGCAACAGTTTCGCCATCGACGGGCGGCGCATGTCCAGATCGATTACCAAAGTGTGCCCTTCGCGCTGACGTGCAAGGCTGAAGGCCAGATTCAGACACAGCGTAGTCTTCCCACAAGTGCTTCCCGGCGAAGTGATGGCTAATCTTCGCCAACTATTCTTCCGCATCTCGTGCAGGATACGTGTGCGCAGCACGTCAAACGGGGTTGTCAAATCACCGGCCTGGTCGGCAAAGATGCGCCCTTTAATTAGAGCGGAAGTGCTGAGCTCCGCGACCGGCAACTCGGCCCACAACCGATCCAACACAGACAGTTCAGACGTTTCAGACGCTGCAAGCAATGGTAACGGTTTGCCCGCATTTCCTGCAGAATGTAGCCCCTGCCCCGCACTAGGGGTCACGTCCTGTGTGCGCGCAGCACGGGCTTTCTGGATGGCAGATTGGATACGTTCCATGCACCTGTTCCTATCAGCTGATACCAAATCGGCTGAGCAAAGTGTCAAGCCCGAGTTTGTCACTTACTTCATCGACGAACAGATCGAGCGGCATATAATAGAAATGGATCAAATAAAGTGACGCGCAAATCCCAAAAATCGGTGCACAAACGGCACACAGAACGAACGCGCGCCGTAGCACCACCTCCCCTGAGGTCGGGATGTAGGGTACGGTGCCAAAGGCGGGCGCGCCCAGCCGGTTGACCAGATCGACAGGGCGGCGGATTGTGTTGTTAAGCAACTCCAGCACCACAAAAAGGGCAAATGCCAACCCCACTCCACCAGCAAACCCGGCGGCAGCAACGAGCTTGCGGTTAGGATCGGTTGGACTGGTCGGCACTATTGCCTGCTGTGTCACGGTAATCCGTTGGCCGCGCGATTGTGCCTCAATCTGGTCACCGGTGCGCGCTTCGGCCAAGCTCGCGGTCGCTTGTTCATATTGTATGCGCAGCGTGTCGTAATCTCGCTCCAGCGTGCCCAGGGTAATGGCATTGGTTGGTGTTTGTTCGATCGCCACGGCCAAATCGTTCAGTTCAGCCTGGATGATCGCTTTCTGTTCACTGATGAAATCGAGCTGCCCGTCGATATCCGACAATTGCAATTCATAAGCAGTGATGTTTGGTGCGCTTTCGGTTCCCAAACCCAACGCGATATTAGCCGCCTCCAACGCTGCGATCTGCGCATCCAATGACTTCACCCTCGGATGATCAGACGAATAAATCACCATTGCCGCAGAACGCTGATCCTTCAGTTGGCGCAGTTGGCGCTGTTCAGGGGTCAGGCTATCTCCGAAGAAGTCCGGGCGCCCGGTACGTTCGTAAATCTCGACCAGCCGGGCCCGACGATCACGCAAGCCCGATAGTTCCCGGTCCAGTTGCAGAGTTCTCTCTTGTAGCAAAGATTGTCGGGTGCGACGATAATCTAGCCCTTCAGGCAGCGCATCCTTGTGATTTTCCTTGAAAGCAAGGATGCGAGCGTCCTGATCCGCCAGTTCTTCATCTAGCCGCGCCACCTCCTGTTCGAAGAACTCCAAAGTCAGACTGGTGGCACCAGTGCGCAAAGCCACGTTTTCCTGAAGAATTTGGGTAACCAATTCATTGGTGACCTGAGCCGACACTTCACCTGAGGCAGCTGCAAAAGACACCGTCACAAACGAAGCTGAGTTGTGACTGCCTAAAGGCAGCGAGATATTGATCCGGGAGCGCATGTCAGAGACCATGGCATCCGGCCCCATATCTGGGTCACCGGAATAGACATTGAACCGCTGCGCCAAATCCAAAAGATTGGCCCGGTTCATCAGTCGCTGCTCGATCACTTGAAGGATTTCAACTTCACTGGCCTGCACCGTAGTGGCAGCCAAATTGTCGGGAATCTGAGGTGACTCCACCACCAGCCGGGCGGTGGCGCGATACACTGGCGGCAAGGTGATTGCCAACATCACTCCGACCCCGGTGCAAGCGACTACAATCAGAAGAAGATAGGGTAGCCTGCGGAGTAAAAGTGACAGGTAGAAACGAACTTCACTCATCATGGCAAGGGATGGCTTTCTTTTGGGGGTAGGCCGGCGGCAAAAAATGCGCCATCATCCAGAACCTGTTGTACCAAATGGCCCGAAATCCCTTTGCGCTCACGGGTAAAAGCGTAAACCATCGCCAAATCGCAGAGCTGGTTAACCAACCGAGGCACTCCATGAGTGGCCTCGTAGATCAGATTCGTTGCGACCGGGCTAAAGAGGTTACGCTCAGCGCCAGCAACGTGCAGGCGGTGCCCGACATATTTTCGGACCGTAGATCTTTCCATTGAAGTCAGGTGAAAATTGGATGACACACGTTGCGCGAACTGCCGCAATTCGGGGCGATGGACTATATCCCTCAGTTCTGGTTGGCCAACGAGTACCAATTGCAGCAACTCATCCTTGTTAGAGTTGATATTGGTGAACATTCTCAATTCTTCCAGCGACTCTGCGCTGAGGTTCTGCGCTTCATCAAATATTAAGATGACCCGGTGGCCCTTGGCATATTCGTCAATGAGATATGCCTGAAAAGCGGCAAAGAGGTCAACATAGGTCGCCTCGGCTGGCGCCAACTGACCCAGCGCCATCAGCACCCAGCGCAGCAACTCACCCCGATCACCATGTGCGTTCGAGATCATGCCAATCTTCACCCGGTCATCAACCGACTTCAGCAAGTGGTGCAATAGGGTCGTCTTGCCCGCGCCGACTTCGCCAGTGATAAGGGTAATCGGCGCGCCTGTAAGGATGCCATATTCCAGCATTGTATAGGCCCGCAGGTGCATGTCGGACCAGAACAGGAAATCCGGGTCCGGCAACAGCGTGAACGGGCGCTCGGTCAGGCCAAAATACTCTGTATAAATTTCCAAGCTACTGCCTGTCTGGCAGTCCTGTGTGGTATGACCGGGATCAATATTCACCGTACTCTTTTCTTTCACTAGGGAAACAGGAGAAACGAAGACCTGCGTCGCGTCCATCTTATCATTTGATACGGGTGGTTTCGAGGCGTCAGCGTTTCCAACCCTCCGATTGGCACGGCTCGTGCCAAACCGCCAACGACGGCGCAGCAAAAGCGGGTTTGCCACCGTCTTATCAGGTATGGAAAGCCGATGGGGCATTTCCGTCATCTTCCGTTTCGAACGAGCTCCGATCCTCGCCCGCAGAAATCTGTTTGATACTCATTACTCACAACGCTGATCTTTTATCAAATACTTAGTATAGGGACTTAGCTGCCGTCGGCTAAGGTTGCATCAGGCAAGCACGATCAAAACAAGGTTACACCTTCGCCCTCGACTGACCATCACATACTTCGCAATAACGGAATCACCTCTGTTGCACGATCGCCCCCGCCGCCGCTGGTATTTTTTTGTCACTTCCTTTTTCAGCTTTTTTATCAAAGATATACGCAAACCCTTTAGAAGACTGCAATGTGCCCTTGGTCACAGAAAAGATCGCAGGATCATGCTTTAGTCGGATTGCTTGGGGACACCAGCCGTCCATCAAAGGCGCATAATACGTCAATCACTGATATTTTGAGCAGCGCATTGGAAACAATAGTGATCACGCTTCAGACGATAGAGCAAATTTTTGTCGATTTTGCGGCAAATTTACGTTTGCCTGTAACTGTCCGTTTGTGGCCAAGGCCAAAATGGTGTAAAGCTTCTTAACGTGGGAAAGGATGCTGCTATAAAAACGATGTAGTTTCTTCTGTTATGTTTCCATCGAATGGCTCTTTTGTTTCGGGTCTCGATTGTGCCTCTGGTTAGTAGGTGTTGGTGAGTGTTCCGGTTAGTAGGTGTTAGTTAGTGTTTGAGAGTAAAATGATTGTTCAGTACACAAATATTCCCGACAAAGCGCAGCCCGTTGCGCCCGCGCTTCCGCCCCATAATGTAACATCGCAACCCATCGATACCTACCGCAGCTTTGGCAAGCGTGCGCTCGATATTGCTTTTGTCTTGCTGGCGCTACCGATTGCTCTGCCTATCGTGCTGGTGATGGCGATTCTGGTCGCCAGAGACGGCCGCAACCCCTTTTACGGCCAGACCCGCATTGGCCGCGGAGGCCATCGTTTCACCATGTGGAAGCTGCGCACCATGGTGCCGGATGCACAGGCGCGACTTGAAGGATATCTGGCACGCAACAAGTTGGCGCGGCTGGAATGGGATAAGCACCAGAAGCTCAAAAACGACCCGCGTATCACTTCAGTTGGACAGATCTTGCGCAAGACGTCGCTGGACGAACTGCCGCAGCTTTTCAACGTGCTGACAGGAGATATGAGCCTGGTCGGACCTCGGCCGATGATGCCCGACCAGCAAAAGCTGTATCCAGGCCGGGCATACTACGACATGCGCCCGGGAATTACTGGCAGTTGGCAAGTATCGGACCGCAATGATTGTAGCTTTGCAGACCGCGCCGATTTTGATACTGCCTATGCTAAAGACATATCACTGAAAACTGATATGGGCATTCTTTGCGCCACAACTCGCGTGGTGCTGTGCGGAACCGGATACTGATCCTATTCCTTCCATCTGCAGACTTTAGCTCTACCTCAGACTGGTCTTTCGGTCCCGTCCCGGTCAAACTGACCGGGACGCTTTATGAACAGCAAAGGCCCGCATGTTTCACCAGCACCTTCCCCTTCGCGTTCCACTTCTATTCTGTGCACTTCTGGCGCTGGTAAATTGCGAAAGTTCCGAGGAGCGCGCCGAGCGACACTATCAAAGCGCCCTGGCATTCCTGGAAACAGGTGATATCGACCGTGCATTGGTCGAGCTGCGCAACGTAATCAAATTTGACAATGACCACGGCGAGGGCCGACTGACCTATGCTCGAGTGCTGGCCGAACAGGGTGACGCGGAGCAATCCATAAGCCAATATCTGCGCATAGCCGAACAACAGCCGGATCTGCTGGAAGCACGCGTTGCGGTCACCCGTATGGCACTGCAGCAGAACGCTTGGGAACAGGCCGAACGGCATGGGCGGGCCGCGCGGGAAATCGAACCGAATGAACCTGTCGTGGTCTTTCTCAATGCTATGCTGGACTACCACGCAGCACTCCTGGCCGGGGATGAGTTGCAGATGAGTGATGCAATGACCATCGTTCGCCGGAGAGTAGCCAGCGAACCAAGCGACCGGTTAGCTTGGCGAATGATCGTCGACAACGCGATCATTCAGGGTGACACCAGCAATGCCCTGAACGAGATTAGCAAGGCGATGATCCACCTGCCCGATGACTTTGATTTGCACCTGGCCAAGCTACAGCTGCAAATGGAACAACAGGACAGGGCGGTGATTGGCACCACACTGCAGGTTATGGTTGCAAAATTCCCCGAGGACCTGCAGGCGCGCAACATGCTACTGGCCTGGTATCTCGAACAGGAAGATATGGCAGGCGCCGAGGCATTTTTGCGGCTACAGGCTGCTGCCCCGGGCGCTAAAACAGATGAACATCTTCGGGTTGTCGAATTTCTACGCACCACACAAGGAAATAACGCCGCAAGGGTCGAACTGAAGCGCCTAATTGACGAAAATCCTGATGAAACGACATATAAGGCCACATGGGCCGCGTTGGATTTCGAGGTTGGCAATACGGAAGCTGCCATCGCGACCATGCAGTCGCTACTATCCGATACAGAAGAAATAACAGAAGAAACCGCAAACCTTCAGGTTTCTCTAGCGCGCATGCTGTTCAGCAACGGTGATATAGCTGGTGCAAAAAACCGGGTCGCAGACGTTTTGGAAGGGACGCCAGGTCACGTCGAGGCTCTGAAGATGCACGCTGCATGGCAAATTCAGGATGACCTACCTGAGACTGCCATTCTGACTCTGCGCACAGCCCAGGCGGAAGCACCGCGTGATCCCGGCATTATGACGCTGATGGGTCAGGCTCACGAGCGCGCCGGCGCCCGTGAGTTGGCAGGTGAACGCTATGCATTGGCGGTCGATGCTTCCGGCCGCGCACCCGGCGAAAGCCTGCGCTACGCCGCTTTTCTATTACAAGATAACAGGGTCAAAACGGCCGAAAGCGTTTTAAATGATGCGCTGCGGGTGTTGCCTTCCAACATCCAATTGCTATCTGCGATGGCTGATTTGCAAGTCAGGAAACAGGACTGGACACGGGTACTCCGCCTCATCTGGCAATTGCGTAGTCTGGACACCCCGATCGCCACCACCGCTGCAAACCGGATCGAAGTAACCTACCTGATGCGCCAGAACCGCTCCGAAGAAGTTGTCAGCCTGCTCGAATCTCTGGCTGAGTCCAACAATCAGGACACCACCGCTCTTGCCAAACTGATCAAGGAGCTGGTGCAGCAAGGCAGGACAGACGAAGCACAGATATTAATTTCGGGACGCCTTACAGATATGCCAAACAATCCGGAATTGCGGTTTCTGCGGGCCGGGTTGCATCTGGCCGAAGATGCGCCGGATCAAGCCGAAGCCATATATCGCGCCCTGATCGAAGACTTTCCGGAAGGAACACAACCTCTACGCCAACTGGTCAGGCTGTTACGGTCGCAGAACCGCGGCACCGAAGCAGATGCGTTGATCGACTCCGTGATTGCAAGCCAGCCTGAACTGGCATTCCCCCGCCAACTCAAAGCGGAACAACTCGAACGGGACAGGAATTTTGAAGGTGCAATTGCACTATATGAAGCGCTTTATGCTGAAAACAGCAGCAATTTAGCGGTTGCCAACAATCTGGCCAGCCTGCTTTCAACCCATCGCCAAGATGACGAAAGCCTGTCCCGCGCCTATACTATTGCCCGGCGCCTGCGCAATGCGGACATACCCGCCTTTCAAGATACATATGGCTGGATCGCGTTCCGCCGGGGCAATCATTTCGAGGCTCTGACACATCTTGAACCAGCGGCGCGCGGACTGCCCGACGATCCGCTGGTACAATATCACTTGGGCGAGACTTACATGGCCTTGGGCCGTGTAGAGGATGCAAAGAATACACTGGAATTGGCGCTGAATTTAGCCGGGGACAGCGACCTGCCGCAATTTGAGCGCGCTCGAGAGATGCTAAAGAGCAATTCAGTCGCAGATTGATAGGTGCATTATTAGCCGTCGGTTACAACCTGTGTAGGCAACTTCTTAGGCAGCAGCAGAACTGCGATCCAAACACAAATACTCAGGCTTCCTGCGCTCGCATAGACCAGCAAAGCCACCCAAGCAGACATGCCCAGAATTATAGCAACAACACCGGCGCTCGCGCCGATTAGCATGCCCAGTAAAACGGCTCCAACATTCATGATGTCTCGCTATGCCTCATCACACGAAGTTTACCTCAGGTTGAGTTCGCGCATCAATTCTTTCGTTTATCTAGCATAAAAATGGCAAAATTCAGCCGCCCGGCTCCCAATTGTTGCCTTTACGACAGTCTGCGCTCAAAAAAACCGCTTCCTGTGTTTCAAGTTTCGGAAAGAATGGCGCTTTAATTGAAACCCCCCCAATATGATTTTGCCTGGGGACATAGATTCGTGACCCAGCAACGGAAAGATAGCTGCCAAAACACGCTCCTGGTGAGCCGAGAAGGAAGAGTTTGGAAATGAACGCTGTTTTTGTGTTATTTGGCGCGACGATTATTAGTGTTTTGGCCGCCCTGCCCGCCTTGGCACAAGGTTACCGCGTGCAACCCGGGGACAGGTTGCAGATCGAAGTACTGGAAGACGAAAGCCTCAACCGAGATGTGCTTGTACGCCCAGACGGTCGCATCACCATGCCACTGGCAGGGACTTTAGCCGCCAGCAACCGAACCACCGAGCAGATTGGAGATGATCTGTCTCGCATGCTATCTCCGAATTTCGCCTCGGCCCCTACTGTTTTTGTGTCGCTGAGTTCGATTGCAGAAGAGGACGAGGTCGAACCGATCGACGTGTATGTTGTAGGTGAGGCTGAAAGTCCAGGAAAATATGAGGTGGATCCAGGCACAACGCTGTTACAGTTATTTGCCGAAATGGGTGGTTTTTCTAGATTTGCCGCTACTAAACGCGTAATGCTCCGCCGTACCGATCGCTCCGGGAATGAGGCTGTTTATAAGTTCAATTACGATGCAATCCTGGAGGGCACGGGAACCGGGGCAGCAACCAGGCTGGCGGACGGTGACGTCATAATAATTCCACAACGGCGTCTGTTTGAATAACGCCAAAGAGGGGGCGCAGTGAAACAGAACCTGTTAATGCATACAGCGCCATGTTGTGCTGTGTGTTTTGTTGCAATTTCCATATCGGTTGCACATGCACAGGAAATTCCGGTCGAACCCGGCGGCCCGGTGATGCGATTCGGCATCTATGAGCGGCTGGAAACGGGCCGCAATCTTGGCCTCGATGTCCCTGAAGAGGGACATGGAACCATCGCGTCGACCATCTTTTCCTTCGGGCTCAGCAGTGAAACCCGCACTCAGACCTTCAACCTCGACGCAACGACAGCCCTGCGCTTCAATAACCTGCCGGACGAGGACAACGAGACTGATTTCGGCGATACTCGCCTGATACTCGACTACACCCGTGAGGCAGCCAACGCCGGCATGGAGATTCAGGCCAACTATCTGGCTTATGATATCGGATTCCTGCGATCGCTTTCTGACTTTGTAGACGACGAGGGCGTGATCAACCTGCCCCCTGATTTTGCCGATCTGACCGGCGATGGAACACGCCGCGAATATGATCTGCGCGCGGGGTTCGACTTCGGACGGCAAGACCTGATCGGATATAATTTCTTTATACGAGCGAATGGAATAAGTTACTCAGACACAACGGACTCTTCTCTATTCGACGAAGAGACTTTGGAGGCTGGGGCCGGAATGACGTTCAGCCTGTCATCCCGCACGACAGCACGCTTTAATTATAGCTTTGAACGATATGAGCGAGACGACCCTGAACAGACTACCGAAGACACGGATGACCTGATCCTTGGGGTAACACATGAGTTGTCCCCACGCACGACTCTTGATGCTTCCTTCGGATACAGCAAAATTGATGAGCGCACATTGACGGGCGATGATCTCACCGAAGGCTACGTAGGTGGGTTAGGGTTGGAATACGCGATGCCAAATGGTGTGATCACCGCCGATTTGGACGCGGACCTGGAAAGTGCCGGGCGACTGGATACCTTAACCGTCGGGCGCAGCATGGAGATACCCGATGGGACCTTTTCAGCCAGTTTCGGCGGCGCGCGTGTGCCGGGCGGCGAGGCCGATTGGATCGGATCCTTAAGTTACGAGCAAGAACGCGGCCCTAATGATGTATTTGTCCGATTTCGCCGTGAAGTAACCACCAACTCTGAAAGAGAGTTCCGTCTCGAAAACATAGCTGACATCGGCATTGTACACCGCCTCACCCCTGTCTCACGCCTCGGCTTTAGTGCAATCTACGCACTGACTGAAGAAAACGTGACCGATCCTCGTACTGAATACACCGAGCTCAGTGCTGTATATAGCCATCGGCTAACTGAGTACTGGAATTTTAACACCGGGGTGAACTACCGCGTACGCGATGAGGACGGAATTGGAAGGGCCACTAGCCCACTCGTCTTCTTTCAGATAGGTCGCGACTTCGTATGGCGACCCTGAGACATATCCTGCAGCCTTTGAATAGTTCCAGCAAAGACGTGGACACCACAGGTGCCACGTTTGAATCCGCCTCTTGTCACTGAAATATGCTGGAAATGCAAAAAGAACGCCTATCGATGGCTCCGCCCGCATACCCTACGTCTGTGAAGTTTTTGTGGAGGTAGGTGTGATCTTTTGCTGTGCTCGGAGCAATTTAGCGATACGCGAAGCCAACACAGACACGTTTGGCGGCTCCAATATGCCGAGGTGATCACCGGGGACATCCAGAATGTCAAAACCAGCCGACGCAACTGACTGCCAACCCAATCCGGTATCGATCGCTTCCCGACTGTCAAACAGATTACTTGCCGCCCGGTATATCGTCAGCCTGCGAGCGTATGGCTGGGGTTCATATGCTTTAATCGCAAGCGTGTTGGCCGCAACGAAATTGGTAACATCAGCCTCTACAGCTTGGTCGCCGGTCTCAAGCTTGCTCATCGCCACAGCGAGCATGGCCGCTTCACGCCGGGCGGCAATCCGTTTGGCAACATAGGTCCAGCCTTCACGCGCAATTAGTCTCGCATGAGCAGCTAGCCGGCCTCCGCGGCCAACCGTAGGCCGGCCTCCAGGGCCTTCAGCATCCAGCAGGATCAGAGCTTGGACATCCCTTCCAGCTTGAAGCAGTTGTTGGGCGAGCTCTAGGGTCACATAACTACCTGCGGACACCGCAATCAGCGACAATGGACCTTCAGGGTAGTGCCTTTCTATCTGGCACAGATAGAAACGTGCAATTTCGGACACCTGTGTCGGAGTGGTTTCTGTTAGCAATCCTACGGTCAATCCATAGACAGGCTGGTCTTCCCCCAACTCGGCGGCCATTGGCCGGTAGAAAGAACCGTTGTCTCCCAGCACGTGCACTCCGTACAGCGGAGGTAAGTTTCCGCCTTCCTGGATAGGGATTACAACGAGTGGGTCAGGATCCTGCGCTTGTAAGGCCCTTGCCACGCCACGGGGTGTCGGATCACTGTAAAGGGCAGTTGGTTTGATAGTAACCTTGAATCTGTCTTCCAGCAGAGGCAGAAGCCTCAGAAGGGCAAGGGAATCCCCGCCCGCATCGAAGAAGGAGGTTTCGGGCCCAATGTCCGAAATTCCGAGAAGCCCACTAAAAATTGTAGCGATCTCATCGGTTAGCGGCGTCGCAGCAGTATCGGAATCGCCTGCATCCAGAAACTTTGCCGTAGCGGGCGCTGGCAATTTGACGGTATCAACCTTGCCGCCAGGCGTTTGCGGCCAATCGGTCACTTCGACGAGATCGGGTCGCATATGCGAAGGCAGAAATTGCGCGACCCACTGGCGTACCTTTGCAACTTCCGGAGAGGGTTGTCCCGCTGCAGCGGAATACCATGCCACCAGTTGCGGCTGCCCGCCAACAGGCGTAAAAAGCGCAGCATAGGCACGCCCCACCTGCGCGTGTGACTCCAAAGCCTCTTCAATCTGACCGGGCTCGATCCGAAAGCCCCTGAGCTTGATTTGGCGATCCTGCCGACCCAGGAAATGCAACTGACCGTTGTGCCAAACCGCACGATCGCCCGTCGCATAGATCCGACCCACATCCGCATCAAACGCGGCTATGCCAAAGCTTTGGGCCATACGTTCGGGATTGCCGATGTAACCTTTGGCGACGGCCGGGCCTGATATGAACAACTCCCCTTCTGCGCCCAAGGGTGCAAGCGCGCCGTCCTTCGACAGAATCCAGGCGCGGGCATGCCCCAACGAACGTCCGATAGGCACGGTTTCACTGTCATACGGTCCAGGCGGCGCCTCGTAAACGGTGCACGTGATCGTGGTTTCCGTTGGGCCATACCCGTTCAGCCAGCGCAACTCGGGTAGATGTTCACGCCAGCGCTTCAGCGCTTGCGGCGGAATCCGTTCACCGCCAACAATGACCAGCCGTACTTCGTCAGGGAACCCTCCCATATGACTACCGAGCTCATCTACAAGCACGGCCCAGAACCCGGTTGGCAAATTCATAACCGTGATTTTGAGCCGGTTACATTCTTTCAGGAACTCCCCGACGGAAAGCGACATTTCATCGCTTCTCAGCACCAAGGTGGCGCCGACAACGAGGGTCGGAATGATTTCTTCCAACGCAACATCAAAACTCAACGCCGCAAATTGAAGCACTCTGTCTTCTGGTGTCAGCTCAAAAAGATGTGTAACCGCTTTGCCATGTGCGGCCAGGGATTGGTGAGAGATCATAACCCCCTTGGGCCGACCGGTGGATCCCGAAGTAAAGATTATGTACGCGGTTTGATCCGTGCTGATGCTCTGCGAATTTAGTTGGGTATCCCCGGAGACCGCGTGTAACAGTGTTTCGAACATCTCTTGCCGTGCCGATAATTCCGGGTGGATATTCCCGACCAACACAAGGCGCGCTTTGCTATCCTCGGCAATGATATTCAACGTATCCACAGGATAGCTGGGGTCCATGGGTACGAATGCGGCTCCGGCTTTCCAGACAGCAAGTATCGCAGCCACGAAATCCGCGCCGCGCGCCATACAAATGCCAACGACATCCCCTGGCTGGACACCGGCACGCGACAATCCGGCAGCCAAGCCGCTGGCCCTGGCATCAAGCGTACCATATGTCACAGTCTTCTGACCCGGTTGTATTAGCGCTGGTTTATCCGGGAATTTCTTTGCGGTTTGTTCAAATCCATCCAAGCTCGAAGGCAGATCTGGGACATCGAAAACAGGTCCGGCCAAATCGTACAATTGAGCCGCTTCTTCAAAAGGCAACATAGAAACCGTAGCCAGAAGCGTGTCTGGTTCCGCCATTGCCAGATTTCCCAGAAACTGGATCAGACAATCGGCCAGCCGCTGCCCCTCAAGGATCTGCTCGGGGTCAAACTCGACGTCAATCTGAAGTTGCTCCCCCATGTAGGCCGCGATGGTGACCGGCGTATCCCCTTCTTCCAGCAACGTGACTTTTCGGCGTGCCCATTCCCTCCCGCGCGCTTTCATCTGTTCGTCAAGCGTGCCGTAATCGAACATGACAACAGATTCTATAAAGTTGCTGTGAGGAGGTAGATGTAGCCGCTTGCGGATTTCGGTCAGCGGCGTGTGTTCATACGGCCGCGAGGCAATCTGATCTTCTCGAATGCGGGTCAGAAGCTCTCCAACCGTAAGTCCGGCTTGTAATTGGATCCGAACTGGAACGGTTGTGATGAAACAGCCAGCCGCTTCGGCAGATCCCGGCACCAGATGGCGGCCATTGCGTGTATTGCCGAATACGACATCCTGCTGACCCGTAAACCGAGCGGCTACAACCCCCCATGCGGCCAGTATGACGCTGCTCAGCGCCGTATCAGAGCGTTTAGCGAGCTTGACGAGAGCCTGACTTTGTTCTGCGGTCAATTGATGAACGGAAAAGCGTTTTCGGGTGGCTTCTCTATCTGTTGCAACCAGACTAGTGGCGCCTCCCCATCCAGCCAGCATTTCGGCGAAAAAGTCCACGCCCTCTGTATGCGAAATGGTCGCCAGTTTTCGGCAATGAGCCGTAAAAAGATCTGGCGCCACTGAGGGAGGGGATGTTTCGACATCCCCGCTCAAGCTTCTGCCGTAGCGCTTAAAAACATCGTCCAGCAACAGGGCGAAGCTGCGCCCGTCAAGCAGGCTGTGAGGAAATGTCCAAACCAGTTTGCTGGTATTATCCGCGGTTGCGATGAATGTTATGCGGAACGCTGGAAAGCAGGCGGCATCCACCCCCTTCGCTCGATCTGCGATCAAAAACTCAGAAAGCCGCTGGGCACTTAGTTCCGGCGTCAGACCGCTCCAGTCCAATACGTCCGGCACGACCAACCCAACCGGTTGCGTTTGCTGGTGCCATACGCCCTGTTCATCTGTTGTGATCGTGTTCCGAAGAGCCGGATGGCACCGAACCAAATCAGACCAGGCCCGCCCCATGGCCTCGGCATCCAGCCGGCCATCCAACACATCGACAACGATCTGCTCAACATAGAGCCAAGGCTGACCGGTCAGGTTGGCACCGGCGTGCATACTGCGCTGCAATGGAGTCAGAGGAAAACCGTTATTTTCTTCCACCTGAGTATTGTTTGGAAATTGACTGGAAACCATAAACCCTTTGCCGCCTAGTAGTTACAATCTCGGACTAAGCTGACGAAATAACGCATTTCGAACCTAGCTCTGTTTCCGGTTACTGTCCATGCTTAAGCCTTATGGTCAGAATATGATGGTAGCGGCGACTGCTATTGCCGAGAGAACGGCATTTGGACATCTATGATAGCGGATTGTGAATTAACGCTAGTATTTGATTCTGCTGAACATGAACTGAGTGCGCAAGAAGCCGGAACAAAACGCCCAAGATCTCTCTGGCCTTCAGTTCGTCCAGACGGTGGTTTTTAGGTAATGTAATCTCCACGTTGGCCTCTATCGAAACCAAATTATTCACGCTTTGGTCACTTAGACGGACACCATTTGCTTGCGGAGGTGAGGATGGTATTGAGGCTTTTGGCGAAATAACGATAATTTTTGCGACTAGACTATATCTTAATAGAAAAGCAAATTTAACAGCTCTAGGCACCCGAAGTCTCGGAGATGTTTTAACGCTCCAGAACACCGTACTCTCGCAAAGGCGACGGCAAAGAGCAGAAAGGTTTGATTTGGCGGGTTTCCAAAATGAATACCCTGAAACTTCGGAAAGGGAAGTCACACGGCACAAAATCAGAACAAACGCGTGCCCGACAAGGCGGGAAATTTGACATGATTTCATTCAAGCCGCTACAGTGCAAGCTTCGCAAATTGGCGCGACGCCCTATCCCCGATTTTCTGACTCAGGCCGACGAAAGCTGGGAGATAGAGCCCGGCACCATGGCGCATATTCCGGCGGCCATCTTTCTGCCAGACCAGCCCGACAGGATCAAAGACACCGCATTTGCACCGATTGACGATGTCATCCGGTCCTTTCGCGGCGGGTATGATTACTATGAAGACCCGACTGTCGCGCACCGTTTCCGAAATGTCGATCTTGTGAACGGGGTGCTCTATGCGCGCGGCAGCCAGCTTTATCTGCGCGACCAGCAAACCAAACCTCTGATCTACCGCTCTCCCCGCGAGGTGATGCGCGGCGTCATGTACGAAAGCTGGACCGGAAACCAATGGTTCGGCACATGGCTGCGGGAAGACTGTCTGACCTATTTGCTGACCGAACCCCTGGGGCAGGCCGTCACCACGGCCCCCGAGCCAACCGGCCATATCCCCCGCTATGAACAGCTGCTGCGGATGGCCCCCCAGCGCCTGACGGACGTGCATTTCGAAGAGCTGATCCTACTTGAAAACATGTCCAGCAATGAAGGCAAGGCGCAGCGGGCGCGCGAACTGCGTAGCCGACTGCTGGCGGGGCGGACGATCAAGCCTCTGCCCGGCGTTTTTATTCTGCGCGGGAAATCTGGCGATATGCGGGTGCTGAAGAACGAACGGCAGATCGCTGAAAAACTGGCCGAGGTCTACGGGTTTGCGGTGCTGGACCCGGCAACAAAAACCGTCGATCAGATCGTCGAAATCTGCGGCCAGGCCGCCGTGATTGTCGGTGTCGAAGGCAGCCATCTGGCGCATGGGCTGGTGACGATGCCGCCCGATGCCACGCTGTTTGTGATACAGCCCCCCGACCGGACCGTGGCCTCGTTGAAGGTTGTGACCGACCGTCAGGGCCAGCGCTTTGCGTTTGTGGTCGCGGAAGGAACGCAGCTGAGCTTCCGGGTCAGCTGGGACGAGGTCAGACGCACCCTTGATCTGGTGTATTCCTGACGTTGCGCGGCACAAAGACGCTTGACACCACAGGCCGCAACAAGGCTTTAAGAAAGCATGGTTTTAAAGAGTGAAACTGCCGTAACTGTCATAAGAAGCCGGATTGAGTTGAGTAGATGTTTTCAGTGACCAAGCGCGATTTCGACCGCCATGGCAGGTCTGTACTGGATGCGGCCTTTGTCTCTCTGCAAATCTACCGCTTCGGCCACTGGGCGCTACAACTAAAAAACCCGGTCGCCCGGTGGATTGCAAACAAGATCTACGGCTTTCTCAAGGTCTTCGTGCTGAACGTGACCAAGGTGTGGATTCCGCCGCAGGTGACCATAGGCGAAGATTTTCACATCATTCACGCCGAGGGCAGCCTGTCCATTCACCCCGAGGTCGTGATCGGCGACCGCTGCGGGGTCATGCACAACGTCACCATCGGCACTAATATGGGGCCTGGTGCGCCGGTGATCGGCGATGATGTCTTCATCGGAGTGAATTCGACCGTGCTGGGCAATATCCGCATCGGTGACCGGGTGCGGATCGGGGCCAATACGGCGATCACCACAAATGTGCCCTCGGATTCCAGCGTAATCGGGTCGCCCGCGCGCATCTTTCCCCGCCTTGGCGCGATGATCGGTGCAAAGGCCAATTCTGCGGACGGGGAAACCCCCTCAGACAAATCGGATGGGAAAGCGGGCTGATCGTGGCGGACAAGGGGATTTATCGCCTGCTTGCGGGCAATCTCGCAGACAACGGGGACCAGACGGCGCTGATCGATCCCAAACGGTCGGTCACCTATGCCGAATTGGCAGCCGAGGCTGACATTGTCGCCGATTACCTGACCCGAATCGGCGTGCGCAGCGGCGACAGGGTGATCGTGCATCTGCGCAAGGCGATTGAAGAGGTCGCGGCCATATTCGGCGCGGCAAAGATCGGCGCGGTGGTCGTCAATGTGAATTTTCAATGGACCCCCGAACAGCTCTGTTATGTGGCCGCAGATTCCGGAGCAACAGCCCTGATTATCGGTGCGGCGGCACAAAAAGGGCTGTCGGACCGGAACCTACCCGACAGCGTGCGTGGCATCCTGATCGCCGGTCAGGCCACGCCGACAGGTCCGACGCAGGAGTTGTGGTCAGATCAGACCATTTCGGGCGCAGCATCCGAGGCCCGGCCCACCGCCAATGATCTTGCAATGATAATCTATACCTCTGGGTCAACCGGGATGCCCAAAGGAGTGATGCTCAGCCACCGAAATATCCGTATAGGCGCTGATACCGTAATCGAATACCTGCAATTGAAAGAAACCGACCGCCTGCTGTCAGTCCTGCCCTATAGCTTTGACGCCGGGCTGAACCAGCTGACCACCATGATGATGGTCGGTGGCAGCGTTGTGCACCAGCCGGTCGTCATGCCGGCCGAACTGATCAAAAGCATAAACACCCATGAAATCACCGGATTTGCCGGTGTCCCGCCGCTGTGGAACCAAGTCGTGCGCCTGCTCGACAAGGCGCCGCTAGCGATGCCCTCGCTGCGCCTGATCACCAATACCGGTGGCAAGATCCCTCCCGACGTCCTAGAGCGCATGCCCGATGTTTTCCCAAATGTGCAGATATTTCTGATGTACGGGCTGACAGAAGCGTTCCGCTCCACCTACCTTCCGCCTGATAAATTCACTGCAAAAATGGGCGCGATCGGCCAGCAAGTCCCCAATGCCCAGGTTTTTGTAATCAAACATGGTCAGGGTCGCGCCGGACCCGGTGAACAGGGAGAGCTGGTGCATGCCGGTCCCCTCGTCAGCCTTGGATACTGGCAACAGCCCGACTTATCGCAACAGAAAATCCGCCCTTGCCCGGAACTGGCCGATCTGATCGGGGATACCCCTGTCGTCTATAGCGGTGATCTGGTCCGGATCGATCAGGACGGGGATCTGTGGTTCATCGGCCGCGTCGACGACATGATCAAAACCAGTGGGTTCCGGCTCAGTCCGACCGAGGTCGAGGATCTTGTGTCGCGCAGCGGCATGGTCTCGGACGTTATCGCCTATGGCGTTGATGATGACGACATGGGGCAGATAGTACATATTGTCGTCACTGCGGCTGACGGCTTTGATACGGCCACATTGATGTCCCACTGTCGAAGGACAATGCCCCACTATATGGTTCCGGGCCAGGTACACGTCTGGACCGGACAAATGCCACGCACCGCCAGCGGAAAGCTGGACCGCCCCGCTGTCATTGCCCACGCCCGGGGCACATTCAAATAAAGGTGTTCAACCGAACTATCGAGGTATTTTCATCCTATGGCTTTAACTGAACAAAATCTGATCGATTTTCTTAAAGAATCCCTGCAGCTTGAAGAACAAATAGATGCGGACACGGGACTTTTCTCGACCGGTCTTCTGGATTCTGTGGCGATGATGAACATGATTGCTTTTATCGAAGAAACCGCACGTACCGAAATTCACCCCGCGGATGTGACCCTGGAAAACTTCGATACGGTCGACCGGATCGTGCAACTTGTTCAAAACCAGTCCTGACATGAACGATCTAGACGCTCAACTGGCTGAAGTCGCTCGTAAATTCGGGACACCTGCTTATGTCTATCTCATCGATACAATCGACCTACGGCTTGAAGAGATCAGGGGAGCATTGGGGCAATGGTTCGAGCTGAGCTATGCCATGAAATGTAACCCGAATCCCGGCATTCTGAATCGCTTGGTGGATCGGGTTGATTTTCTGGACGTATCGTCGATCGGGGAGTTGCGTCTGGCCCGTCAGGCGGGCTGGGATCCTGCCCGCGCCAGCTTTACAGGACCCGGCAAACGTGACGCAGAAATCGCCGAAGCAATTGAAACAGGCGTGGGCGAGCTCATTCTGGAAAACCTGCGCGAAGCCATAGTAGCGAACCGAATTGCCGGTGAAACCGGCCGCATTCAGGACGTGTTGATACGACTGGCTCCTTCGCGTGTACCCAAAGGGTTCGGAGATCACATGGCGGGTCGCCCCAGCCCGTTTGGTATTGACATTGAGGATGCCGCTGATCAGTTGCCGCGAATCCTTGCGCTCCCGCATCTCTCGGTTGTCGGTCTGCACATCTATTCAGGGACACAATGCCTGAAATCTGAGGCTATTTGTGAGAATTACGGGATATTCATCTCGGTCTTCCGGGAGATCTGCGAGGCTCATGACATCACGCCGCACAAGCTGGTTTTTGGTTCGGGTCTTGGCATTCCCTACCACCCCGGTGACACGCCGCTGGACCTGGCTGTGGTCGCGGATGGCATTCGCGCTGAGCTGGAGGCATTCCGCGCCCAAGACCGGTTTTCGGACACCCAGCTCATTCTTGAACTTGGTCGATATCTGATCGGGGAGGCCGGGTATTTTCTGACCAGTGTCATTGGTATCAAAGAGTCACGTGGCCAGAAGATCGCAATCTGTGATGGCGGCATGAATAATCACCTGCCCGCGTCCGGGCATTTTGGCATGGTGATCCACCGCAACTATCAAATGCATCGTGTCGGCGGCGGTAAGGGTGAGGAAAAGGTCAATCTGGTCGGCCCACTCTGTACGTCCATCGACAGACTGGCGAACGCGGTCGCCCTGCCCCCTCTGGCCGAGGGCGACATCGTAGCGGTGCACAGCAGCGGTGCCTACGGCCTGACCGCAAGCCCTGTCCACTTCATCAGCCATGCCTGCCCCCGCGAGATCCTGATTGACGGGAATATCATGACCGATGTCTCCCGGGATCTGAGCGACTAAACGCAATCCGTTTCAAAGATCACTCGTCCCAGGGTATAAATCTTTGCAAGCGCCCTTCTATTGCCCACAAGCTATCACGCAGGCGCTGGTCTGCCGCCGTCTCATCCTCATCGGAACCAATAGGGGTCATCAAACGCACAAGAGCTGTGTCGCGGCGGCCATTCGTAACCTTGCCTGCCAATAGCAGCATTCTGGCCCTCAAGCCCGAAGCCACTCGCTCGCCTTGTTGTTCAAACCAATAGTATACCAGCCGCCGGTCCAAACCTTTCTGGATGATGGCCCGGTTAACAGAAAAACTCTGAATTTCGTTCGAAACCTGGATCTGCTCCAGCCAGGCGATCTCCCATCCGGCCCCAGGCAGGCAAGCTTCGGGCGAATGCACACCCCCATCATTCTGGTCTTTGTACCAAGCCATGAATAAATCGACCGGAGCGCTTTCCCCTGCCCTCTCCAGCGCAACCGAATGGTAATCATCCGCCCCCAGAATGCGCTCGACATCCGGCTCCAGTGCCTGCGGCGGCCCAGATCTCCAGTCGCCCAGCTGAGTTGGGAACAATGCAAACGGATCGCGATCAACGGGCTGTACTTCTCGGCTGGGCACACTCTGCCAGAGCACACTGAGCGCAATCACCGAAACTGCTCCAACGATGAGTACCACTGACGGTGCAACAAAGCGGATACGCTTGGCCTGTTCCCACAACCCGTCGGTTTCCAGATCCAACGCTTCGACCAGCGTGATATTCTCTCCGCGTAGACGAACCAGAACCCACGCCAGGCCAAAAAGGATCAACACGCAGCTGATAAAGACGACCCATCCCTCAAAGAAATGCGTCAGCCCCTCGGCATACTCCAAACCGTAAGTGTTCACGATAACGCCCGCCACAGCGATCCGCACCGAGTTCATGACTACGGTAATCGGCACCGCCGAAATCAGCAGGATCGCCTTGTGCCAGGTTGGTCCCCGGTAAAGCACCGCAAAAATATAGGAAAAGCTGAGGATCGGAAAAAGGTACCGCAGACCCGAGCACGCCTCGGCAACATGTAGGCGGTAGACCCCCAAATCGATGATGTTGCCGTCCAGAAAGACCGGTACCCGCAGGATATCCAGAAACCACACGCCAAGCTCGGACGAAATCAACTGCAGCCATGTGGATACACCGTAATAAAGCGCACCTGGCAGCGGAAGCATGTAGACAAGATGCAGGACTGGCGGCCAAAATGCGCGTCCCTGCTTCCAGCCAAAACTGATCAGCAATATTGCACCAACCCACAGGATTAACCCGTAAGCGACGATATCGGGAATACCAATCAACATCCCGAACCCACCCAACACCAACGCCAGAGCTAACAGCCCCGCCCCTTGCCAGAAATCACGTACGGGGGTCGCATCAATCGGAACAGTCTTGAGCTGCCTCAGAAACAGCAGTCCGGACAGGACAGGTATCAAAGGACCGTGGCTATATTCCGGAAGTTTCCAGACCCGGAACAGCTCAGCTATCCCCTCCTGAAAAAAGGCAACGGCGCCGATCACCATAAGCACCAGCCAGAACACACCCGAAGCCGAGCGTGAAACTATCCTGTGTTTCAAAGGTTTCAGTGGTTCGTTTGTGAGAGACATAACCAAGCCATTACAGCATACCAAATGCACCACATGAATTGTGGTGTAACCAAGGTAGTGTAACAAAAGAGCGGCAGCGTTTTGACGCTACCGCTAAAAAAATTCTCGTGAACGTGTCTCAGGCCATCTGCTGCTTGCGACGGCGCAGCATGCCAAACCCGGCAAGACCGCCAATCAGCAACAGCGCAGACGCCGGCAGCGGAATGGGTGCAACCGTGAAGCCGCTAATGACAAAATTGTCTGTCGAATAGCAATAAAAACTACTACAGCCGCGACCATCAGCCAGAACACTGAACGAGCTTGCGATCTGACCGTTAAAATAAAATGGGTTCTGACTGCTTTCATTGGCAACGCGTGTGCGATCTACATAGACATCCCAGTCGTCATTGCTGTCGACATGCGAGAATGTCACTGAAATCAGGCTCACCGCACTATCGAATGAAAAAGTCAGCCATTCAGTAAGAAGACCACTCAACTGCCGGGTGTCATCAAACCAAGCGGAGCTGACACCTATTCCGCGCCGAGTCTGCGAAACACCAGCAGGCAAATAGTATGCATTGTGTGCCGTCACATGTCCTGAAACGCCATCAACGTCGAAAGTGCCTGTGCCGCCAACTATCGACAAATCCCCACCTCGTGTGAGATCAACATTGACGGGCGCGGCACTCGCACCAACCGTCATCAGAAAGAGAGCGGATATAAGTGCAAAAACTCTGTTCACCATTACTCGTACCAACTGTTTAACAAGTTTTATTAGAGTTATTCTACCAGAAAGGTCGACTTAACACGAGAGTAAGTTGACAGAATTGAGGCAAAAATTCCTATTGCTGCCATAATCCGGAAAGCCTATTGGAAACAATTCTGCTTTTCGCCTCATATTGAAGCTAAATTTCACCAAATTTTGAATATTGTTATTCGCGCAACTCCACCCTCAACCACCTAATATAAGCTCAAAGGCGTCGAGCTTCGTACACTGACTAGCCCCCTAAGCAGCCTCATCTGACTGGTCCAAGTTGATTGTTAGCGCATCATTGGCCTTTGATCAATTGAGATGATGGTTTCGGGCGCTGGCGGGCGGTAGCCCAGAGCACTGTGGGGGCGTTTGGTGTTGTAGTGTCTCCTCCATTGTTCGATCAGTATTTGGGCTTCGCTTACGGGAAGTAGGACTGAAGACGCTCCATCTGTTCGTCAGTCAGTCAGAACAGATTACTGATGACAAACCCCTGAAACTCAGGAGCTTGAATCGCACAACCGAGATGCCGACAACCAAATTAATGGGTCTAGAGCCTAAGACAAAGCGTGGAAAAAAGAGACGTTCTATTTGCAACTTTTGATCGATAGTTCATAGTAATTGTTGAAACGGTGACGCATTTGTTTGGTTGGATCGGATGAGTGATCATTTTAGTCGTCAATGGTACGAAAAGGGGTTGGGCCTGCGGACAAAGCTGGCTCCTTTGCACCGGCTCTTGAGATTTTTTCCCGGAAGAGAAGGTAGAGAGGCCTACGTACGTTGGATTGACCACAATCGTAAAGAGCGAATGCAAGAAACAATTGCAGCCTTTGAGGCCGCGGTTGACCGGTTGTCTGATGAGGATATCGTCTTGGACCTTGGTGCCAACGTCGGTGATTACACCGCGAAACTGGCCCGTACCGGCGCACAGGTCCATGCCTTTGAGCCAGAGCCTCGTCTATTCGCAAACCTCGGGCAGCGCTTCGAGGGCGCCTCCAACGTATTCTTGTACCAGGCCGCAATCTCAGCAGAAGCCGGAATGGTGAAGCTTTGGTTAGAGAACAGTGAAGACGCCAACCCTTTGGGTTTGCAATCGCATTCAATAGTTGAAGGTGGCGCTCTCACCACGGAAGGCAAAACGATCGAAGTTGAATGCATTGATTTCTTTACATTTCTAGAAAACCTTGGCGGTGCCCCAGCGATCGTCAAAATGGACATTGAGGGAGCGGAAGTCGCAATTCTTGAACGTTTGTTCAAGGAAGATCGTCTTAACGAAATTGGAGCATTGTTCGTCGAAACACACGAACAGCAAATACCTGTGCTGAAGAGCCGAACTGTTGCGTTGCATCGTCAGGCCCGGGCCTCAGGTGCAATAAATGTGAACCTTTTTTGGCCGTAGCAAAAGCGAAACAAGTAACAGCAGGTGTTCAATTAGAGAAATGCGGTATTACGGCCACCTCGTTCTCAGTCGGCAACCGGCGTGCCCGTCAAGCTGACGCTGACCTTCCCGACACTGTTCAGTGTTTGAGCGACTTGCAAAAGTTATTCAAGAATAGGCATTCTAGTAGCTTGCATGACACAATGGGCTGAACTCCCCCATGAAAACAGTAAATTTTTTGATGCTTGGTCAAGCCTTTTGTACTTTCTATTCAAACACGCCATTTCCACAGTATATTCGGAAACCATAGGCCTCGGACGTAGAAGGGTGTTCCCATAATTCAGCACACTCTTCATAGGAAATAAGTCCTTTGCCCAATCCAAGCGCCCAGTCAGCATCCTCATGCCAACTCCGCTTCAACGCAGTTAAATGATCTGGAGGGGTCAACATAACCGACCACTCTTGGGTAGCAAATGAAGGACCACCCCAGGATCGTACACGTAGTGCAGAGGCGCTCAAAAACCCTCCACATAAAACGACAATCAGGAGCGGCGCTGCAATGCGCCGGACGTCGCGAAGCGCAGGCACCATAATAAAGCGACCCAGCAAAACGGCTGAGCATATTATTATCGGGTACCAGTACCGACCACTCAGAGGAAAGCCTGCCGTACCGGCGGCGGCAGCCACGGTCGCCAGAGAGCCGACCATATAAAGCAAGACAGCACCCCGTTCTTTCCTAAAGCGAAAAAGCCAGCAAAGACCTAGAGAGGTCGTAAAAAGAACAGATAGCACCCCCAGGACGCTCATAATCAGATTGTTGGGACTGGACGTGTTTATCAGAGAGTTGAGTTGATCGGACAATATCTGAAAAATCTGATCTGTGGCGCGTAAAATTATATCTTCTGGGCTAGCCCTGTGGCCGCCGTCACGTTCGACTAAGACCAAAAAGCTCAAAAGCGCCAAGACAGCGATTGCAAAAATGTGCATCGATCTCTTCGTGAATGCTGCCCACACAAACAAGGGTAGGAACAACAAGCCAAGAGGAGAACCAGCCAACCCGGGAAGGCAGATCAATATGTCCGTGAAAGATAGGCTTTTCTTCTGGTAGCTTGCACGCAAACCAACCAGACCAAGGATCGCCAAGCCGGGCCAAAAGGTATACGTCAGATTGAACAGCATGAATGGCGCGAAAACCGCTGTCAGAACAGCAACTGAGATTACCGCCAAGCCTGAATGTGAAGCCCGGAAGATTTCCCGAAGAAGAACCAGAAATATGGATAATGCTATAAAGCTGTACGCGATTGCCTGTATCGCTGGGTTCAAATCAGATACAAGGAACGCGATGGACTGCGGAAACAAGGACCAGTACCCGGCATAGTAAAAGAAGACCGGAGCCCCTTCGAGGAAGTTATATCTGTTAAACAGAACAAGAGAATCCTCGGCAGTGAGGAAATTGAAGTAACACCAAAACACGGCTGCAAAGACTGAACAAAAAATGGCAAGCCTATAGTAAGCCACGTTCCAATGGCTCGTGGAGGTATCGTGCGCGCCTCCGTACCATAGTGTTCTTGTTCTCATATCTTCATTCTCTTGAAAATCCGCTCTGGAACATTGCGAAGGATTGCCATGATCAGTCTCCAGACGGGACGAACATAGATCGTATTTTGCTGTCTGGACACCGCCTGCACGATGGCTATACCGACCTCTTCCGGTTGAGCTGTCAGCTTGGTGGGCAAATCCAAATCTTGGGTCATCTGAGTTGCGATGAAGCCTGGGAGAACCGTCACCACATGCACGCCTTTCGTGGCGAGCCTGTTGCGCAGGCCTGAGAGAAAAGCTGTGAACCCGGCTTTCGCCGAGCCGTAGATGTAATTGGTCGCGCGGCCTCGCTCGCCTGCGACGGAACTGATACCAACGAGGGTGCCCCGACCGCGTTCTTCGAAGCAGTTGGCGAGCACTGCCAATATGCTGGCAGGCCCCTCGAAGTTACTGCGTATTACCCGAACAGCTTGGTCCAAATCGCGCTCGTTTTCCGACTGCTCGCCCATCAATCCGACTGCACAAACCGCAATTTCGGGGAGCTCTGGGAGCTGTTCAACGAACGTGCTGTGGTTTCCCATATCGAGCGCGTCAAATTCATGTAGTGATACGTCGACGTTGTGCCGCAGCGCGATGTTAGCCCGGTCAGCTTCGAGTGTGTCTGTTTGTCGTGCCGCGAGTTGGATTGGATGGCCGATAGCGGCGAAGGCATGGGCTGTGGCTTTGCCGATGTCTGAGCGCGCGCCCAGGATGAGAACGGGGAGCTTCGTCATAAGTTGAGTCTTTCTGATTGGGCAGAGGCGAAGGTCTCTTGCCACGTATTGTCTGTTCGTTGTGCGCGAAACGCTTTGATCCTGTTATCGGAGGCGGCAAATGTTTCAGCAGTCATCCGGCTGTCCTTGGCGAGATAGAAGCGCCCTCTATGTTTAAGCGTGATCCGGTCAAGCTCTTTGAGTAGAACGAGCGTCTTAGGGTTGATCGGGAAATCAAGCGCGAGCGTGTAGCCTTCCATCGGGAAGGAAAACGCGCTGTCTTGCTCCCCGAAGCGTTTCAGGACGGCGAGGAACGATCCCGCGCCCGCTTTAGATATTGCTTTGAGTAACTCTGACAGCCCTACTTGGGATGCATCGAGAGGCAAGACGCATTGAAACTGCGCAAAGCCTTGGCGACCATAGATGCGGTTCCACTGCAAGATGGCATCGAGCGGATAAAAATATGTGTCCCAATCGACAAGCTGTTGTCCGGTCTTCCGTGATCCCACCCAATAGTAGAGCGCATTGAAGGCGCGCGCCGTGACCGTATTGAGCGCAAATCCCGGAAAGTCAAACGGCACAGTACGCGTTGTCTTCTTGGGCACGTTAAAAGGGGCTTGGTACTGTTCTATGGGAAGGTCCTTTAGGCTGGCATGTTCGCCAAGCATGACCAAAGAGCGGCCCAGATCGGCCCCTCCCGCGAGGCAATCGATCCAAGCAACCGAATAGGTCACGTCGTGGTGGGCTTCAAACACATCCATGGCCGCTTTCAGGTTTGGCGCGGGATATGTGGTTTGCCGCATC
The DNA here is from genome assembly GCF_056537105.1 of Ruegeria sp. CH11. Taxonomy (NCBI): domain Bacteria; kingdom Pseudomonadati; phylum Pseudomonadota; class Alphaproteobacteria; order Rhodobacterales; family Roseobacteraceae; genus Ruegeria; species Ruegeria sp. CH11. The sequence continues at coordinate 56,684 of NZ_JBQFQX010000014.1, forward strand.
CAAGCCGTTTCAACCGGCTGCAACCGGATTGCAACTTTCGTGATGATCCCCGTGAGGCCCATCCCGCCAAGGGTGTGCTCAAAGAGAATGGAATTTTTCGTATGGCTACACCGCCTGATACTGCCCGTGGCGTCCATGACATCGATCCAATCGACACAGGCGCGAAAGCTACCGTCTTTATGATGGTTTTTCCCGTGCACATCCGCTGCGATGGCTCCGCCAAGTGTCACGAATTTGGTGCCAGGTGTGACAAGGGGAAACCAACCGCGCGGTAGAAACGCTGCGATGACATCACCAAGCAGCACACCAGGTTCGGCGATCAACAGGCCAATCTCAGGATCAAAGGTGAGCATGCGATTGAGGTGCCGCATCTCCAAGGTTGCAGCGGAGTTGATGGCGCTGTCGCCATAGGCGCGGCCATTGCCACGCGCGATTAGCGTCTGCTCTGAACGCACAGCATCCCGAAGCGCCGCAAGACTGCGCGGCGCTCGCACGCTAGCCTCCAATACCGGGTAACGGCCCCAACCTGACAGCTTCATGTCGCCACCTCCAAGCGGCTGTCAGTGAACACAAATCGCCGATCGAGGTTGTATTTGACGACATAGCCGATGCTCAGGCCAATAACTGCGCCGAATTCCCGCATAATATCCGCCCTCCAGATCAACCAGAATACAGTCTCAGTGCTCCAGAAGATTGCGGTCGTAATGAGCCCCATGGCTGTGTAGAGCGAAAATTTCTGCCCGTGGGCTTTCACGCCGGTGTCGAGGTCAAAGAAAATCCACCTCTTATCGAGAATGTACTTGATGATCAGGCCTACGAGGGTCCCCGCCCCAACCGCCAATGCAAAGGTGATTCCATCTCTACCCTGGGTAAATACCAAACGCTGAATACCCAAGTTTGCGATGGTCGCAATCACCGCAAATGCTGCGTACCTGAATACAAGCACCCGCAAAGTCATAACACCGCCCCTGCCATGACAAAGGCCAATATGGTCAAGAAAGATATTTGGCTCTGACGATCTTTAACAGCGTATACGACTGGATCATCGTGCATCCATCCTCTATGCGCGAGCATGACTGTTCTCGTTATCCAATAGAGTAGAATAGTACAGACGCCCCATAAGGCTTCAGGGGTAGGGTACAGGTCAACCACCGCAGGAGAATTTACGTAGAGCGCCATCACCAATACGGCGACATATCCGGCGCTGATGGAAATCATCGAGATGATCGGGAGATCATCCACATGATATCCTCGCCCAGAGGCTTTGAGTATACCTTGATTAGCATTGTCAACCAACTCCGCTTGACGCTTAACTGCAGCCAGAGACAGAAAAAAGAAGATTGAAAACGCAAGGAGCCACACCGATAAGGGGATGCCGGTGGCGGCACCGCCTGCTACGATCCGCAATGTGTAGAGGCCTGCCAGCACGCAAATATCGACAACGATACGGCGTTTGAGATGCAGGGAATATCCTGTGGTTAAGGCATAGTATCCAGCCATGATACCGAAGAATGTAGGTCCTAGGAAGGTTGCAATTATTGCCCCCCCCCCAAAAAAAAATGCCGCCATCAATGTGCTTGAGGCAATTGGAATGCTGCCAGCGGCAAAGGGTCTTTGCCGCTTGCGCGGATGGACGCGATCAGCATTGAGATCAAGCAGGTCGTTCAGCACATAGACACTGGAGGCGACCAAGCTGAAAGAGATGAAGGCGAGCAGAGATGCAAAGAGGCTGGCCCCGTTGATCTGATGCGCCGCCAGCATAGGCAGGAAAACCAGGACATTCTTCATCCATTGATGGGGCCGAATGGCTTTGAGATACGCGCCCACCGTCGGAGAGTGAGTTTCAAGGTGTTCTACCTCGTTCGCCATCTGCTCGGCACGTGCTCTCAGACTCTTGGATGCATTGACGATGACGGCTCGTTTCGCATGTTTCCAGACGGCTAGGTCAGCTTCAGAATCCCCCATGTAAGCGAATTTCTTTTCGCCATAGGTTTCGATCATGAAGCGTGCTTTGCGCTCTCCTTTGAGATTCTCAGAGCCGTCTGAGCCGTGAGCCTCATCGAATAATTCAAGATGAGCGCTAATTTCCTGGGCGATACTATCGTCCGACGCTGTGACAAGAGCTGTTCGTCCGCCAGATTGGCGCCACGCTTCGATGTAAGCAATGACCGTCGCATCATAGGGGAGTGTTTTCACGTCAACTCGCGCTGCTCTGGCAAGATAACGCTTAAGAGCTGCTTTGCCATGCGACAGAGCCAATACAGACCGAAACAAGCTGCGCCAGTCCCGCGCGAAGGCTGACCAAAAAGTCTCGAACAGCATGTCACTGCGCAATAGGGTACCATCAAGGTCAACAACCAATACAGGAACTTGCGTCATGGGGGCGTCATCCTCTGCGACGTACTGGAATTCTGCGGGCCACGGCTCTTCTCATCGCAGGGATCTAACCTAGCTTTCTTTGAATAGCGAGCGACTGTCATCATAGCCAAAATATCTTCAAATCAATAAAGCTGTAGCAAGGTTTCATGTAGGGCAGGCTTCGTCATGTGCTTTCTTGGCAATAGCGGCAGATCATTTCATCGACGAAAGCTCACACGGCAGGCGTATCTTCAGCAAATCCAAAAATCTCTTTCAACAACATCGCTCTTTCGCGGTGCATATCGGTATGTGTGTGTTGCATGGCTGTTTCACGGGCAGAGACAGCAAAATCCAGGAGTAAATCCGGGTGTTCGGCAAATTTTGTAAGCATCAACGCCAGTGAATTGGCCTGCCCGGTCGGAAATATCGCGCCGTTCTGTTCGGGGTTCACTACTTCAAGGTTCCCTGGCGTATCGGATGCGATCACCGGAACACCCTGAGAAAAGGCATCAAATATTATGCGTGGCTGCTCATCGCCAACTGTTGGCACAATCACTGCGTGGTAGTCCCTCAACAACGCCAGAAATGGTTCGCCATAAGGCACCGGATCAAGAATTCGCAGCCTGACCCGCCTAACATCTCGCGCCAATTCTTCGAACGTTTCCTTCATGTCTCCGCTGCCAATTACATCAATGATGATGGGCCTGTTCATCTCTTCCAGGCACCGGATGGCGTCGATCATGACCTGAGCACCTTTCCCGGCGGTTAGGCGGGACGGAAAAAGAAAACGAACTGCTTCTGTTTTTTTTGCCCAGAGCTGGGAAAGGTCGGCTTCGGGAATGATGTCCGAGGCGGCGATCCAGCTTGCCGGAATAACAGCGCCTGTCCCCTTGGGCCCAACCGGAAGGCTGTTCTGATAGGCTGAATGTGTGTAGACAGCCAGTTTCGCCTTCCGAAGCGACCAGCGAGCAAACATCTCGGTTGAAGATGACCGGATGCGGCGTTTGACCGAGGCTTCCTCGCCTGCCGGTATCCGCCAGAAAGCGCTCTCGATTACTATGACGAGCGGCCGCCTGAGGAAAACCGCGATCGGGTTGACGATGAAACCCAACGGAATTGGCCAACCTGCGATCCCGCTATGCACGATATCCGCCCGCAGTACGGCCCTCCACACCGAGCGTATCATTGTCGGTAACTTTAAAATCGCTTCGCGCATACTCCCCAATTCTGGTCCAATCTCTGTGAAATGCAGACGGGAATTCAGGTTCGGTGGAACCTGGACCAGTTTCCCGCCATCGGCGGTATTGTATGGGGCGGAAGGGGCCAGAACCGTCAGGTCAGGGATGTACCGCAAGTGCTCTGCAAGGTCATGATACCAAAGCTCGTCCAACCAAATGCCACCCAGATCATCACAATAATACGGGATAGGGACACATAAGCAGTATCGCTTCCCTTTCATCGCATCAAAGCAGGCCTCAAATGAATTAAATGAAGATGTCAAAGAATCTCTCGGTGCAACGCGCTATGACCTCTACTCGTACTATTGAGGCATAACTGTAAGTGCGGCCTCATTTACAAATCTGCTCTTTTGACCTGAGCCAGGCATTTCCTTCAGTCTACAGAAAGTCCGTCTGAGAAACGGTTTGCGCCGTTAAGCTGAACCGCACCGTGTATCACACAAGGAAACAGCAACCATGTCAGTCTTTCAACCTTTGTGCGAATTGGTCAAGATACGAGCCTTCACCCAGCCTTTGAACCAATACCAGCGACGACGCAGCTGCATTATTATGACACCTTTTGCGCTCCATTCCGGATGAACAATAAAGGAGAACGGTTTGCCCGGGGTCAGCAATGCCAGTTCTGCCCCAAGTGCCGCCGCCTTTCGCGAGATCCCGATCTCACAGGCAACTGCTTCCTTGTAATCCGATCGACTTGGAAAACCATCCATCTGCTTTAACAGGGCGCCATCGGAGAAGAGCAGAAGAGATTGCAGATGTGTGGCAACCTCTCCTTCCGGAATGCCCATTTCCCTGAGCAACTTCCGATATGTATCAATAGGGTTTTCGGCATCAGGCCCGGCATAGGAGGGCACAAAGTCTCGGCGGGTCATTTCGGTGAGTTTTTCCCAGGTCAGACCCTCCCACATTAAAGCTTCCCCAATAAGAGCAGTGCGGCCCAGTTCCGCGTGGCGGTCTTCGAACGCAGCCAGCCAGCCAGGCTTGCGCAAAAGACATTCACTCTGGAGGAAGAGATAATAATCATAGCCCGGGGCTGCCCGCCACCCGGCATCCCATGCGCCGATATTATACCCTTGGTTCTCCCGATTGATACTACGCAGATGCACATTTTCGGGCATTGGCGGCAATTCGGTCTTCTTTAATCCACCACCATTGCAGACGACGACCACATCAAAGTCACGACCCGCAGGTATCTTTCGTATTAGATTTAAAAGCCTCCGCAATATCTTCAGGCGGTGACCAACCCAGTGAGATATTACAACACAATGCTTATTGGATGAGTTCATGTGGGATTCTGTCAAACTTAAGACCTACGCGTTTGATTTATAAGATAATAATAGAACATGGCGGCGGAGATCCTGAAACACGAAGCTGGCTTTGTTCACAAGCATCTCCGAAATTTAAAGCCTTAAGTACTCAACGGCAGCCCCAGTTTTTAAACATCTCCACGAATGTACGACACCAAATCAGCATAAGTGAGTTTGATCCGCTCGGCCAAAAGAGACAAGATCCCACCAGACAGATAGAGACTGTTTTATAATATCTTTATCGCTCACATTGCGTGACCTGGCACACATCCCAGCTCCAAACCAGGGAAACGCTTGCTGTTAGGACGAGGCTACCAGCAGCACGGCATTGGTCAGTCCGCAGAGCTTCAGGGGACTGCGGGCGATACCATTGGTCTCCAATGTTTCGCGCGCGAAACACTTCAAAGGCGAGAGGCCAGCCAATCTCTGAGTTCAGCGTGAAGCGCGTCGGTCATGCCGGTCAGCGTCACGGTTTTACCGTTGGCAGACCGGGTCAAGGTGAGGCTTCCAATGGCCTCCTTGGCCAGGGAGGGAGGCGTGCGGGTCCGATCATCCCCCTGCCCTGCTCGGCTGAATCGAGCCAGTAGCGCCGCTTCGGCCTCTGCCGTGTCGGGCTTCGCCTTATCCAATTCCCGAGCCAGACGGCCACCCAGAGCCGGATCTTCTTTCAGTGCCCTCGACAAGGTCAGCCCCAGCCGTTCCGGGATTGCAGCGGCAAATCGCAGGTGGTCGTCAAGCGCATGGTAGATGGTGATGAATGACCCAATCTTGGACCGCTTCGCCCGACTGACCGAGGCGAACAATCCGCGTAGGGCGGACACTTCATCCGGATAGACCCCCTGCTCTGCGGCACGTGCCGCGATCCGGGCACGTTCATAGTAGCTGAGCCCGACGCGGATCTCGTTTTCCTCGACCATCGCAAGATAGGCATCCGAGGCGCTCTCGGGGCGTCTGAGCAGCGCCTGTACGGTGGCAAAGCGTTCTTCTCCAGTTTCCGCGTGTAGCGTCTTCAGTGCGGTCAGGCGGCGCCAGCCGGAAATCAGACCGAAACGGCCCTCGGCCAACTTCACCACCTCGATCGGTGTTTGCTGGCCGCGAACACGCAGGCTTTCGACCAGTGCGGACATCTCACCCCCGTCTACCGCGATACGGTCGCGCACCAGATAGGTTTCCTCGATCACCGCCAACGGCACCTGTTGCACCAACCGACCTTCGGCGCGGGCGGTGCGGATTTCCGAGCTCAGATCGTCTACAGCGGCTTGCAGCGCCGTATCACTGGCCACCTGCGCGATGGGGGGCGCCGACTGGACGGGGGGAAACATGGATTTCGTCTCAGGCGCCATATCCGTAGCTTCGGCAGGCAGGAAATCGGTGCGGGCGGGGGTCAGCCGTTTGCGTTTTGCCATTTCAAATCCTCCTCATCCGCGCGTCATAGACTCTGTTACATGCCATCCCGTTACCGCGGCGTGCGGTGCAACACGCGGACTGCGGGGCCGATGAGTGCGTTTCGCGCGCGAAACATTCCCCGGAGCAGGGCAGGGGGCTCATACCGCCACCTCGGGCCGCTGCTCGTCCTGCAGGGCCAATTCCTCGCGCCGCCAGACACCCAGAACCAGCCGTTTGAAGGCCGCATAGGTCTCGTCGAAGGTCTCGCGTCCCCGCGCATAGGTTTCGCGGTTGAAATCGCGGTAATCGGCCTCGTAGATACCGTTTACCTGCTCTCCTGCCTGACCGATCAGCGCAGTGAATTCCTGCCGGTGCGGCGACAGCGCGCTGCCCAAATAAGACTGCATCAGCCCGGCCAACTCGGCCTGCTGGGTGCCGTCATAGCGGGTGATGACTGTGCGCACCGCATCCCATTCAAACGCCATCTCATCGCGCCCCAGCGCACGGGCGGCCATGTTTTCACCATCCTCGATCGACTGGAATGTAGAGTGGAGCATGTCAAAGAACCGGCCCGTTGAATCAAATTCCAGAAACGAAGCGCCCATCGGCACCAGCAGGATATCCGCCGCGGCCAGCCCGTTGATGGTCAGATATCCAAGCGCGGGCGGGGTATCGATGAAGATCAGGTCATAGTCGTCCAGAACACCGTCGGCCTCCAGCGTTTCGGTCAGCGCATCCCAAAGTTTCCAACCGCGGGCCTGCATGCGCCAGACCGGGATCTGGAACTCGGCCCAATACAGATTCAGCTGTGCGCCGATCAGATCGATATTGGGCCAGTGCGTTTTCTGGATCAGGCCATTTGCGCGCGTATCCAGCGCCTCCATCAGCGTGTCATCGATAGGGTGGGGGGCTTCTCCGCGATCCAGCCGCCCCTGATTTTCCCGCCGCAGATACCCGGCATAGTGACGGGCCAGCAGCGGAAACACTGTTTGCCATTCATCCGCAACCTTGCCGCCAAAGATCGATGTCATTGATCCTTGGCTGTCCAGATCGATTACCAGGACCTTGTATCCGTCCAGAGCTGCGGACATGGCCAGATGCGCACAGGTTGAAGTCTTGCCCACGCCCCCTTTGAAATTGGCAACCGAAACCAGTTTTGCAGGCAGACCTTCGGGACGGTATGGACGATATTCCTTGGCCTTTGATCCTTCCGAAGCAAAATGCGTCCGGAGCCGCAGCACTTCATCCAAAGTAAACCATTTGGCACCGCCTTCAGATTCCGAACGTCCCTGGGGCAGGTCCGGGTTTGCCTTGAGCACACGTCTGAAATGCGGGGGGGCAACGGGGATCAGGTAGCGCGTGATTTCCCAAGTGGAGAACAAGCGCAGCTGCCGGGTCTCACCATTCTCCAGACCTCGGCTCGCCAGATCTTCTCGCCCTTGGTTGCAAGCATTGGCAATGGCCGCAAAGCTGGCTGTCGTGGATGGGTTTCCCAGCTCAGAGAAAGCTGTGTCCGGATCAATATTGAAATAGGGAGGGAGCCCGTCTCTTGGAGATGTCGCCATGGTCATTTTGCTCGATGTGCTGTGTTTTGACCAGTGTAACACAAAACGCGGCATATGGAAGAACTATGGACATCACTTTATATTTTTCTAAGCAAATTAGGACTTTGAATACTTAGAAAAGCTGCCTTTGGAAGTATGGTCTCAAATTTTTTTAGTTAGAAAATGGTTATATAATAGTTACAGGCTCTGATGCAGCCATCTAAAGTATTGAAAAAAAACATTTCTGAACGCTTTTCAGTTGTTCAAGTGAATCTGATCCCACGATGAAGTGACTCTGATCCCACGTTCGACTGACTCTGATCCCACGATCTGATGCTTTACCCAGCCTGTGGATAACTTTAGGGTGAGCGTCAATAAAACCACGAAAAAAGATTCGGGCAGGTCAGGGGCAGAGGTATGGGCTGGAGCACTTCAGTTCTGATTGATTTTCTATGAGCGGTGATGTGACTGTCGAGGCAGGGGGGCTGTTGCCGGACCGGCATCCGACTGCGGATTTCTTCGTCTGCGATATCTTCGATGCGCTGCCCAAGACCGATATGGGATCGATGGAGCATCCGATGTTCTCGCTCTCGACCCGGCCGGATCGGCGCATCCTGAATTACGAACATAACGGGGTAGAGATCACCGTCACACCTTCGGTCCGGGGGCTGGCGACGATTCACGACAAGGACATCCTGATTTTTTGCATCAGTCAGCTGATGGCGGCAATCAATGCAGGGCGCGCGGTCAGTCGGGTGCTGCACCTGAAAGCGCATGATCTACTGGTGGCGACGAATCGTGAAACTTCGGGTGACGGGTACAAGCGGCTGCGTGAGGCGTTCGAGCGGTTGGCCGGTACCCGCATCACCACCAACATGGTCACTGGCGGAGTGGAGACGACGACCGGCTTTGGCCTGATCGAAAGCTGGGAGATCGTGCGCCACACGAGGGCAGGGCGCATGGTCAGTGTCTCGGTCAAACTGTCGGATTGGCTGTTTCGGGCGGTGCTGTCAAAGTCGGTACTAACGCTCAGTCGCGATTACTTCCGCCTGCGCAAGCCGCTGGAGCGGCGGATCTACGAACTGGCCCGCAAACACTGCGGCCGCCAGCCCGAATGGCGGGTGTCGGTCGAGACGTTGCTGAAGAAATCCGGCTCGGCCTCACCGCGCCGGGTGTTCCGCAAGATGGTGCGCGACATGATCGCGGCCGATCACTTGCCGGGCTATCATCTTGAAGAGGAACCCGGCGATATTATCCGCGTCAGCCGCCGGGATGTCGTGGTGGAGCCGGGGCAGGGCCTGATCCTGAAACCCGAGACGTTGGAGACCGCCCGCGCCCAAGCCCCCGGCTGGGACGTCTACGCGCTGGAGGCCGAGTGGCAGGTAGTCTGGGTCGGTTCGGGCCGCAGGCCGCTGCGCAGCCCCGACAAGGCATTTCTGGGCTGGGTGGAGAAACGGGCGGGGCGTGGTCCATGAAACTACGTTTTACAGCCGTATTTGTAGTGGAATAAAAGATTAATGCTTCTGTCCTGAGCGGGTTGTTTTTTGTTTTTTGTCAAAATGACTAGGACGTAGCCTCAGGACAATCAAATGACGGTTGCAGTAATTTGGGCTGCCGCGAGGAAAGTTTCTGGGCATCTGAATATTCGCAAAGAAAGCTGTAGTCAGTCCTTTAGGCGATTAAAAAGGTGCTCGACGATGTTGCTGGTTTTGTAGAGAACCTTGCTGCATTCGAACTGCATCTTGCGGTTCTTTTTGGGTGGAATGTAGGTACTGGCCTCGGTCTCGCTCAAGCAACCTCGCGAGTGGCTTGCATCGTATCTGCGATCTGCACGGAGGGAGACCAATTGGCAGCAGGACATTGTCCTGCCGGCGAAATATCGGCCCTGTTGCCATTAGTCAGTTGCAGATGAACCGGTCGCCCCTGTCCATTGCAGACTAGATGCAGCCCGTCGCTCCTATTTTCACACTATTTACCGCAATGCGATGTGTCTTGATTTAGCTTACATTGATCATGAGTGTCAAAAGGCCAGCACATTACCGGGCAAGGGTTAGAACATGTGCTCAAAAACACTTGCCTGAGACCGGTGCTTGTACTGATTTTAGAGTACCTTTGCCGGACCGTCCGACTAAAGATCGCCACGTTGAAGGCAAAAGATGATGCCCGAGAGCATCCTTCGATCATCTGTATGTGGAATACCACGTGGCTTGTCGGGCAATAGCCTGCAGTATTCTGGTTAACTTTGGTCAAAGTAAAACCAATGCCTTACCTTAAAGTTAACCCATCTTTCCGCGGCCTCCGCTCGGCATCAGATGAGCCGTAAAAGTAGTGCTGAAACGGCCTCCACGGTTTCGTTCATGGTCAGGGTGTGATTTGGGCTGGGCTGAACTTAAGCTGCCTTAAAAACCTGGCGATTTTAGCGCGACTACGGCTCTCCGGTAGTTACCATTGTCGTCGGTTGCCCAGTAGGTAAAGCTGTCCTGTCCGGTGAAGTCTTCGTTCGGCCGGTAGAGCAATTGCCCGTCCTCTTGCAGGTAGAGGTCGCCATGCACAGGATCGGTCAGCCCGTCGATCCGCAACGTGTCGCCATCGGGGTCGGAATCGTTTGCCAGAACGTTGATCAGGGTGTCCTGGTTCTGGTTTACGCTGAAGGCGTCGTCCAGGGCGTTGGGGGCAGCGCTGTTCAGATCGATCTCACCATTAAACCGGGCGTTGAAGAAGTCGAGCAGGTCGTCCGGGTAGTTCAGCGTCACCACATGTGCGAACTTCATCAACTCGCCTGTAGCGCGGTCGGCGACGAAATCCTCAATCAGCATCACTTTGCGGCCATCAGCGGTTTGGTAATAGCCATCTGAGGCTAGCAACCGGGCTATGTCATTAACATCCAATCTCTGTACATCGAGGTGGAACTGTCGGTCGCGCGATCCGATGGAATCTGTCTTGATTCCATTGAAATAGAACATCTCATCTGGAGAAAGCGTGGTGTCGCCCTGCATTTCGAACTCGAGACGACCGGGAGTCAGGTCATCCGACGTCAGGACCGAATGGCGCGCAGGGTTATAGCCTTCATACCAAGTCCCGACTCTTCGCACCAGGACATCAATAAGGATGTTGTCGAAATCGACATCCTCCAGACCTGGTTCGGAAATGAATTCATTTTCGAGAAACGTGCCGATATTGAAGCCTTCGACCGTCAGGCCGTTCACGACCATGTCAAACGCATTGGTCCCAAGAATGAGGCCTGCTCCGGGGCCTCCAAGGCCGACCACGTTCTGGGTAGCTATCAGATCGAAATCCTTCAGAGTGTAGTGCGAGGTATATTCAATCAGCGCACCTTGGGCGGTTTCCCAGTTCAGGAACCCATCCAGCACCGTGCGAACATCCGTCTCCTGAGACGGGTTGTCCTTGATCACGGTCAGCCCCATCTCGGTACCAAAGGCCTCATTGTCTCGGAAACCCTGGATCGGGGTCATATTCACCCGAATTGCATCCGAACCAAAGCCCAGTTCTGGCTGGTGCAGGTTGGCTGCCAGAGGATCAGTGGGCGCGCTGCGATGCATCCACACAAAGCCATTGGACGTGTTGATCGCTACGTTCTCTGCGGCTTCAACCAAGCGACCGGCAAAGAAAAAACCATCGCCGGTACGGCCATTGTCATGGCGTTCCACCGCGTGATAGTCCTTGACCGTCTGATCTACACCTTCGGACCGGATCGCCATGTTGCGCAGCCAGGTGCCGGTCTCGTCGCCGTCTTCCGCGGCAAAGGCGGCTCCAAAGACTTCAAAGGCTACGTTCTCGGTGAAATTGGCGTGGCTGGAATGGTGCACAAAGCCCCAGCCCGGCGAGCCGCTGACGGTATTGCCGATGGCGATGGCCGGATTTTCCTGATCGGCGGTGCCGGTCTTGTGGAAATGGAAGGAATAGCGGCCCTTGATGTTGGTGTCGGATTCAATGGTGGCAAACGCCTCAAGATCGGCCGCCGCCACCGATTTATCGGTGCGGCCCAGATCGTCGAAAGCGGCATAGCGCACATCCACATCATCGCTGTGCATGAACATGGTGTGACCGCGGTGATGTACCGCCGTGTCTTCACCGTCCTCGCTGGAGAAGGTGATGTTGCGCGTCATGTTCGCCACATAGGCCTTAAGGTCATCACGTGGCGTGTCATGGTTGTGGCGCAGCGCCCGGTCGATGGTGATGGTCGAGCCGTTGATGCCGGTGATCACCACTTCCTCGTCCTGGCTTTCCACATACTGGCTGCGGCCATCAATCCATTGCCGGCCTTCCTTGTGGGTGCCGCTCAGTACGATCGTGTCACCAATCTGCCAGCCCTCAGGCACTTCAGCCAAACTGATCTGGGTGTCGCCAGCCATCGGGGCATCGTCCACCTTCAGGAAGCTTTCCTTTTCGGCACCATAAATCTCGACCTCACCATGCGAAATCATCCCCCGAGACAGCAGGATTGCGTCCCAGTTAGTATCGATACCACCGTTATTGGCGATCGCGATCTGCACATCGACATTGGCCTGGATCGGGTTCTCTTCAGTTCCGATCTCAAGACGGCCTGTCGGTGACACCACCATCGTATCCAGCAGCATCTTGGAATCGGCATCGGTAGCAAAGCTCAACTCGCCATCAACACGCACGGTGAACAATGAAGCGTCGCTTTCGCCCTCGTAGCGCAGACTGATGCCTTCGGGGATCAGGACCTGGGCACCTTCGCCGGGGATCCGGCCTTCGTACCAGCTACCTGGATCAAACCAGTCGCCGTTGCCGATCGCCACATGGGTCGCCTCGGCGCGTGGCACCAGTTCCAGCAGCTGCATATGCTCGTCGGCCTTGCTGGGATCATCCCCGTGCGCATGCGCATCCGGCAGCGCCTTAACTGCCGCAACATATGCCTCAACCTCCGAAAAATCAGTGGGTAGAGCATGCCTTTGGTTATGGTTGCGGTGATTGTGTTCGTTCGAGCTCCCATAAACCGGCAGACCTGTGTGGAACAGTAAGACCAGAGACACTGCCGCATAGTGAATTACTCGCACTTTACACCCTCCGTGGAAGCATTCGGAAACCGAGGCTGTTATGCTTCCTACACATATACTCAACACCATTCTTATAGTAACGCAGATAATGCCGGTTTTCCATAAGTTGTTCGTTTATAGCTTTGCTGTTTCCCCCGCTGGGATTGCTAAGATCGGTGTATATCAGGCCGCAAGCCGTCCACAGCCTCTCATCCTGACACGGGTATGTTGATGAAATTCCTCGCTAACAATGCCGGCCTGTTCCGGAGGGCATGGCCTCTTTGTTACCATGCTTTGGGGGATGATGAATGCCTTCCCGCGCATTTGCGTTGTGTCACAAAAAGGAGCTGGTGAACTGGCCCCCGTTTCGACCGGACACCTTGGTCTGACCAAGGAGGCTTAAGGATAGCCCTAAGCACATGCTCATGTCTGAGATTGAAATCATCACTGATGGCGGCCGCCGCCGGCGCTGGCCTGCGGCTGAGAAACTGCGGATCGTGGAAGAGACCATGTATGACGGGGAGAGCATTTCTGCCGTCGCCCGTCGCAATGGCGTTGCCCCCAATCTTCTGTATCGTTGGCGCAAGCTTATGCTCGAAGAAGGCAGCATCGCCGTGGCAGAGGACGACAGCGTCACCGGAAATAGGATCGTCCGTGAGATGGAAAGCCGCATTCGGGAACTTGAACGCCAGCTCGGGCGCAAGACGATGGAAGTGGAAATCCTGAAGGAAGCGCTCGACAAGTCACGGGCAAAAAACTGACCTTGCTTGCGCAGTCGCTGAAACCGGGCGGTTCCCAATGAAGACGGTTGCGACAACGATGGGCGTGTCCCGCTCGAACCTGCACGATCGTCTGAAGGGGCGCGCAAAGCCGGGTCGGGGCTAACACAAAACTCAAGACGCGGTGGTGTTGCCGCGCATACAGACGTTCGAAGCGCCCAACCTATGGATATCGTCGGATCACGGCCATTCTGAACCGGCAACTGCGGTCTGAAGGTCTGGCGGCGGTCAATCACAAGTGGGTCTACCGGATCATGGAGCGCAACAACCTGCTGCTTCAACGGTCCGGCTTTGATCGACCCGAGCGCGATCATGACAGCAAAGTCATAATGATGCGCTCGAACCTTCGATAGTGCTCTGACGGCTTGGAGTTCGCGTGCTGGAACGGAGATGTCATCCGCCTGGCCTTCCTCATCGATGCTCACGACCGTGAGATCATCTCATGGCGGGCTGTGGCCAATGCCGGGATCAGCGGGTCGGATGTGCGAGGCATGCTGCTCAAAGCTGTTGAGAGCAGGTTCGGCACCCACCGTGCCCCTGAGCGGGTCGAAGTTCTATCCGACAACAGCAGCGCCTACACAGCGAAAGACACGCGCATCTTCGCCCAGCAATTGGGACTGAAATGCTGCTTCACGCCAGTCAAAAGCCCGCAATCCAACGGCATGTCGGAGGCTTTTGTGAAGACACTCAAGCGCGATTATGTCCGCGTGAACCCGCTGCCTGACGCCGAAACCGCGCTGTCATTGATAGGAGATTGGATCGAAGACTATAACGAGAACCACCCACACAGAGGCCTGAAATGGAAATCGCCTCGCGAGCTCATCAGGGCCAAAACCAAAACCGCTTAGGTGTCCGGTGAAACGGGGGCTGGATCAGCTGGCTGATACACGGCTTGGAAAGCCGTAAAAAATCTATACTCATGATGTCCATATAGATATGTCATAAAATCAGCGGATTTCTCCGCAAAGATCAGTTCAACGGGATCGCTTACTAAAGGCAGAGTCAACTAGTGTTATGTTTGAAGCTTACAGGAAAATTTTAGAACTCTTTAACCGCAAAGAAAAACGGGCGTTTTATCTGATCGGTGGTTTGCTGGTGCTGGTTGCTTTTGCCGAAGTAGCGGGCATTTCGACCGTCCTGATACTTTTGAATGTATTGGCGGCTCCGGAAGAAATCCCAAAAAACCCTTTTTTATCTGTTCTGTATGACACTGGCGGATTTTCTACAGCATATACCTTTCAGGTATTTTTGTCGATTGCCGTGCTACTGGTTGTTGTTTTGGGCCTGCTAATCAAGGCATTCGGTACTTACGTGATCATTCGCTTTTCGACGACGCAAGGATATAAAATATCGTGTCAATTGCTGCAGAGTTATCTGCACCGACCATACGCATGGTTTCTGGAACACAACAGCGCCAGCATCCGAAAAAATGTACTTAATGAAGTGGACCAACTTATAGGGTTTGTGATCATCCCAAGTCTCCGCCTGCTGGCGAGTGTTACGCTGGGTCTAAGCATCATTGGTTTCCTGATCTATGTTGAACCAGTTCTGTCATCGCTGGCCATATTGTTGATGGGCACGAGCTATGCGGCAATTTACATAAAAATTCGCAATGTACTGCGCGCTTTGGGCAAGAAAATGCTCGTGGCGAATGGTGAGCGCTTTAAGCTGGCGCAGGAGGCCACCGACGGCTTCAAGGAAGTCAAGTTTATGGGGCTGGAGGATAGCTATGTTGATCGTTTCAGGAAACCGTCTCTAAGCCGATCGCATTATTTGGTGCGCAACGATATTTTGCGCGAACTTCCTCGGTTTTTTATGGAAGCCGTGACTATTGGTATCTTATTGGCTTTTGTTCTGGTTCTGCTTTTGCGCAGTGGTGGCAACTTGGTCGAGATCATCCCGACGCTGGGTATTTTCTTCTTCTCGGTCATGCGTTTCTTGCCTGCTGCGCAGCAAATCTATCATAACCTTGCCTGCATGCGGGCTGGCGCGCCAATACTGGAACACATCCACGCCGATTGCGTGAAAGCAGAGCAAGAGGCTGAGTATCTATCTACTGTGGTTGCCGAGTCGGGCGATCGTCTACCGCTTGATAAATGCCTCGACATCAGAAACCTCGGCTTTTCTTATTCCACGGCCGACCGTTCAACCTTGTGCGGCATCGATCTGACCATTCCGGCGCGCAATACTATTGGGGTCGTTGGTGGTTCGGGGGCGGGCAAGACCACGTTGGTCGATATTGTGCTGGGCTTGCTGAGGCCCGAAACCGGCGAGATCGTAGCCGATGGAACGGTCATCACTTCAGATAACGTCCGCCGCTGGCAGCAATCGCTGGGCTATGTGCCGCAGAGCATCTATCTGACTGACGATACGATTGCACGCAACATTGCCTTTGCGGTGCCTCCGGAAGAGATCGACATGGCTGCCGTGGAACGGGCTGCGCGTATTGCTGCGTTACACGATTTCATCGCCGACGACCTGCCCGATGGCTACGACACCTTTGTCGGCGAACGCGGTGTCCGTCTGTCGGGCGGCCAGCGTCAGCGTATCGGCATCGCCCGCGCGCTTTACTCCGATCCGGCGTTGTTGATCTTGGATGAGGCGACTTCGGCGTTGGACAATATTACCGAAAGCGTGGTGATGGAGGCGGTGCAGAAAATCCGTGCTGATAAAACCGTCATTATCATTGCTCATCGGTTGAGCACGGTGCGTAATTGCGACACTATCTATTTCTTTGAACAGGGGCAGATTGCGTCGTCCGGCACCTATGACGAACTCGTCGCCAAAAACGAAACATTCCGCAAGATGGCGGTGAACAGCTAATCGGCGGTCGGATATCATTGAAACGGCGGGCACCCCTTGTACACTCGGACTGTATCAATTGATTGCAATGTAGTCAGTGCTTAGTACTTTAAACGAAAGCGATACATGTTACCCGCAAGGAGCACATCCACGGCCAACATCACCACATGGTATACCGGTGGTAGCCTGGCACAGCGCAAACTGAGGCGTCCGTTGGACCAAATCTGAGGTTTCTGATTAATGCGGTTCAGATCGGGTGTTTTTGACCTTCCCAAAGGTTCTATCCAGCTGGAAGACAAACTATTTGCGGTTTGTTACAGCCTCATTCTCATCGTTCTGGTCGCGATTGTGATCAGCAATACAGTCTTCGGTGTCTTGTATGACACAGACCATTTCGGCGACACCTTGTTTTTGCTCGGTGCAGGGTGGCGCGTTTTCAACGGCTTAACTCCGGTAACCGATTTCGGTCACTTTTACGGCGGTGCCGGCGCCGAGGGTATCGCAATGACGATGCATCTGGTTGGACCGAATGCCTTTGCGATTGAGTATTTTGCGTTGTTTATGTTGGCTGCGCTTATGCTTGTTTCAATTCCGGTTCTGGGTGACCGGGTATCTTATGTCGGTATGCTTTCAGTTGCCGTTGTGATCGCAACACTACTTCTGTCACGCTATCCGCTTGAAGCAAATACTCCCATTATTCGTATCGTTTCGGCCCACTCATTCCTGTACAACCGCATCGGGATGGCGCTGGTGCTGGTTGTAGGCCTGTTCTCTGTTCTTGGGGGGCAAAGCAATCGCACCGATCTGTTGGGGGGCGCACTGTCCGGGCTGTTGCTTGTTGCTTTGGCTCTGAGCAAGCCCACATTTGTCATCGTCATCCCGTTCGTGTTTCTTGCTCTGGTGGTGCAGCGGCGCTGGCAAGCGCTGGGGGCGGTTGCCTTGGGCTTTCTAGTGTCGTCCGCCATCATAGATCCGTTTTTTCAGAAATGGCTAGGATCGCTATCCTACCTTCAGGCCCATGTGGGGGATACAAATAACGCGACAATCGGGGCGTTGATCCGCAAAGCCGTTCAGATCCCGTTGTTCCAGCCGGTTGCAACCGGGATATCCGTGATCGCACTGTGCACAATTGTCCGGGATCGCAGGAACTGGCCCGCCGTTGTGTCGGTTCTGCTGATTGCAATCGGTGGGATTGGCATGGTCACGACAATGGGCGGGAACGGCAATATTGGTCAAATCGGTATCCCGCTGACTATTTTTATGGCAGTGGCGGCGACAGAGGCGGCCCTGAGGACGATGCCGGATCGGGCAGGGCTGCTCGGCATCCTGTCATTCATACTGGTGATGGCTTTTTCGCTACCGCATATGCTCAACCTTGCGGGGGCGACGCGGGAGGGTATGTCGCGTAGCGATCAGACCCTGATCCGGTATGGGCCTTATATCCGCTATCTCAACGTTCCCGAGACTGACGGTCCTGAAGCCGTTCCGCCGCAATACGAGATGTTGGCCGATGGTATCGATGCACTGCATGCGTTGGGCGATCCGTCGCAATGGGGGATCATCGCGAACGGGGGGGTGATCTTCGAACATGCGGTCCTTGGTCGTCCAGTTTCCGGCTATCCCTTGTGGCAGCGTCCGTCTGCGCCCGAACTGGCCCCTGATCTACCGATACCGGCGGAGGCCGATATTGTCATGATTGGCCGGGTCGATGGCACCGACGAGGTTGGTAAGATCCTGCAGTCCAAACTGTCACCCGAGTTCGAACTGTGTGCCAGTTCAACCTATTGGGAGATCCATGCCCGCCTGACCAGCGGTGCGGATTGTATCGCCGACTAGTCCCGTGCTTCATCCGATTTGCGGGTAAAGTTGGACGAGTTTGATCCTGGCATCGCGTGTTGTGAACTGTCAATTAACCTTTGCAATTGAGGTGTTTTGCCCTTCCTCCCATGGCCGGTCTCGGTTTTCTATGAGCTTTGTTCGCGGATACGCCGATCAAGGCATTGCCGTGCCAGCACGCTTATCTGAGCGTCCTATCAACCCGGGCCATCCTCAGACATATCCGCCTTAAGCAATATCCGCGCTTTCTATAGCCGGTACACCGCGCCGCCGCCTGTGCGGATCATGCTATTCAATTCAAACCGCTCTTTGGTGGCCAACTGCACTACAAACGGCCTTGTCAGAAGAACGTGGGTTGAGGCGGGCAGGGGGCCTTCGTAGCCTCCGTTCATGAACAACTGATCGCCATTCGAACACTTCAAAGCTAACCTCGAGATTATTCGTTTGGCCCTAATTCTATATGTTCGTTTCCTCTTTCGCTTCGTAATTTAAAAGACCTTCTGCGCAAGCGTGGCATCGAAGTTAGCCATGATACAGTCTGCTGCTGGTGGAATCGTTTCAACCCGATGTTTGCATGGGAGATTAGGCAGAAACGAGTCCAGCGACTGAGGGCCTATTCAAAATGGAAGTTGCATGTCGATGAGCTCTTCGTGGAGATCAACGGCAAACGGCACTACCTGTGACGGGCGGTCGATCATGAAGGCGAGGCACTCGAGAGATGTGTGACAAATACTCGTGATAAGAGGGCGGTGCGGACTCTGAACTTCGTCCCTGTTCCCGGACATTGGGGTAAATTACCCCTGTCCAGGAAAGGAGCATGGAATGGGACAATCGAGACGGACGTTTACTGATGAGTTCAAAGCCGCAGCTGTTGGCCGGCTATTTAAGCCTGGTGCCACGCAAACCGGTGTTGCCAAGGAGCTGGGTGTGATGAGCTCGCAGTTGAAGACGTGGCGCTTGGAGATCGAAGCGGCCGGATCGATGATCAGTCCGGGGAGATGGCTTGCCCAGTCCGAAGAAATCTTCAATACTGCGAGTCTAGACGGGCGATGTTTTGATGCAGCGTTTTCATATTTACTGGCTTCTCTGCGGCTTGGTCATGACCATGGTGAACATCTGGAAGCCTATTCATCTGGATGATGTGATCTGGGTTCATTTTGCCCGCCATATTGCCGAAGCGCCGCTGAAACCGTTCGATTTTGAGATGCCTTGGGGATATGGCTGTATCCCGGCAATCGAGATGTGGTCGCCACCTGTATTGCCTTATTGGTGGGGCGCAGGGGTTGCTCTTTTTGGTGAGTGGCCGGCGTTTTGGAAGGCTTGGTTCCTGCCCTTCAATCTGCTCTTCTCGGCGTCTGTCTTTGCCTTGGCCTTGCGATTTGCGCGCCCCTTTGCCATACCCGTAGGAATTGCTCTGGTGCTTGCCCCGGTGGTTTTACCGGCAACCAACCTGATGCAGGACATACCGGCTGCATCCCTGGTTCTGGCATCGCTTGCAACGCTTCTGGCTGCCTGCGATCGAGATAGGTTGTCCATGGCCCTTCTCGCCGGAGTTCTTTTAGGATTGGCATGTTTGACAAAATGGTCCGCTCTTTCAGGGTTCGGAGTGATCGGTCTCGCCTGTCTGCTTTTCGCGCCATCCTGGAGATGGTGGGTTCTTGTCCCTGGCCTGGCAGCGATCATCTTTGTGGGATGGGAAGCCTATCTGCTGGTAGATCATGGACAATCCAACTTCCTTTTGAGTGTCAGTGGGCATGGGGCACCGGATGCGACCCGCATAAAGAGCATGGTCCTTGCTCTGTTGACCTATGTCGGTGCGCTTGCACCATTCATAGCAATTGTAGGCTGGTCCGGCGTTATGCCCCGCCTCAGCCTTGCGGTGATCTGCGTGTTAATCGGGGTGTTTCTGGCACTAGTGCTTCTGCCCGAAACTTTGCCGATCAAAAACCCGTTGAGCGAACGGGAGGTGCGCCTGGATACTCCTCTGCTGGCGGGGCTTGGCCTGTTGGTTTGGTGCGCTGTGCTTGCCGCCCTAATTATTGCCGCGAGCCATGCTCGGAAGACCCGGCATGTGGACCGGGCTTTGGTGTTTCTAGGGGTTTGGGTTCTGATCGAGCTTATGGGGTATTTTCTGTTGTCGCCCTTTCCGGCGGCTCGCCGGTTGATCACCCTGCTTGTTGCCGTCACGCTTCTGACCGTTGCGGCGGAGGGCCATCGTCTTGAACTAGGCAAAGTGCGCCTGGCATCCGCAATTCAGGTTGTCGTCGCCCTGGTTTTTGTCGTCGTCGATTTCGCCGATGCTACCCGCATTCGCCAAGCGGCTGAACAGGTGATGACAGACCAGCTTGATAAGGCTGCGGGCTCAACGATCTGGGTGAAAGGGCAGTTCGGATTCGATTATTACACGGCCCGCAACGGCGGACGGACTCCTTGCAATGGAGATATTCTTCAACCTGGAGATCTTTTGGTGCTCCACGTAGCCGAAGAAGATGTCGACGCGCGGGCTTCGAAGATCGCCAACCTTGAAGGCAGCGGGGCCATCTTCCGGACCCGGGACATGGTGCAGCCCCCCCTTCTGCCGCTGACCACGATGGGTTTCGGATATTACATTGGCCGTCGACCGATCGAGGGCGCGCATGGTGCGCTGCAAAATCTGGCCGTATTCCAAATCAATGAGACA
The DNA here is from genome assembly GCF_056537105.1 of Ruegeria sp. CH11. NCBI lineage: Bacteria > Pseudomonadati > Pseudomonadota > Alphaproteobacteria > Rhodobacterales > Roseobacteraceae > Ruegeria > Ruegeria sp. CH11. Next base: position 77,635 of record NZ_JBQFQX010000014.1, read on the forward strand.
TTGCCCTGGTCGCGCTTTGTGCCGGAGAGTGCAAGATGAACGCAGCCACTGAAATCCACCTGCGCTTGCTTGCCCGGAGGCGTTTCAAACCTGCGCTCGAACTGCGTCTGCCTGGGAGGCCGGATCTCGCGGACAAACAATTTCACTGACGCGTATCCGCCTTCATAACTGCGCTCGCGGATTTTCCGCATCAAACGCCGGGCCGTCAAATCAGGGAACGAGGTCAATCGCTCCTGCAAATACGTTTCATAAGGCTCAATGATCCGCGCACGCGGCTTGTATGCCGGAGCCTCCAAACCCCGCACCAGATATTTCCTGATGGCCTTGCGGTCGAGCCCGGTCTGCCGCGCAATCGCGCTGACGCCCAGACCCTGTCTCTTCAAATCATGGATCAAAACGATCTCTTCCAGTGCTATCAACTCGAAGCCTCATTCCTCTTCTTGAGCTTCGAGCTTAACGGTCCGCGTCCCGTTCGATTTTTGAATATTTGAGGTTCAAAAATCGCCCAGAACGTTACCAGCCGGGGAAATTTCAAACGCCTCTTTTGGGGCGATTACCTCCGGCACTTACACCGTGCTGCCGCTCTCGCTGAATGGCATCATTTCGGCACGGCATAGGGGAGCATATCACCAGCCTAGCAGAGGCGAGTTCGAATTTGTCTGACATCACCCCACAAATTTCGCCTCAGGACTTCGCTTGCCCATCTCTTACACCTCTATGCTCATGCACAGAAGTGAGTCAGAGAAAAACAACCGCGCCAAATCTGGCGAAACAATAAACTAGGGCGTGAACCACTTATGGAATGTGTAGTAGCTCCGGTAATGGAGAAAACCGAGCCGGGACCAGACACGCTGTACTGCGTAGTTGTTGATCTGAGTAGACACAATCACGCGCTGTGCACCGGCCTCTTGCGCCAGATCAAGGGCGTCGGCGGCAAGTGCGGCATAAATGCCTTGCCCCTGGGCCACCGGGTGCACCGCGTTCAGCACGATCTCGAACTCATCGGGAGTGTTGCGGCGCAGCACAAGGAAGCCGCGCAGCTCTTCCCTGTCACGCGCCACAAGAACCGGCGCGTCCGCCGAATTCGAAGCTGCACAGACCTCCGCCCATTCGACATAGGCTGCATCCGCTGCGCCGCTGTTGAGGCGCGGGTCCGCATGATAGTGGCCGATGTAACCTGAGAACGCGGCACGGGCGAGCGAGGAGATCGCCGAACCGTCCTCAGGCACCGTCCTGCTGAGGATGACGTTTGTGTCTGTGAGGTTTCTACCCGACCAATCGCCCAGTACGCACCTGTAATAGACAAGCGAATCCATCAGGCGATAGCCTGCATCCTCCAGCGCATGGACGCGGTCCAGATTACTTGTGTCAATGCGAGCCGTCAGCATATCGACATTGGCTGCCTCAGCGGCCCGGTCGACATCATCAAGTGCAGCCTCCGGATCGGTCAGACGTGCTGCGATGATACCGAAGCGATTGCATTCAAGTTCGTTGATCTCAATCAGCATGGTTCACTCTTCCCGACCAAACCGAAGAACTTCTAGGCAGATGAAAATTACCATTGCCGTGATGCCGATCACCAGAACCTGAGCAATGGCGGGCGGTATCAAAAATGTAAGAAAATGCATGGAGCTCATGGCGACTGCCAGGCCGACACCGTAGGCAAGCAGATATCGTGGCATATCGCGGCTATGGCTGACCGTACTTCCAAAGCTCCATCTGCGGTTAACGAAATAACTTGTGGCAACGGCCACGACATACGTGACGCCTGACCCGATAACGGGCGGCATGCCCCAGTACAACAGGTTGAGAAAAAGTACATAGGCCCCAAGATTCACCGCCAGACCAACGGTACCGTACCGGGTAAAGCGGCCCAAAATACCGTGTTTACGCCGGGTCATGTGGACCGACGCAGGGTGAATTGCATGTAGGGCAGGTAATTCTGAATGGGACGGCATCCAAGCATCGGCTTTAGAAGCCCCGAGCGTTTCAAAAGTCTTGCGGGTATCGTGAACATTTTTTGCCGTTCCCGAAAAGAAGGGTCCTGATCCAGGCGATCAATCATTTCGCGGATGATGTCGGTGTTGACATCCATTTCAAGATTCCGCTGCCTGACCGCTCTGCGAACCTTCGACAGTGTCACGAAGTTCAGACTGCGGTACAATCCGGAATTGTCGTTATCTTCTTCGAACCGTTCGATGGCAGCCCTGAACACCCTGCCCGTCAGCCTTTTGTTCAAAATAATAGGCAGTTTGAAATGCGACTCGTAAGGAAATCCGTAATTGGGGCAGAGCACGACACACCGTCCGTCTTTGGACAAGGACTGCTCGGCAAAATCTAGAAAGTCTTGCCAGTCGGGCAGATGCTCGAAGACATTGACCAAAAAAATCAAATCCCACTTTCCATCAGACGGAAAATCTTCGTACCCGCCGCGGTGAACGTTCAGCCTGCCATTTGCGGTTTCCATCCTGGCTATAAACTCATCGAAGAAGGCAAATCCGTCGCTCATGGGTTCAATGCCATGCACGTCAAGATGCGGAAACCGTTGTACGATCTCGGCCAAAGCAATGCAGGGCCCCGAGCCCACTTCAAGCACCCTGGCTTCGGCGGGGAGTTCCTCGAGCAGAGGAAGAACTCTACGTAATCCGAATTCGGCTTCTTCTAGATACATCTCGCCTTTGGGAAAATCGTTGAAGAACGCTCGTACATCCAGAGAGATTGTTGACATGGAACGAAGGTCGGCGTTGGTCATGACGTGCTGTCATCCTGATGACTTGTGGTTTCCACGATGATCCGGGGTCGAGCTTTGACTTCGGCAAAGACCCTTCCTAGGTAGAAGCCATGGATACCCAGTGTCGCCATGATCAATCCGGACAGGAACCAAACTGACAGGATCGTACTGGTCCAACCAGGAACAGTGATTGCATTAAAAAGCCATGCGAACACCAGAACGGCCGAGATCGTTGCCGATAACAGACTGAAGGCCAGGCCGACAATGACGCTGAGCTTCAGCGGCCGGTCGGAGAAGCGTATGATGATGGCTATTGCCATCCGGACGAGGCGGAGGAAGCTGTATGAGCTTTTGCCTGCGGCGCGATCTGAGCGATCCAGTTGAAAATAGGCACATTTCAACCCGGTCAGCGCCACCATCATCGGCAGGAACACCTCTTGCTCCCTAAACATGACCAGCGTATTGACCATCTGTCGGCTGTACAGCCCGAAATTGCCGGTATTCTTAAGGTGAATGCCGCCCAGAAGGTCGACCAGTTTATAGAAGGCGCTGGACGCGAAGCGGCGGAACCGGGAATCCGACCACGTGCCACGTTCGACAATCACCGCGTCTGAGCTTTCAGCGATGGCGCGTTCATAAAGCTGTGGGATCACGCCTGGGTCGTCTTGTAGATCGCAATCCACCACGGCGACCCAGTCGCCGCGTGCAACCTCGAGTCCGGCCCAGATCGCAAGATGTTGGCCGTGGTTACGGGCCAGACGGACACCGCGAATACGCGAATCCCCTTCGGACAAATCGCAAATGAGATCCCAAGGCTCATCCGGCCCGCGGTCATCTACCAGAATGAGTTCCCAATCGAATTGCGCGGCTTCGAGATTCGTGCGCACCCGGTCCACAAGGGTTTCAAGACAATCGCGGCAGCCGTAGACAGGGGTTAGAACGGTCACCAGAGGTGTTTGGGATGATTGATGCGTCATTGGCACGCCTCCAGGATTTCTGTAGCTGCGCCAATCACTGTTTCGATGTCAGACCCCAGATCGAAGAACATTGGCAGGCGCACCAGAGTTTCCGAAATCTGGTCGGTTACGGGCAGCGGGCACAGGGTATGGCCATATTTTTGCCCGGCCGGCGCACTGTGGAGCGGAACGTAGTGAAAAGGCGTGATGATGTTGCGCTGTTTCATTTCGCTGATGAAGTGGCTGCGCGCACGCATATCCTTCATTAGGAAATAAAACATATGACCGTTGCCGGTACAGTGCGGTGGGGTCTTTGGAAGGCGTATGTCATAGCGTTCGGCAACAGGTTCGAATGCTTCCATATAAGCGTCATAGACCGATAGCCTACGGGTTCGGATCGCGGCTTCGGTTTCGAGCTGCGCATAGAGATAAGCGGCGATCAGTTCTCCGGGCAGATAGGACGAGCCGACATCGACCCATGTATATTTGTCTACCTGCCCACGGAAAAACTGCGATCGGTTGGTACCCTTTTCACGGATAATTTCCGCCCGTCCGAACAGATCGTCGCGGTTGATCGTAATTGCCCCGCCTTCGCCGCTGATAATGTTTTTGGTCTCGTGGAAACTGAACGCCGCCATATCGCCAAGGCTGCCGGCTGGCCGCCCCTTGTAGGTCGAACCCAAGGCCTGCGCGGCATCTTCTACCAACAGGAGGCCATGTTCGATCGCAATCTCGGACAATGCATCCATGTCTGCGGGAAACCCGGCATAGTGCACGGCGAAGATGGCCCGTGTCCGGGGAGTTACACATTTCCTGACTTCCGCAGGGTCGATGTTCAGTGTTTCTGGGTCGATATCGACAAAGACAGGTGTGGCCCCACGCAGTACGACCGCATTGGCGGTCGAGACAAACGTGAACGACGGCATGATGACTTCGTCATTGGCCCCGAGGTCGCAGAGAATGGCTGCCATCTCCAGAGCGGCGGTGCACGAATGTGTGATCAGGGCTTTTCGGGACCCTGTCAGCCGGCGGATTTCGTCCTGGCATTTATAGGTATAAACGCCGTCGCCTGCTAATTGACCAAGACGGACTGAATCGCGGATATATTTGATTTCATTACCAATAAGACTTGGTTTGTTAAAAGGGATTTTTTTCATATTTCTTGCGCTCTAAATCTGGTTCAAAGCTAAGGGTGCCATTGGGACACCTAGCACAGTTAAATTGCTGTGGGCTACCGGGGCAGTGGTCGGGCGGATTTCGTGTTTCAACCATTATGCGGTCCTCTTGTTATCCGTAGAGTATCTGAAACTGCCGTCATCGTGCATCTCATCCACTCTTCTACTTGTACTCAATCAGCCCGGCAGGGCGGTCTGCGAAGCGGCGCAGTTGGTATTCCAGAATGCCTAAAACCTCAGGAAATTTGCCTAGGGTCAGGAAAAATGCCTGTTCCCAGGCACTGCGACTGGTCAAGCTTTCGCGGCATGCCAACCGCAGCACTTGCGCAGGATAGAGCAGAAGTAGAAACAGCGCCCAATACGTGAGCAGCGTCGTCGTCAGCAGGATCATCAGAGGTAGCCCTGCGCCCCATAAAAGTGCCCGACGACAGGTGGCTATGCCGTGCAACTCGGGCGGTGCTCCGTGTATCGCAGCGCCTTCGGCGGCGGCGTAGCCGCCTCGGCGCATACGTTTCCACCATTGTCCCAGTCGGGTCATGGCGGCATCATGGCTGGTCATCTCGTGATCGATGCGCCAGATTTCGCCCCCCTTGCGGCGCAGACGCACACAGAGTTCGGGCTCTTCCCCGGCAATGAGCGATGGGTTGAAACCATCCACAGCGGCAAGGGCATCGGCCCGCATCAGCGCATCGCCGCCGCAGCTTTTGGCCTGACCCACCGGCGTGTCCCATTCCCAATCGCAGAGCCGGTTGTAAACCGAAGCTTCGGGGAAAATCTCACGTCGACGGCCACAGACAACCACAGCCTTCGGGTGCTCTGCCAGAAAGGTGGTGGCAACCTCGATCCAGTCGGGATGTAGGGTGCAGTCACCGTCGACAAATTGCACGTAATCGATCTTGTCCCGCGCGCGCAGGGCGGCAAAACCGGCATTTCGGGCGCGAGCGGCGGTAAAAGGCTGGCTGAGGTCCAACTCCACCACGTGCGCCCCTGCTGTACACGCCACCGCGATACTGCCGTCTGCTGAGCCGGAATCCACATAGATCATATGCTCGACCGTTTCCGGAATGCTGTTCAGGCAGTTGATCAGGCGCTCGCCTTCGTTCCTGCCGATCAGGACGACACCAACCCGGGGTGGGAGAGAACTCTGCTTGACGCCCATCCCGGCCTCCTATTCTGCGCCTGCGGGCCGCATCTGAGGTCTGTCGGGCGGGTTGGCGGGGTCGGGGTTGTCACACAGCAAGGTGCGCAACCAAGCCGCTTCGTTCATGGTGTTGAAATCGATCCGAACCTTCTGCCGCCCGGCAGCACCCATATGGCGGCAAAGATCGGGGTCGCTCAGCAGAGTGTGCATTCTTTGGGTCAATGTGGGGACGTCACCTGGTGGCACGACATATCCGGTTTCACCATTGGCGATCAGCTCCGAGACACCCGCGACCTGTGTCGCAATGACCGGGATGCGGCTGGCCATGGCTTCCATCAGCACCACGGGGACACCTTCCGCAAAGCTCGGCAGGACCAAAAAGTCGGCCTCTTCCAGGAAATCGGCCACGGCCTCTTGCGGCTGATACCCCGCAAAAGTGACGGCATCGCCCAGCTCAAGAGCCTGCGTCTGCGCCTCAAGCGTCGGGCGGTCCGCGCCATCACCGATCAGCGTCAGCGTGGCGTCGGGATGATCGGTACGCAGCGCCGCGAAAGCCTGTAACAGCAGCGATGCACCCTTGACCACATCCAGCCGTCCAACGAACAGCACACGCTTGCCGAAACTCTCGCGGGGTTTGCGACCATAGCGGTCGGGATCGACACCGCAATGCACGATCGACATACGAGGCCAGTGTTGCTGGTCGGAAAACAGCATAAGTTGCGAGCGGCAGAAATGGCTGATGGCAACAACGGATCGTGCGCGGGCGATCTTTTCGCCAATCCGCCACCGCATCGGCTCGAAGAAGAGTGCGGGCCCGTGTTCGGTAAAGCTGTAGGGAATGCCCGAGATTTCGCTGGCCAGCATCGCCACCGTGCAGCTTGAGTTACCGAAATGGTTGTGCAGATGCACCACGCCCTTTTCCTTCAGGTGCGCCGCCAGCACTCCGGCCTCGGCAAAATAGAACAGCTGATAAAGCAGCGCTTTCGCCCCCGGCGAGCGGGTGCGCCAGGCCAGCCGCAGCGCCGAAAACCAGCGCCCCGGCGCATCCCGCAGCGCTTTCAGATGCGCGCCGATCAGGCGGCGCGGCGCCCGGGCAGTGCCCAGAATGCAGAATGTGTTGGCCTCTTCCGCTTTCTGATCCTCGCCGACCACATCTTTTGGATTGGCACGGCGCACGGTGCAGGTTTCGACCTCAGTGCCCAGGGCACGCAGCGCCGCGATCTCGCGCTGGATAAAGGTATGGGACACTTTTGGATATTCGCCGGTCAAATAGGCCACCGGTCCGCTCTGCGGTTGTGGCGTTAAGCTATTTTGGGGCATATCTGACCTGCCTAACTTGGAATCGTTGGAAGACATTATCGGCCTCGGGTCCAGTCCGGTCCGCCGGGTCTCAGGCGCACGGCGAGATGGACGCTGGTGTACACCAGAAATCCGAACGGTGTCGAAAGGAACAGTGCAATCAATTCCCGCAGGCCGAGTGGATTTTTAATGTCATTGCAACGTAGATCCGGGTAGAGATGATAGACTTCTGCCACGCCCGCATCCTGACGGCGGCGCACCCGAACCAGATTGCCAAACCCCTCGACCATCGGCCAGATGAAAGGGGCAGAGACTTCGACCCGTTCGTCCGGAGAAAACTGCAGTCGCACATAGGTATCGTCCGAAATGATCTGTGGAAACTGGCCCCAGCGGTCACGCCCCGTGGCATTGACGGCAAATAGCCCGGCACCCGCCGCGCTGCCTTTGTGCATGAAGGGCAGCTGCGACCACAACCGGGCATAGGCACGGGTCACAGCGCTTCGGGCTCGGGCAACCTGCAACCGACCAGTGGCATAAATCGCGGTGTCGGTCACCAATACGGTCTGTAGTTGCCCGATCAGCGGTGGCGAACAGATCACGTCTGCATCCAGATACGCGCGGGCGGCGCCCTGGGCCACCTCGTCAGCCTTGTTCAGCGCCATCAGCTTACCACCGTTTGGTATTTCTAGCACCGTCAGCTTCCAGCCCCGCGCCTTAAACCGGTTAGTGTACCTCTGCGCCAGCGGCACCGTCCGGTCTGTGCAGCCATTGGCAGCAACAATCACCTCAACCGCCCGTGCCGCCTCGTCCTGCGCCAGCAGCGCTTCGAGACAACGGCCGATGAAGTTTTCTTCGTTGTTGGCCGGGATGATGACGGTCAGCTCTGGCCGGGCAGGTGTAGGGTTCTGATGATTTGTAAGTGCTTTGGACATAAGAGATGCGTGATTATCCCGTCCGGCCCCGGATCACCTCCAGCGGGGCGTGGTGAGTGAGATAGGCACAAATTCTTGAGACAAATTTATTCCGATGGGGAGATAATTCACCGCTCATAAGGTAACTGTTTCCAATTTTGCTTGATTGTGGAAGCGTCAACAGCTTGTGGCCACACCAAGGGTGCGTGTGCATACATAGCCGCGTGGACTGCCTTTGCGGCGATATAAGACAGGCATCGTGATAGTATGTTGGTCGCGATACCCAGCGCGTTATACCTGTTTTGAGAGGATCAATAACGTAAAATAATGTTGGTTTCATACTTGGCTTTCACAATCCTTTGGCCTTGAGCAGGGGCCTGTACCAATGATACACACGCGATTGCCGATCCTGTCCGGCAAATTTCACAAGAGCTTAAATTCCCTATTGTATCTGTGTGGCATAAATTTTGCAGCTTCGCCATGTCGAAGCCATGGGTCAAATCTATGGTCCCACTCATCAGATTGAGAAATGGCTGCTACCAGAGACTATTTCCCAGAAATTGTGCTGCGATGAGTGAACAAGGTAAGCTTGGCGGGACTGGACGTCATGACATACCATGTCAGCCAGACCCGGCCCGGGCTTGAGGGTGATAACTGGATTTTGCAATGCCCAACGCCACTGCACAAATAGTTTTCTACCTCTGGCCGGTCGTCGTTTTCTTTTTGTTCCGGCGACTACCGGTTGCCCCGGCGCTGATTTGTTCGATCATCGTCGGTTATCTGCTGCTACCAAGCCGGGTCGGACTCGATTTTCCAATGATCCCGACGATAGATAAGTATGCGTTGCCGAGCATCATGGCCGCGGTCATGTGCTTTGTAGCGCTGCGGACGCAGGCGCATGAGGATCGGCGGAAACGGATGCTGGCACCACCACCACCACGCAAGTTCCGGGGCGATGTGGTGATAAATATACTGCTGGTCTTGCTGTTTAGTTCACCCATGCTGACCATGCTGACCAATCGAGAGCCGGTCTTTGCTGGCCCTAATATAATTAAGGGGCTGGAATTCTATGATGGGCTGGCGATGGCAGGTAATCAGCTTTTTATGATTATTCCCTTTCTGTTGGCTCGCCGTTTCCTTGCCAGTCCCGAGAGCCATATCCTTCTGCTTAGAACTCTCTGCATCGCCGGATTGATTTACTCAATACCGGCTCTTTACGAGGTGCGGATGAGTCCGCAACTCAACGTCAATATCTACGGCTTTTTCCCACATTCCTTTGATCAGCACATACGTGCTGGAGGATTTCGACCGATTGTCTTTCTGCCTCATGGCCTGTGGCTGGGCATGTTCTTCGCGATGGCTATTCTGGCTGCGGCGGCATTGTCTCGAAGTAGGGACCGGGTTTCCCAGCCTGGGTTGTGGCGGATCGCCGCCTTCTGGCTGCTGCCGGTGCTGTTTTTGTGTAAGAGCGTCGGCGCTTTTGTCATCGCGTTGATGTTGTTGCCGGCCGCCTTTCTAATGAAAACGCGCGGACAGTTTTTGCTGGCCTCGATCCTAGCCGGGATTGTGTTGCTATATCCTATGGCTCGTGGTGCTGGCTGGGTCCCCACCGAAGGCATCTACAACATCGCTCTAAAGTTTAGCGAAGCGCGCGCTGAGTCGTTGGATTTCCGGTTGGACAACGAAGATAGACTGTTGGAACGGGCCAACTTGAAACCGCTGGCAGGTTGGGGGTCCTGGGGACGCAATAAGATATATCATCCTTTTACTGGTCGGGATATTAGCATTGCTGATGGTGCCTGGGTCATCTTCATTGGAGGATCGGGATGGCTGGGATATGTTGCACGCTTTGGTCTTTTAACATTACCTATCATCTTTCTGGCGTTGCAGCACAGTAAACGAAGGTTTGGTCCGGAAACTTCTGGATTGGCTCTGGTTTTGGCGGCTGGCATTGTGGATTTGATACCAAATGCGACGTTAACACCCCTCACATGGCTGATCGGTGGGGCATTGATCGGGCGCTATGCATATCAACCGTCGGGGCGGGCCAAGGCCGTAAACCCTGTCCTAGATGAGCAACCCACAAAACAACCACTGTTGATCGCCCGAACGCGCCGAGGCACAACGCTGGATATCCCTAAACAAGAGACACAGACGGGCATCACAATCACCCGCAAACCTCGAACGAACTGACAGTAGTACCGGTAAGAACATGATGCAGACCCAAGTAGATTAGTCACGTTCTAGCACGGCCCCGGTTAACCGTTTTCAACGTAAATCCTGTCTGTATAGCAACTAACTAATCAGTGCTGTCACATTTGAGCAGCCCAGAGAATTTTCTTGCAAGCGTCTGCGCGATATGCGCGGTGCCATTGGCATCTGGGTGGATAGTGTCTCGATAGGTAACACCTGGCACCATGCCGAGATTGAGCGTTTCTATATTTTGCGAATCTGCCCAGTGAAAGAAACTAAGCCCAAGGTCCGAGATGCCGGAGACACGCTCATGCACATCCGCATTGTAGACAAGAAGGAGGTCAGCATTGGCGAATTCAGTGTGCTCTAAAATCGTATCGAGAGCCGCAAGGCTTGCCTGTACCCGCTCCTCGAACGGTAACGGAGTTTTTGGCGCGACAGGAGGGAAAAGCCTCTCGATAACGGCTTCGACAAAATCACCGATTGCACCCAGTGGTGGTGACAGTCGATAAGGAACCAGCGAGCCGTTGTGCGTCGGTGTATCGACGAGATCGTGCGCTGATAGCACTAACACAACCTCAGACGCTCCGAATGTTCCATATAGTTCAAGCGCAGCCGCTTGATTTACGGGCCCCCAACTAGAAACCGCCATCGGGATCACACGTACTTTGCATTCCGACGAAGAGAGTATTGTGGACAGAAGCGGAGCAATCGTTTCATCCTGATCGAGAAAATGGTTCCCGTAGACTATACTGTCCCCAATTAGGAGAAGACGGACCTCATCGCCAGGAACTTCCTCGGGATGATCCGCTGCACGGAACCCGTGATTGTTGATTTGAATGCGGTTTCCCCATCGCTTGTAATTTGCATCGGGCACCAATCGATATTCAAGCATTTCATCGCGAACAGCGATCGGAGGATCACCAAGCCCAACCAACCTCAATGCTATCTCAGTTGCGGCGAGTACAGCGAGAAACACAGCTGAAACAACGAGCAATCTCTGTATCATGGGTTTGCGGCTTGCGGTGCATTCAGACGCGCCCTCAGGCCGTGCAATGGTTGTTCTGCGAACCTATAGACAAGCGCAGCCCAGCTTAGCGAAAGTACTGCCGCATAAATGCCGGTCAGCCAATCCTCGGGGCGGCCCATATTCCACAAAGTGTGAAGGATCACGAAATGCACCAGATATAACGTGTAGGAATAAATTCCGATACGTCTCAGGATCCAAAAGTTCAGAGGGCGAAAAAGAACATGGTCATGGCGCTTCACCGCGTAGAAGAAAATTGGCATCAGCGCGATTCCCTGCAGCGTGTAGCGTAGCGTGGAGCGAAACACCGGATCTCGCCAGAGAAACGAAATCAGAAGACCAATCATCGCCGCGCCAAGCGCTGAATAGAATACCTGCGGTCGTTGCGCCCAGTCCGGTATCCGGTCCTGCGCCATCAGAATCCCCAAGAGGCAGCCATATAACAAGCTGTCAAAGCGCGTATCCGTGGAAATGTAGATTGCCCATTCGCTAGTATCGAAGATGAGCAGCCGGACACATCGCCAAATGAAGATGGCCCCGAGAAGCCATACGACATGGGCGACCCCGATTTTCCTACGGGCGACTAGAAGAAAGAGGGCTGGCCAGATTACATAAAAGTGCTCTTCAACCGAGAGCGACCAAAGTACTCCGAGGCCAGTGACACTCGACTCAGCGCCCGGAAGGAGTGAATAATAATTATAAACAAAGAGAAGCTGGGCGAGTGCGGATTTTGCACTCAGATCACCCGGTGCCAAACCTGCTATGGCCAGCCAAATGGCGAGCGCCATCGTCAATACGAGTGGAGGGCCCAGCCGAAGCACGCGTCTGAGATAGAATGCGACGAAGGCAATGTTATTGGTTCGGGCATGCTCTCGGCAGAGGAGCGTGGTGATCAGGAAACCGGAAAGAAAAAAGAAGATCGTCACGCCAAAGCCGCCGGGGATTAAATTCGACAGCCCTGCATGAGCTAAAAACACAATCATTATGGATACAGCCCGCAAGCCATCCAACGATGGGATCTGCCCATATCCAGCGTCGGGCCAAGCTGTCTTCGCCCGAGACAGCGAATGCTCATTACTCATATGGCTAAATTCCAACAAACTTCTATAAGTGTACATTTCCAATCAGAATAGTATTTGATCTAGAAATGCTTATTTTGATGTGTCGATCAATTATTTTCTTCCCTGGGTCGAAGCCTGAGTGCCTGCATCTGAGATAGGATGAGATGGTTTGGCTTCCTTGCCGGCCGGAATTGGCCGAAGGTTTCACGCGGCCAGTGTATTTTATACGTTGGGAGCACTCACTTTATATCCACAGTATAGGTGGAGCTTCGGGCCGGTGGCGATCTCACTTTTCCCGTCTGTGTCCGGACACGTGAAAACACAGGTGGCGCATTATTCTGTCACTGAGACGAAAAATTGCGACATTGGCAATAGGCGTGGCACGGTATCAAATTTCAAGCGCCAGTTCTGATTGTTGATGCATTGTTTGCAATTGGCCTGCTCGGCCAATATTCCACACGCTTGCTGGTGAGCTTCCAACTGCATCCCACAGCAAGGCTGCGATCCTGTGATAGCCATAACAGCCTAACTTGTCAGTCAACTCAATCATATCTTCAATCAACCTGTCTTCGCTGCCACACCCCTTTGGTCGTTTTGTTGCATAGAATGGTGCCGCCACAATACACGACCGGTGCGGTACTCCGAAATCAAACACCGCCTTTAAAGCCGCCTGCTCCCCTTCAGGAGGCGTTTGAACTCTCTGAACCGGCCGGTTCTTATGCACCATATTGCTTGGCCAGCGTTGGTAGGTTTGTTCGGTTATGCGAGCGGCCCGGATCACACAGGCTCGTGCAATCCCTTGCCCGGCAAGTATTTCAACTTGCGGTAGCTTAATAGATATTTCTTCGGAATTGTGTGACACAATTCCAACCTTGGATTCTCCGTTGCTCTAAACATAGCGGTGAACCGTTTTTAGTGAAGGGAGGATTAACCTGACTACAATTGCCAACATCAGATCCTCTACAATGAAGTACTTCAAAAAAGTGATGTCGATTCAATTTAGAGTCGGCATCACTTTCTCATTTGTACATGGGTTTACAAATCCCACACATCCACTGTCACGGTTGCGCTTTCATAGTTACCATTGTCGTCGGTTGCCCAGTAGGTAAAGCTGTCCTGTCCGGTGAAGTCTTCGTTCGGCCGGTAGAGCAATTGCCCGTCCTCTTGCAGGTAGAGGTCGCCATGCACAGGATCGGTCAGCCCGTCGATCCGCAACGTGTCGCCATCGGGGTCGGAATCGTTTGCCAGAACGTTGATCAGGGTGTCCTGGTTCTGGTTTACGCTGAAGGCGTCGTCCAGGGCGTTGGGGGCAGCGCTGTTCAGATCGATCTCACCATTAAACCGGGCGTTGAAGAAGTCGAGCAGGTCGTCCGGGTAGTTCAGCGTCACCACATGTGCGAACTTCATCAACTCGCCTGTAGCGCGGTCGGCGACGAAATCCTCAATCAGCATCACTTTGCGGCCATCAGCGGTTTGGTAATAGCCATCTGAGGCTAGCAACCGGGCTATGTCATTAACATCCAATCTCTGTACATCGAGGTGGAACTGTCGGTCGCGCGATCCGATGGAATCTGTCTTGATTCCATTGAAATAGAACATCTCATCTGGAGAAAGCGTGGTGTCGCCCTGCATTTCGAACTCGAGACGACCGGGAGTCAGGTCATCCGACGTCAGGACCGAATGGCGCGCAGGGTTATAGCCTTCATACCAAGTCCCGACTCTTCGCACCAGGACATCAATAAGGATGTTGTCGAAATCGACATCCTCCAGACCTGGTTCGGAAATGAATTCATTTTCGAGAAACGTGCCGATATTGAAGCCTTCGACCGTCAGGCCGTTCACGACCATGTCAAACGCATTGGTCCCAAGAATGAGGCCTGCTCCGGGGCCTCCAAGGCCGACCACGTTCTGGGTAGCTATCAGATCGAAATCCTTCAGAGTGTAGTGCGAGGTATATTCAATCAGCGCACCTTGGGCGGTTTCCCAGTTCAGGAACCCATCCAGCACCGTGCGAACATCCGTCTCCTGAGACGGGTTGTCCTTGATCACGGTCAGCCCCATCTCGGTACCAAAGGCCTCATTGTCTCGGAAACCCTGGATCGGGGTCATATTCACCCGAATTGCATCCGAACCAAAGCCCAGTTCTGGCTGGTGCAGGTTGGCTGCCAGAGGATCAGTGGGCGCGCTGCGATGCATCCACACAAAGCCATTGGACGTGTTGATCGCTACGTTCTCTGCGGCTTCAACCAAGCGACCGGCAAAGAAAAAACCATCGCCGGTACGGCCATTGTCATGGCGTTCCACCGCGTGATAGTCCTTGACCGTCTGATCTACACCTTCGGACCGGATCGCCATGTTGCGCAGCCAGGTGCCGGTCTCGTCGCCGTCTTCCGCGGCAAAGGCGGCTCCAAAGACTTCAAAGGCTACGTTCTCGGTGAAATTGGCGTGGCTGGAATGGTGCACAAAGCCCCAGCCCGGCGAGCCGCTGACGGTATTGCCGATGGCGATGGCCGGATTTTCCTGATCGGCGGTGCCGGTCTTGTGGAAATGGAAGGAATAGCGGCCCTTGATGTTGGTGTCGGATTCAATGGTGGCAAACGCCTCAAGATCGGCCGCCGCCACCGATTTATCGGTGCGGCCCAGATCGTCGAAAGCGGCATAGCGCACATCCACATCATCGCTGTGCATGAACATGGTGTGACCGCGGTGATGTACCGCCGTGTCTTCACCGTCCTCGCTGGAGAAGGTGATGTTGCGCGTCATGTTCGCCACATAGGCCTTAAGGTCATCACGTGGCGTGTCATGGTTGTGGCGCAGCGCCCGGTCGATGGTGATGGTCGAGCCGTTGATGCCGGTGATCACCACTTCCTCGTCCTGGCTTTCCACATACTGGCTGCGGCCATCAATCCATTGCCGGCCTTCCTTGTGGGTGCCGCTCAGTACGATCGTGTCACCAATCTGCCAGCCCTCAGGCACTTCAGCCAAACTGATCTGGGTGTCGCCAGCCATCGGGGCATCGTCCACCTTCAGGAAGCTTTCCTTCTTGGCACCATAAATCTCGACCTCACCATGCGAGATCACCCCCCGAGACAGCAGGGTTGGGTCCCAGTTGGTATCGATATCGCCGTTATTGGCAATCACGATCTGTACGTCGACATTGGCCTGGATCGGGTTCTCTTCGGTTCCGATTTCAAGGCGACCCGTCGGTGAAACCACCATCGTATCCAGCAGCATCTTGGAATCGGCATCGGTAGCAAAGCTCAACTCGCCATCAACGCGTACGGTGAACAGTGAAGCGTCGCTTTCGCCCTCGTAGCGCAGGCTGATGCCTTCGGGGATCAGTACCTGAGCGCCTTCACCGGGGATCCGGCCTTCGTACCAGTTACCTGGATCAAACCAATCACCGTTGCCGATTGCCACATGGGTTGCTTCGGCGCGTGGCACCAGTTCCAGCAACTGCATATGCTCGCCGGCCTTGCTGGGATCATCCCCGTGCGCATGCGCATCCGGCAGTGCCTTAACTGCCGCAACATATGCCTCAACCTCCGAAGCATCGGTGGGGGGCGGAATATATCCGTCGCTGTGATCGCCATGACCGTCGCCGTGTCCGGTGTCGTCACCGTTATCGCCGTGTCCGGTGTCGTCACCGTTATCGCCGTGTCCGGTGTCGTCACCGTTATCGCCGTGTCCGGTGTCGTCACCGTTATCGCCGTGTC
>NZ_JBQFQX010000015.1:0-93230 GCF_056537105.1 Ruegeria sp. CH11
CGCTTACAGTTGCGGGGGCAGTCACGGATTTGACACTCGAGGTCGCACCGTATTCCCTTTTCATCCCTCGGACAAAACCGAAAGAACCATCGACGAATTGAGTGCCCGAGAATCTCAAATGCGTCAATACGCAATCTGGGCGTGGCCGGAATCGGTCTGATCAGGGGCTACTTCTTTTCGAAGTACAAAATGACTTCGCCCAGCCGAAACCCAAAGCGCGAGACATAAGCCCGGTTCAGCAATCGGTCATCGGACAGCAACCACATCCAGTCATCGAAATTGACGCGCATGGTGCCATCTTTGACGGGCAGGTCGATCTTGTATTTCCAGTTGAACGTATCACCGCGTTCGGTCCCGGTTGCGGCTCCCAACACGCCCGGAGCGGTGCCGATCCAGCTGTCTTCGCCGGTTTTGGTCAGGGTCCAGACACGTTGTTCGGTTGCGCCGTCATCATAGACAAAATCTTCGACCAACGTCAGGGTCTGGCCGTCCCAGGTACCGTCAATATCGACTCTAAACCTGCGGGGAACGTTGCCCAGAACATCCTGAAACTGGCCATAGGCGACCGTCTTACCCTCAAAGAACTCTTCAAGATTCAATTGCCGGTCCGACAGGAACGTCTTGGGGACGCGCGGTTTTGCAGAACAGGCGGCCAAAGCCGCCAGACCCGCGACAACGACAAGGCTGATCAGGACACGCCGGATCGTCATTGCAGCGCCCTTGGCACGGCGTCGGCGTCGTGGCCGTTGGCACCGTTCAGATGCATCGGTTTGATCTCGGGCGCCGGACGCATGGTGGCAACAAGCTCTGCGACTTTGATGCCGAACTTGCGCATCTCGGACCGGTTCATGATCGCGCCGTTTTCGGTCAGGTACATCCAGTCGGTCACGTTCAGCGTATGGCCACCGGCATCGTCGGGAAGGATGATTCGATAGGTCAGCTTGACGGTTGCGCCGGACATCACACCCTTGCCCTCGCCGACGATGTCATCTGCCGTGGCCGTAAACGTGTTGCCGGTGCCCAGCGTCAGATACCACTTTCGGGTCATCTGCTTGCCATTCGAATAGGTGAAATATTCCGCCAGCGTGCCCTTGTTCCCGTCCCATTCGCCGACCATCCGGGCGACGAAGCTGTTCGACATCTTGCCATTGGGGCCATAGATCAGCCCTTCGGACAGAATCTCTCCGTTCAGATGTTTCTTGAGAGAGAACGCAGGCCCGGTGCCGGAATAGTCAGTCGGCGCCTGCGCGCGGAAGCTCAGGTAACGACCCCGGGCAATTGCAAGCGCCAAAAGGGCAAGAAGGAGGATAGCAAGAAGGCTCATTTCGCGGTTACCTCGGTCGGTAGGGTCAGGACCATGCCAAGCGCGCCCAGTTTCAGGATGCAGGGCAGGACGGCATAGGCGAGGTTGAGTGTCTCGAGCGCCTGTGCCGAATTGGACTGACCGGGTGTGAAACCGCTGCGTTCCAGCAGCGGCAGAGTGAAAAAGGCAGCGAGCGCAAGGCCCAGCTTGCCAGCAAAGGACCAAATCCCAAATGCGGCTGATGCGTTCAGTCCCGCGCGGGTCAGGACAACCGAGAACATGGCGGGTAGCACCACCATATCGGCCCCCAGAGCCGCACCCGAGGCGAGGCAGATCAGGGCGAAGCCCAAAAGCTCTCCGGCGGGCAACATGGCGGCACCGATGAACCCCGCAATGGACAGCGGCATGGCGATGATCAGAGTCTGTTTCGGCCCAATTCGATTGCTTAGCCGCGCCCAGAACGGCACGCTGGCCCCGGCGCTGAGGAAGAACAGGATCAGCAGCGGGCCGGCCTTGCCCGGCAATTGCAGCCGATCTTCAACAAAGAACAGAAACAGGGTTGAGGTGATCGCGACCGGCAGGCTGTTTACCAGTGCTAGGGCTAAAAGGCGCAGTGCCCCGGCTTGCCCAAGGCCAGCAAAGGACAGGCCCTCGCCGGTGATCGGTGTGCGTCGCCAGATCGGGAAAGTCAGCACGATAGTCAGAATGGCCAAAACGCCCAGACAGATGCCAAATGCAGGATAGCCCTGCGCACGCGCCCCGAGCGCAACCAGCAGCGCCGGGGCGCTGGCGGCAAGGACCACACCGGTCAGTTGTCCGCCCTCGCGATAGGCGGCCAGTGTCATCAACTCTTTTGGCTCGGGCCGTTTGGCCAAAGTTGCGCTGCGGCCATACAGCAGGATGGTTCCAAGGCTGTAGGCAGAAAACAGCAGGATCAGGATCGCCACCAGAGACAAGATGCTTGCACCCTGAGGCAATGCGAACAGCAGCGGAAACCCGACCGCCAGCCCCAGCGCAGCCAACGTGGCAAAAAACACTTGCCCCCGCGGCCAGCGATCGATTGCCCACCCGATCAGCGGGTCTTGCACCAGATCGACAAGCCGGATCACCAGCAGCACGGTACCGATGACGCCGAGGCTGATACCCAGATTCACGGCCGCAAAACGCGGCAGGTGAATATAAAGCGGTATCCCCGCCGCCGCGAGCATCAGTGCATAGAGACTGACCCGGGGATACAGCATCACTGACCTTTCAGCTTTTGCGTAAAAGATGCGGATCGGGTGTTGCTGCCCAGAAAAATGGACATGAACGCCTGTTTGATACCGGGGTTGGACAGGGTGCAGGTTTTGCGCCCGTTGCGCCAGAACCCGACCTTGTTTGGCCCTTCCGATATGGCCAGATAGCTGTCGCCCTTGCTGACCGGCTGAAAACACTGTTCAAGCTGGGCTTGCGTCGGCGCGGTATTTCCCTGCCGCGCTATTTCATCAAGCGTTGATTCAACCAGCGCCTTTTGCTTCAGGTTTTTGCGATAAGTCAGCTGAATCCCGAAATCCTCGGACCAGCTGAATGGCGCACCGCCGGGCGTATAGAGCTTCGCGTCATAGATCGGCAGGCCCAGATACCGAAAGGTTGCGCTGCCGCGTAGCTGCGCATCATCCAATTCGTCCGAGAGCGGGGTGGCCGCAACCCCACCAGGGACCAGCAAAACCAGTAGGAAAAGGACGACGTGCCAGCTGCGCCTACTCGGCCGGAACAGCGATGGCGCGGTCTTTGCCAAGAGTGCCATTGTCAACTCCGGTACTGTGCGAGGTGCCGTTCAGCAGACCGACGACATGCATCGCGCTGGCAATCCCGTCTTCGTGAAATCCGTGCCGGTTGTAGGCCCCGGCAAACCAGGTTCGGTTCTGGCCCTGCATCGCGCGAATCTGTCCCTGCGCCTTCAGCGCGGCCTGATCAAAGACCGGGTGGGCGAATTCGACCTGATCATAGATTTTGTCGGCGGCAATGTCGGATGACGCGTTCAAGGTCACGAACAGAGGGTCACTGTCGGGGATATTCTGAAGGCGATTCATCCAATATGTGACCCCAACATTGCCCTTTTGCGACCGATAGGTCCAGCTGGACCAGCAAGCCCGCCGACGCGGCATCTGGTTCGGGTCGCAATGCAGGATGGCGGTGTTGGGCTGGTAGCGGATCGCGCCCAGCGCGTCGCGCTCGGCCACCGTTGCGTTGTTGCCGAGAATCGCCAGCGACTGATCGGAATGCGTCGCCAGAATGATCTCGTCAAATAAATCGGCGCGGCCCTGACTGCAGACGGTGACCCCCAGATCGTGCCGCTGCACCGTATCAACGGGCGCAGCCAACCGGATGTCGCATCCACGGCTTTTCAAGGCGGCCTCGATCCGGCGGACATACTCGATGCTGCCGCCCTTGACTGTGTACCACTGATGCTGGTTCGCACGACCGCTGGCCAAAAGGGCATGGTTGCGGAAGAACTGCACCAGCGATCGGGCCGGGAACTGGTCCACGAACTCGACCGGCGTTGACCAGATCGCACCGCACATCGGCATCAGATAGTTGTGACGGAACCAGTGGCCCAGACGCAGCTGGTCGACCAGCTCTCCGATCGTGGTGTCGTCATCCTTGGCGGCATCCGGGGCCTCTTTGCCGAACCGCAGGATGTCGGCGATCATCTTGTAGTAAGCGGGGCGCGCAAGGTTGCGTTTCTGCGCCGTCAGCGTTCGCAGGTTGTTCAACCCATATTCTATGCGGCCATTGTCGATAGTCGCGCCAAAGCTCATTTCGCTTTTGGTGACCGGAACGTCCAACGCGTCGAACAGCTTGGTCAGATACGGGTAGGTTGCATAGTTGAAAACGATAAACCCGGTATCGACCGGTTGGTCCCCATTCCTGCCCGCCATCACGGTGCGCGCGTGACCGCCGAGACGGGGTTCGGCCTCATAGACAGTGATATCGTGATTTTCGGATAGATAATACGCCGCCGACAGACCAGAAATACCTGCACCAACTACTGCGATTTTCTTGCGTACGCCCCGGGTTTCGTCGAACATTCAAGCCTCGTTATGTGACATTTTACAACAGGATACGCTGAGAGGGCCGAGTTGGATCAATCGTGTTAGAAATTTTTTCCGAATGCACTATGTTGTGACGTCGGGTCAACGGACGCGAGCGGTGTTGGCGCCGGGTGATCCGATGCGGGTTCGACGTCGTAAAAAGCTATGAATAAGGACTGGACCCGCCATCTATGAGCAGCTTTGACGGCAAAACCTATTGGATCATCGGCGCCAGCGAAGGTCTGGGCCGTGCGTTGGCCGAGGCCCTTGGCCATCAGGGCGCGCATCTGATCCTGTCGGCGCGAAACAGCGCGCGACTGGCCGAGATCTGCGCGACTTTGCCGAATGCGCGCGCGGTACGCTGCGATGTGACCGATCTGGACTCGGTCCGCGCGGCGGTGGCTGACGTGGGTCCGGTCGACGGCCTTGTCTACAACGCAGGCGCCTATGAACCCATGCGCGCGAGCGAATGGGCGACCGAAGCCGCCCTTGCCATGAGCGACGTCAACTATACCGGTGCCCTACGGGTTCTGGGCGAAACAGTCCCGGGATTTGTAAAGGCCGGGAGTGGGGACATCACGCTGATCGGATCGCTGGCGGGCTATCACGGGTTGCCCGCGGCCATCGGGTACGGGGCCAGCAAGGCAGCACTGATTTCTCTGGCGGAAACCATGCGGCATGATCTGGCGGGTACGGGCGTGACGGTTCGCATCGTCAATCCGGGCTTTATCAAGACCCGTCTGACCGAGAAGAACAATTTCAGGATGCCCATGCTTATGTCACCGGAGGACGCGGCAAAGCATGTGGTCAGGGCGATGTCCCGTCGCCGTTTTCGAACCGATTTCCCGGCCCCGTTTTCCTGGCTGCTGCGTTTGATCGACTATCTGCCCGACATATTGGTCTATCGCGGAAAGTAGACTCTAGTCAGTTGAAATGTCCCCGAACGGCTGCCGGCGTGCCTATCCGCAGGTCAAGCGTTGAATGATCCCGGCACCGTTCACATAAACGTTCAGACGATCAATTCGGTAGTCTTGCGTGGCAATGTCATCGGGGCCCAGCACGCGGGACCGTTCAGGCAGATCAGCCTGAATGGTCGAGACCGGCTGGCCCACGGACCCGGCAAACGGCTCGCCTTTGCAAAAGGCCAGATCCACTGCCGCATTCTCGGGCGCAGAGGCTTCGTCCAAAGGAATGCTGGTGTCTGCACAGGCCGCCAAGAGGACCAGAATCGGGATAAATCGGTGCATTGGCGTTCCTCATTCTGACAATGTCGTTTCTGCAATATCAATTATTTAGCGAGCCTGCCATGAAAGCACAGTTGAAAACACCCTGTATTTGACGCAGGGTCGGGGAAAAGTGACAGGGAGATGTGAGCCATGCGTACCCGTGCCGCCGTCGCCGTTCAGGCGGGCAAACCTTTGGAAGTGATGGAAGTGAACCTCGAAGGCCCCAAGGCGGGCGAGGTTCTGGTCGAGATCAAGGCCACCGGCATCTGCCATACCGACGAATTCACCCTTTCGGGTGCCGACCCTGAGGGCCTGTTTCCTGCAATTCTGGGCCATGAAGGTGCGGGCGTTGTGGTCGAGGTCGGCCCTGGTGTGACCAGCGTGAAGCCGGGCGATCACGTGATCCCGCTTTACACCCCGGAATGTCGCGAGTGTGAATACTGCCTGCACCCCAAGACCAACCTGTGTCAGGCGATCCGGACCACGCAGGGGCAGGGGCTGATGCCCGACGGAACGTCTCGGTTCTCGACTCTGGATGGCGACCCGATCCTGCACTACATGGGCTGCTCGACGTTCTCGAACCACACGGTCCTGCCCGAGATTGCGCTGGCCAAGGTCCGCGAGGACGCGCCCTTCGACAAGATCTGTTATATCGGCTGCGGCGTCACCACCGGCATCGGCGCAGTGATCAACACCGCCAAAGTCGAGATCGGCAGCCGTGCCATCGTGTTTGGTTTGGGCGGCATCGGTCTGAACGTGATTCAAGGGCTGCGCTTGGCCGGAGCAGACCAGATCGTTGGTGTTGATTTGAACCCATCCAAGGTCAACATGGCGACGGCTTTTGGCATGACCGATTTCGTGAACCCGACTGAGGTTGAAGGCGATCTGGTTCCCTACCTGGTCGACCTGACCAAGGGCGGCGCGGATTATACCTTTGATGCCACCGGCAATGTCGGCGTTATGCGCGACGCGCTTGAATCGGCGCATAAGGGATGGGGTGAATCAATCATCATCGGCGTGGCACCTGCAGGGGCCGAAATCTCGACCCGCCCGTTCCAACTGGTCACCGGCCGATCCTGGCGCGGCACTGCATTCGGCGGCGCGCGCGGCCGCACGGATGTGCCCAAGATCGTTGACTGGTACATGGAGGGCAAGATCGAGATCGATCCGATGATCACCCATACCATGGGCCTGAACGATATCAACGAAGGCTTCGACCTGATGCACCGGGGCGAGAGCATTCGGTCTGTGGTTGTCTACTAAGACCCGATACAGACGAAAATCACTAGCGGCGCGCAAACTGCGCGCCGTTTTTCTTTGGTGCTACTCCCCCGGTCGCGACGCCCCGGTATCTGTTCGGGGCGATCGTACCCGCAGAACCGGCGTGTTGGCCGAGGTGGTGTTCGACCGGCTTTCGCGCCAGACCACAAAGACGCCCGAAGCAATGATCACACTGGCCCCGACCGCGACCCAGGCGTCGGGGTGTTCGCCAAAGAACACCATGCCGAACAAAGTGGCCCAGATGATCTGGCTATACTGGCTGGGCGCAATGACACCGGCGGGCGCGGCGCGGTAGGCCATAATGATCAGGTGTTGCGCGATCACCGAAAACACCCCGACCAGCGCCATCATGCCCAGATGCAGCAGCGAAGGCGGCTGATACACGGCGGGTTGCGCCACGCTCATGACCAAGATGGCCAGTAGCATGGGGTAGAGGATCAGCACGGCCGAGCGTTCCTCGTTCCCGATCTTACGCACCAGCACCGACGCAAACGCGCTGCAAAACGCGGCTGTCAGAGCCGCAATATGGCCCAGCGTGATGTCGGTCGCGCCTGGCCGTAGAACAATCAGCACGCCAATCAGGCCAACGCCGACCGCAGCCCAGCGTTGGGCGCGAACGACCTCTCCCAGTATCGGGATCGACAGTACGGTGACGATCAACGGGAACGAGAACAGCAGAGAATAAACCTCGGCCAGCGGCAAGACCGAGAAGGCATAGAAAGCGCAGGACATCGCTGCGATCATCAGGCCGGATCGCAGCAGGACCAGCCAGGGATGGTGAGGCAGGAAGTTACCGGTCTTGCGATCGGTCAGGATCGTGACCGCCATGGGCACAAAGGAAAACAGTGTCGCAAAAAAGATGATCTGCAATACCGAGTAGGTTCCGCCCAGCACTTTGATCAGGACATCATGGGTTGCGAACACGGCAAAGCCCAGAAACGCAAAGCCAAGTCCCCGAAGGGTGGTGTTTTGAGTGCTCATCGCTGTGGCCTCGGAACATGTATCGGTGTGCTGGCGCTTTGCCATGGCAGCGCGGGTTTCGTTCGGCTGACGTGCCTTTGAGTAAACCCATTTTGAGGGCGCGAATAGCCCCTATTTTACCGCTAACATGTCAAACCTGCCATGATCCAGGGTCATCGCAGGATCGGTGGCGCGTCCTTGGGCTGACGCGCGGATTGCACACCCGCCTTCATGCCAACGCCGATGCGCCGGGCCAGCGCGACCCAGGGAACAGCAGTCTCGGGCGGCAACGTTTGTGTGGCCACCTCTTCGAACAGATCAAGCCAGTGGGCAAAGAACTCGGGCCGGACGTCAGGCCGTTCGATATGGACCCGCTGCGGATTGCCGTCATAGCCGCGCTCGAACAGAATGGCATTGCGCCAAAAGGCGGCAATCTTCTCCTCATGCACTGGCCAGTCGTTGACGTGCTTCGCGAATACCGGGCCCAGCACCGCGTCCTGCCGCACACGGGCGTAAAAGGCGCGAACCTGTGCGTTGATCTGCGCTGGCGTGGCTGGAAAGCGAGGGGGCAGGGCGGGTCTTGTCATCGAGGCCTCGGTGGTTGGCTGTGTTCAAGGCCAATATCCGGTTGAGCCTTTCGGTGATAGGCGGGGATTTGTCGCGTTTCATCGTGCCGAGCCTTCTTGTTCCAGGTTCAGCTTTGCTCTGATCTTATTGCGCAGGATACGGGTCGCCTAAAGAAATTTGTACGGGCAGGGTCGAGGAAAAGGAGACCCGATATGATCAAGATTACAGCATTGCACACAGCCGAAGTTCGCGCCCTTCAGGCCGGTGGCCCGGATGCATACGGTGCCTGTCCGGAACGCGCCGTTTCAACCGGTGCCGGCAACCCCTGCCGCCATTGCTTGCAGAACATCCCCGACGGGGAAGAGATGCTTATTTTGGCGCATCGCCCTTTCTTAGAGACACATCCCTATGCTGAAACCGGCCCGATCTTTCTGTGCGCCAAACCATGTGAAAGGTATGACGGCGCGGAATTGCCTGAGGTTTTGACCACCTCGCCGGACTATCTGATCAAGGGCTATGGCACGGATGACAGGATTGTTTATGGCACCGGGGCAATCACGCCGGCGGACGCGATTGCCTCACGGGTCGCCGAGATATTTGCCCGCCCGGATATCGCCTATATCCACGTCCGGTCGGCGCGCAACAATTGCTATCAGACGCGGATCGACCGGGTCTAAAGCTTGACCCGATGTATGCCCCGGCGCGGTAGATCGTGATCGTCTACCAGTGGGTCATCTGCGCGTTGCGACGTCAGCGCCAGGAACACATCTTCAAGGTCGGCCTCTTCGGTCCGTACATCGCGAATGCGAATGCCGACCGCGCGCACCGATTCCAGGACCTGCTCGGCGCTGGTTAGGGTGCCATGATAGCGCAGAACAAGATTGCCGTCGTCGCGCAGATCTGCCTCGACGCCCTGGGCGGTAGGCATCTCTGTGACCGGACTGTCCGGAACAATCACCATGGTGCGGCTGTCCATGCGGCCCAACAGGTTGGCGGTACTGTCTTGCGCGATCTTTTCGCCATGGTTGATGATGGCGATTTCGTCGCACATCTCTTGTGCTTCTTCCAAATAGTGCGTGGTCAGGATGATGGTCATGCCCTGTTGGTTCAGCTTGCGCACATTGGCCCAGAGCATCTGCCGCAATTCGATATCCACACCTGCCGTGGGCTCGTCCAGCACCAGAATCTTGGGGTGATGCACCAGCGCCTTGGCCAACAGCAAGCGCCGCCGCATGCCGCCCGACAAGGTGCGCGCATATGCTTCGGCCTTGTCGGTTAGACCAACCAGTTCGAGGATATCGTCGCTGCGGCGCTGTGCCTTGGGCACCCCGTAAAGGCCCGCCTGCACCTCTAGCGCGCCGCGCGGGGTAAAGAACGGGTCCAGATTCAGCTCTTGTGGCATCACGCCAATGGCAGCGCGAGACCGGCGCGGGTGCTGATCCTGATCGAAGCCCCAGATCGACACGTGACCAGAAGACTTTACCACCAGACCGGCCAGAATGTTGATCAGAGTCGATTTACCGGCCCCGTTCGGCCCCAGTAACCCAAAGACCGAGCCGCGCGGAATCGTCAGGTCGATACCCTTCAACGCCTGCTTCTCGGGCTGGCCCTTGCTGCCGCGATAGGTCTTGCGCAGCCCTTCGATCCAGATTGCCGCATCGCTCATCCGAGACTTGCCCCTTGTTTGCGCATCGCTCATAAACGCACCTAATACATGCCCGCGAGGCCGACAACCGCAGAAGGATCGCCAGCCGTGACCATCGAAGCGCCGGAAACCAAAGTCGTCGAAACCGCCCGTGTTGCCTGTGATGGCGGTGAAGGCGCATTGGGTCATCCCCGCGTCTGGTTGCAGATCCCCGAAGATACCGGCTGGGTCGAGTGCCCCTATTGCGACTGCAAATACGTGCTGAAAGGGCGCGAGGCCGGTTAAATGCGCAAAGCGGGGCTGCGCGTTGCCCTGTGTGTGTTTGCCCCAATAGGTGCTTACGTTTTGGCCGCAGTGCTTGGTGCGGTCATCCCCGGCAACGGGTCCAGAGCAACCGGAACCGACCGGGTTGAGGTTTTGCTCGTTCGTGGCCCCATCCACTATGATTTTCTCATTCCGCTGACCCCTGCCTCGCGAAACCGTTTTGACGATCTGCGGCGCGCTGGGGTGCCGGTCGACCAGCCCCGGATGCAATGGGTGATGGTCGGGTGGGGTGCGCGCGAATTCTACACGACTGCCGGCACCTATGCCGACGTGACCATCACGGCGGTTCTGAAAGGATTGACCGGAGATCAATCGGTTCTGCGAGTTGACGCGTTCGGCCCCCTGCGGCCTGACCTCGACTTGCCGCGCATCGAAATGACCGAGGCGCAATTCGCCCGGTTTCTGGAGGCGGTCGATGCCAGTTTCGCCCGGTCGGATCAGGGGGATCTGCTGCCGTTGCCGGTCGCAGGGTTTTCCGCAACCGATCGGTTTTTTGCCGCCAATGGACGTTTCGATCTGTTTCGCACCTGCAATGTCTGGATCGGGCAGGTTCTGCGCGATGCCGATATCCGGTTCGGACTTTGGGTTCCTTTGCCGTTTTCGGTCACGCTGTCGCGGTGGCTCTACCAGCCCGCAACAGGGTAGACCTGCCTCAGTCTTGCCGCGATTTGGTGCTAGGCCCCGGCTGAAACCGAATGAGTGTGCACGATGACTGACGCAAGAACCAATAACGGTAACAGCCCCGTCTTCGGCTGGTTTGGGTTCGTGGTTGCAGCGGCTTCGCTGATGGCGGCGTTGTTCGTGTTCTGGGCCGGACCCTTTGCGCCACAGCAATCTGCGGGCGTGTCGCTGGGAGAGCTTGCTGCCGAGATCGGCAAGTCCACTTTGCGCGCCGCCGCTGGGCTTGAGCAACCTGACCCGGTTGCACCCGTACGTGATCTTGACGACTACCTGCGCATCGGCGTGGCCATGCTGGCCGGTGTGGCGATCATACTGTCCGCGATCGGTCTGCTGCGGCATGAAAGGATGCGCCCCGCCATCGCCGGCATCGTGATCGGGGCCGGGGCTATATTGTTCCAGTTCTTTGCCATGGCGTTTTTTGCGTTGCTGGGCGTATTGGTCATCATGGCCCTGCTGAACAGCTTTTCGGGTTTCTTCACCGAGACTTTCTCGGGCCTCTTTGGCGGCTAGTCCACGTTCTTGACTGGCCACCCGTCCGACCCTGTGGCAGAACCATCCCTGACCGACAGGGAGAACGCGCATGAGCAGTTTCGGAAAAGGGTGTCATCTGCATCTGATCGATGGATCGGCCTTTATCTTTCGGGCCTATCACGCGCTGCCACCTCTGACGCGAAAATCCGACGGGCTGCCGATCGGGGCGGTGTCGGGCTTTTGCAACATGCTGCAAAAATACGTCGAAGGGAACGAAGGGCCAGACGCGCCGACCCATGTAGCGGTGATCTTCGACAAGGGCTCGCACACGTTCCGCAACGACCTCTATGATCTCTACAAGGCCAATCGTGAGGCGATGCCAGAGGATTTGCGTCCGCAGATGCCGCTGACCCGCGAGGCAACGAAAGCGTTCAACATCGCCTGCAAAGAGCTTGAAGGGTATGAAGCCGACGACATCATCGCCACGCTGGCCGTGCAGGCGCGCGAAGCGGGCGGGCGTGTGACCATCGTCAGCTCTGACAAGGACCTAATGCAGTTGGTCGGCGACGGGGTCGAGATGCTGGATGCGATGAAGAACAAGCGCATCGACCGCGATGGTGTGTTCGATAAATTCGGAGTGGGCCCGGAACGTGTGGTCGATGTGCAGGCGCTGGCCGGGGACAGTGTCGATAACGTGCCAGGCGCGCCGGGGATTGGGGTCAAGACCGCGGCCCTTCTGATCAATGAATACGGCGATCTGGAAACGTTGCTGGACCGTGCCGAAGAGATCAAGCAGCCCAAGCGCCGCCAGACGCTGATCGAAAAGCGCGACCAGATCGAACTGTCGAAAAAGCTGGTGCAGCTGGACGAAAATACACCGCTGGATTTCACGCTGGACGATCTGGAGGTGAAAGACCCTGAGCCGGATACATTGATGGGCTTTCTGGCCGAGATGGAATTCCGAACACTCACCAAGCGCATTGCCGACAAGCTGGGCGTTGACTCGCCTGTCATCCCCGAAGCGCCCGCTGCTCAGGCAGAACCCGAAGCCGAGGCCATTCCATTTGATGCTTCGAAATATGAATGCGTTCGGGATGCGGAGGCGCTGCAAAAGTGGATCGATCAGGCGTATGAACGGGGTTGGGTCGCCGTGGATACCGAAACCACCGGGTTGAATGAGATGATCGCTGATCTGGTTGGCATATCACTGTGCGTTGAGCCGGGCGAGGCGTGTTACATCCCGCTGATTCATCGTGAAAGCGCAACGGATGATCTGTTCGGAACCGATGCGCTGGCCGAGGGGCAGATGCCACTGGAACAGGCTCTGGACCTGTTAAGACCGATGTTTGAGGATCCGTCGATCCTCAAGATCGGGCAGAACATGAAATACGATGCCAAGATATTTGCCCGCTACGGAGTAGAGATCGCGCCCATCGATGACACGATGCTGATGTCTTATGCGATGCATGGCGGCGAGCATGGGCATGGCATGGATACCCTCTCCGAGCGGTATCTGAGCCACACGCCGATCCCGATCAAACCGTTGCTGGGTTCGGGCAAGTCGGCGATCACCTTCGACAAGGTTCCGATTGACGAGGCGACCGCTTATGCGGCCGAGGACGCGGATATCACGCTGCGCCTGTGGCAACTGTTCAAGCCGCAACTGCATCAGGTTCAGGTGACAACGGTTTATGAAACGCTTGAACGTCCGTTGGTGCCCGTTCTCAAAGAAATGGAGATGCACGGCATCAAGGTCGACCGTGATGTCCTCAGCCGGATGTCGAACGCGTTCGCGCAGAAAATGGCCGGGTTAGAGACTGAAATCCACGAACTGGCGGGTGAGAATTTCAATGTAGGATCGCCCGCGCAGCTGGGCGAGATCCTGTTCGACAAGATGGGGCTTGAAGGCGGCAAGAAGGGCAAGACCGGGAAATACTCGACTGGCGCGGATATTCTGGAAGACCTTGCAACCGAACACGAACTGCCCCGCCGGGTGCTGGACTGGCGGCAGTTGTCGAAATTGAAATCGACCTACACGGACGCGCTGCAGACGCATATCAACCCCGACACGGGCCGGGTTCATACGTCTTATGCGATCACCGGTGCGAACACTGGGCGCTTGGCCTCGACCGATCCGAATCTGCAGAACATCCCGGTGCGAACCGAGGAAGGCCGCCGCATTCGCGAGGCGTTCATCGCCGAACCGGGCAATGTACTTGTCAGCCTCGATTACAGCCAGATCGAGCTGCGCATTCTCGCGCATATCGCGGATATTTCGGCTCTGAAGCAGGCATTTTCCGATGGTCTGGACATTCATGCCATGACCGCATCCGAAATGTTTGACGTGCCGCTGGACGAGATGACGCCTGATATCCGCCGTCAGGCCAAGGCGATCAACTTTGGTGTGATCTACGGCATCTCGGGCTTTGGTCTGGCGCGCAACCTGCGCATTCCACGGGCCGAAGCGCAGGGGTTCATCGACCGTTATTTCGAGCGTTTTCCGGGCATTCGCCGATACATGGATGATACCGTCGCCTTTGCCAAAGAGCATGGCTATGTGCAGACGCTGTTTGGACGCAAAATCCATACGCCCGAGATCAATGCCAAGGGGCCGCATGCAGGCTTTTCGCGCCGGGCCGCGATCAACGCTCCGATTCAAGGAGCCGCGGCGGATGTGATCCGGCGCGCGATGGTACGGATGCCGGATGCCATCGAGGGGTTGCCCGCAAAGATGCTGTTGCAGGTTCATGACGAATTGCTGTTCGAAGTCGCCGAGGACGCGGTGGATCAGATCATCGATGTGGCACGTGATGTCATGGAAGGTGCGTCCGACCCGGCCGTAAAGCTGGATGTGAAGCTGAGCGTGGATGCGGGGCAGGGTGCCAATTGGGCCGAGGCGCACTAGCGGCGCTGCTCATCAGGCCCGCCGGGCCCTCTTCGCAGCGGGTCAGTCCTGTGGCCTGACCAGACGCCCGACCAGCCGTTTCACCGCCGGGCCGCAGGTCAGCAGGACCACAAAGGCGATCGGCCAGCAAAACACCCAGGACGCCATCCAGTCCGCTAGCGTCGACGCGCCCAATCCAACCGCTTTCAGCGTTGCGATCCCGGTGACGATGCAGGACATCAAGCCGGACATGATCAGGCCGAACAGGGCTTGGGCGTAGCGGTTGGGTATCATCCTTGGAATCCTTGCGGTCTCGTTGCGTCCATGTGCGGGAATTTGGCGCGTTTTTCCAGTAAGGATACTGTTACCGCCGTGCGTACCAGTCCAGCGAGGCGGTGGTTTGCGGGGTCGAAGGTGTGTATTCGGCGCTGACCCAACCGGCATAGCCGCTTTCATCCATGGCCTGAAACAGTTGCGCAAAATTGGTTCGTCCACGACCGGGTTCGGACCTGTCGGGCGCTGATCCAATCTGCGCATGCACAACTCTCGAACGATATTGATCCCATATCCGCTGCGCGTCGCCATGGATCATTTCTGCGTGAAAACTGTCATATTGCAGCCCGACATTGGGCCGATCGACCCGGTCCAGAACTTCCGCCGCCAGTTCGTAATCGTTCAGAAAGTAATCGGGCTGTGACACCGGGTTGAGCGGTTCGATCGTAAAACGCCGGGCAGGAGCGTGATCAGCGGCCCATTGCAGGTTTCGCACAAAGCAGTCGAAGGCGTCAGGTCCCGACGCCTTGCCCGACATGACGTGGATCAGACCGGGCCGCAGGACCTGCGCGTATCGCAGGACGCGGCGGATATCGGTCTGAAACCGCGCCTCGCCCCCCGGCACCGCGGCAAACCCGGGCTCTCCGCCGGTATAATTGGGGGGCGGTGCGTTGATCAGAACCAGGTCCAACCCGTTGGCCAACAGGGCGCGGCGGGTTTCTTTCGCGGCAAGGTCATAGGGGAACAGAATCTCGACCGCGTCAAAGCCCGCCTGCGCAGCGGCGGCGAACCGGTCGAGGTAAGGTAGCTCGGCAAAAAGCAACGAGATATTTGCGGCAAATCTGGGCATGCGGGGCTTTCGTGATCCGTGGCCCGAGCTTAGCCGCAGGCCGTTTTGTGCAAAAGAGACAGAAAACGACAGATTGTCGAAAATCGACCAGATCGGTAGATCGCAATCGGCGAAGGTGCTGGAAATGCGGCGAATCATTTTTTGTGCGCCGTTTCAGCAGAAGGTCTGACTTCGATGGCGATGAGCCCTGACCCCGTTCGCGGGACCACAATCGGTATGTCTGGTGGACGCAGTTCCGCCTTGACCGGCAACGGGCTGGCGGTTGCCTCGATGTTGACTTGGGCAGCGGGTTTTCCGGCGGCAGAGATCCTGTTGCAAACCTGGCCTCCGGTGGCATTGCTGCTGGCGCGGTTGGCGCTGTTTGTGGTTGTCATGGTCCCAATCTGGTTTTTGATCGATGGCCCGCGCCGCATTCTGTCCGCGCGTTGGGGGCACGCGCTGAAAGTGGGCGGCTTTGGCATGGGTCTGGGCATGCTTTTGCTGATTGTGGCCCAAAAGCTGACCGATCCCGTGACCGTCGCGATTATCGCATCCTGCGCACCGCTGGTGGCGACATTGCTGGAACTTGCCGCAGGCACGCGGCGCTTGCGTTGGAACTTTGCGCTGGGCGTTCTTGTGTCGATTGTCGGAGGCGTGATCGCCACCAGCGCGCTGGCGCCGGCCCAGTTGGGGCTGGGTGCGCTGTGCGTGGTCGCCTCGACAGCGCTGTTTTGCTGGGCCAGCATGGCGACGGCCCGCGATTTTCCTGAACTCAGCGTGATCGGACGGACCACGATTACCTTCACCGGAGGACTGGTGATGGCTGCGGTGCTGGTCTTTTTGTCGGCGCAGCTGGGCATTGATGTCATGCCCGCGACGGCCTTTGATGCCCAGCAGGCCGGTATGCTGGCAATCTATGCACTGGTTGCCATGGGTTTCAGCCAGATTCTGTTCATTTCATCCGTGGGTCGGTTGGGTGTGGCGCTGACCTCATTTCACATCAACATCGCGCCATTCTACGTGATGGTCATCATGGTTGTGTTGGGTGAAGACTGGAACTGGACCCGCGCCGTGGGGGCAGGCATCGTTGCATTTGCCGTTGTTCTGGCGCAAGAGCGCCCGGCGCGGAAGGTGGCCTAGTCGCCCTGCATCTGGTCCGAAGCAATCAGGCGAAAAAATACGCCACCCGACCAGATACCGAACCAGCCGTCATGATGCGTCCCCGCCTCCACAAGTCGGTAAGATGTCTTGCGATCCAGGCGTGCCTCAAGGTTTGCGCGAACCAGAATGTAGGTCGACGGCTCTTCTGTTTCCGGATCGATGACAATCCGTAAAGGGTGGTCCGGCCCCGCGAGTGCTGTATCGCCCACTTGCGTGGTGAATGTCAGCATCTGCCTGTCTCCGGTTCCTGCCTGATCAAAGTCGACGGCCACAAAAGGCGCGTCTTCGACGGTGATTCCCACCTTCTCAACCGGGGTGACCAGAAAGTATTTCCCGCCTTCTTTCTTAAGAATTGAGGAAAATAGCTTTACCAACTCGAACCGGGTGATCGGCGACCCTAAATAAGACCAGCGACCATCTTTTGCGATCTTGATGTCCAGATCGCCGCAAAACGGGGGATTCCATTGGTCAACAGGCGGTAAACCGGTCGTTTTGGCCGCGTTGAGCGATGCCGCCAGCCCGTCAGGCGAGGGTTTCACAGGGATTTGTCCGCTCATTGCTTTTGCCATTTCCTGTCAGCGCGATACACTTCAACCATAACAGTCCACGGAAGGGAACCTCATGTCCGAACCAGCCGAGCTTGTCGCCGAGATCGAGGCGCTGGAAAACAAGCTTCAAGAGGCAAAATCCTCGATCACGCGCCGCTTTATCGGACAAGAGAGGGTCGTGGACCTGACGCTGACCGCATTGTTGTGCGGTGGACATGCGCTGTTGATCGGTCTGCCGGGTTTGGGCAAGACGCGACTGGTCGAGACATTGTCGACCGTGATGGGGCTGCATGGCAATCGCATCCAGTTCACGCCGGATCTGATGCCCGCTGATATTTTGGGGTCCGAAGTGCTGGATACCGCTGATGACGGCAGCCGCCATTTCCGCTTTATCTCCGGTCCGATTTTCTGCGAGTTGCTGATGGCGGATGAGATCAACCGCGCAAGCCCGCGTACGCAATCGGCGCTGCTGCAGGCGATGCAGGAACGCACGATCACCGTTGCGGGCGAAGACCGTTCGCTGGGGATTCCGTTCCACGTTCTGGCAACGCAGAACCCCATCGAACAGGAAGGAACCTATCCGCTGCCCGAAGCGCAGTTGGACCGTTTCCTTGTGCAGATCGATGTCGAATACCCCGATCGCCAGACCGAGCGCGATATTCTGCTGGCCACCACAGGTGTTGAAGAGGACGAGGCGCATCAGATTTTCACCAAAGACGAATTGCTGGCGGCACAGGTCCTGCTGCGCCGCATGCCGGTGGGTGAATCGGTTGTCGAACTGATCCTCGATCTGGTCCGCGCCTTCCGCCCGGATGAGCCCGGCGCGTCCGAGCGGGTTGCCGAAACCGTGGCCTGGGGCCCGGGTCCGCGCGCGGCGCAGGCGTTGATGATGACGGTCAGGGCGCGGGCGATGCTGCAGGGGCGTCTGGCCCCCAATGCCGAGGATGTCCTGGATATGGCCCGTCCCGTTCTCAGCCACAGGATGGCGTTGAACTTTGCCGCACGGGCGCGGGGCGACAGCCTGTCTGAACTCATCGACTCCACAGCTGCCGGGCTGGTCCGGACCGAGGCCGCGGCGTGAATGCCGCGCTGACCCTTCGCGAAAGGTCCGAGGCCGAGGCATCCCGGCTACCGCCGCTCTTGGCGCGGGCCGAGCATCTGGCAGGGACTGTCTTGCTGGGCGATCACGGTCGCCGTCGCGCCGGGTTGGGCGATGATTTCTGGCAATACCGCCCGGCTCAGATCGGCGACAGTCGCCGTTTGATCGATCACCGTCGGTCGGCGCGCGGAGATCAGCAATTTGTGCGCGAACGCGAATGGCAGATCGCGCAATCCATCATGCTGTGGGTCGACCAAGGGGCCTCGATGCGGTTTGCGTCGGAAAAGTCCTTGCCGACCAAGGCGGACCGGGCGCGCCTGCTTGGCCTGTCGACCGCGATCCTGCTGGTGCGCGGCGGCGAGCGCGTCGGCCTGACCGGAACAACCTTGCCGCCGCGCCGCGGAAACGCGCAGATCGTGCGTCTGGCTGACGCGTGGTCCGAGGATTCCGAGGCCGATTACGCGCCGCCCGAGCACAAGGCAATGATCCCGCATTCCCGCGCTGTTTTCATATCGGACTTTCTGGGACCGCTGGACGAGGTTGAACTGGCGCTGACCAAGGCAGCCGACCGCGGCGTGCGTGGCGTGCTGCTTCAAGTGCTGGACCCCAGCGAAGAAGCCTTTCCCTATCGCGGACGCACCATATTCGAAAGCGTCGGCGGCACCGCCCGTCATGAAACGCTGAAGGCCGGGGATCTGCGTGACCGCTATCTGGACCGCCTTGCCCGGCGCAAGGACGCGCTGACCTCGCTTTGCCGTGCGACCGGTTGGCAAATGGGCCTGCACCACACAGTTGAAAGCCCACAGAACGCGCTGTTGTGGCTCTACCGGGCGTTGGACGGGGGAACGCGATGACGGTTCTTGCGGGCATCGGCTTTACCGCGCCCTGGGTGCTGCTGGGTCTTCTGACCCTGCCCGTCCTGTGGTTGATCCTGCGCGCGGTCCCGCCTGCGCCGATCCGACGGTTGTTCCCGGCAGTGACGCTGCTGTTGGGACTGAAAGACGACGAAAGCGTCTCGGACCGGACGCCGTGGTGGCTGCTGTTGCTGCGGATGCTGGCGGCGGCGGCGATCATCATCGGGTTGGCCGGGCCGGTCCTGAACCCGTCACGCGATCAGACCGGATCCGGACCGTTGTTGCTGGTGCTGGATGCCAGCTGGGCGGGCGCGACCCGCTGGCCAACCGTTCTGGACCAGATCGACGCGCAACTGACCGAGGCTGGCCGCGCGGGCCGCCCGGTTTCGATCCTGCGCCTGACCGAACCCGAGGCCCCGATCTTTCAGGCCGCCGAAGCCTGGCGCGGGCGATTGCCAGGTCTGACACCGCAAGCGTGGCAACCGACCCAAGCGCAGGTTGCACAGTCAATTCAGGCTCTAAATCAGGTCGAAGGCGGCTTTGACACCCATTGGTTCAGCGACCGATTGAACTATCCCGGCCATGATCAGGTGCTTGCGGCGTTGCAAGCGCGCGGCGATGTGACGGTTTATCGGGCGGCGGCTTCGGTGACGGCGCTCTTGCCCGCAGCTTATCAGGACGGTGTCATTCAATTGAGCGCAACGCGGGCCGAACCCGGCCCTGCTGCGGGCGTCACCGTCCTGGCACAGGGCCGCGACCCTGCGGGCACGATGAGAGTGCTGCAATCGGTCGAAATGGCATTCGAAGACGGCGCGACACAGGCGCAAATTGATCTGGCGCTGCCCTCGGAACTGCGTGCCCGGATCACCCGGTTCGAGATACAGGGACAGCGATCCGCCGGGGCAATCACGTTGACCGATGACAGTCTGCGCCGACGCGAGGTGGCGCTGATTGCCGGAACGCTCAATCGCGAAGGGTTGGAACTGCTATCGCCGCTGCACTACCTGACCCAGGTTCTGAGCCCGACCGCAGATTTTGTGGATGGTGGGCTGCTGGAAGTTCTGCCCGCGAACCCGGATGTGATCGTACTGGCCGATGTGGCAACGCTGGCCGACAGCGAAGAGGCCGCATTGGTCGAATGGGTCGAACAGGGCGGGTTGTTACTGCGTTTTGCCGGCCCCCGTATGGCCGCCAGCGATCTTGGTCGTGACGAAGAGGACATACTGCTGCCCGTGCGCCTGCGCAGCGGTGGTCGGTCGGTTGGCGGCGCCATGAGCTGGGGCGAGGCCAAGGGGCTGGCCCCCTTCACCGAGACCTCGCCGTTCTTTGGGCTGCAAATCCCGGCGGATGTAAGCGTGACAACGCAAGTCATGGCGCAACCGGATCCGGATCTGGCGGATCGGGTGATCGCCTCGCTTTCGGACGGCACGCCGCTCGTTACGCGCAAGGCCCTTGGGCTGGGGCAGGTTGTGTTGTTCCATGTGACAGCCGATGCAGAATGGTCCAGCCTTCCGCTGTCAGGGCTGTTCGTTGAGATGCTGGATCGTCTTGCAGTCGCCTCGGCGGCGAAATCACGACAGCAAGAGCAATTGCAAGGCACCACGTGGGAGCCGATACAGATTCTGGACGGGTTCGGAACCCTGTCTGATGCGGGCAGCCTGCCCGGCGTTGACGGTGCGCAATTGATCGGCGGAGAAATTGGGCCCGAACTGCGCCCCGGGTTGTACGAAAGCGGCAAGGAAAAGCTGGCCCTGAACGTCTTGTCCGAAGGGGCGGTGCTGAACCCTGCGGTCTGGCCGCCTGGCGTGCCGATCAAAGGGCAGGAGGTCAGCACAGAAACTCCGATTGGCGGACTGTTGTTGAGCCTTGCGCTGATCTTGTTGACGGTGGATGTACTCGCTTCGCTTGCCTTGTCAGGTCGGCTTGGCATGGTGCGGGCGGCAGCGGTTGCGCTGGGCGCGTTGCTGATTGTGCCAGAGGCACGGGCGCAGAACGCTGACGACATCGACTTTGCCTTGAACGCCACGCATGAGTTGGTTCTGACCCATGTTCTGACCGGCAATCGCGAGGTCGACGATATCGCGCTGGCCGGGATGCGCGGACTGGCGCAGACGTTGCACTTCCGGACCTCGGTGGAACCCGCCGACCCAATTGGCGTGGACCTGGAACGGGATGAGCTTGCCTTTTTCCCGCTGCTCTATTGGCCGATCACACCGGATCAGCCGCAGCCGTCGGTCGAAGCCTATGCCAAGCTCAATACCTATCTGCGCTCGGGCGGCATGATCCTGTTCGATACGCGCGACGCCGATATCGCCGAATTTGGTGCATCGAGCCCCAATGGCCGCAAATTGCAGCAACTCGCAGCGCCCCTGAATATCCCCTCGTTAGAGCCTGTTCCGAATGACCACGTGCTGACCCGGGCATTCTATCTGCTACAGGATTTCCCGGGCCGCTATGCTGGCGCAGGCGTCTGGGTGGAATCCGCGCCGCTGGATGCGGAACAGATCGAAGGGATGCCGTTCCGCAATCTCAACGACAACGTCACGCCTGTCGTCATTGGTGGCAATGACTGGGCTGGAGCCTGGGCGGTTGACCGCAACGGACAGGCGTTGTTGCCGGTTGGGCGCGGCTATGCGGGCGAACGGCAGCGCGAGCTTGCCAACCGATTTGGCGTAAATCTGGTGATGCACGTCCTGACCGGGAACTATAAGTCCGATCAGGTCCACGTGCCCGCCCTTCTGGACAGGCTGGGACAATGACAGGAACCGTCATCTTCGATCCACTGGTCCCCTGGCCGCTGTTGCTGGCTGTTGCCGCGCTTGCGGTCAGCGGCGTGGTCTTGGCGTTGTGGCGCGGCTTGTCGGGTTGGGCCTTGCGCGGGCTTGCGGCCCTGGTGGTGCTCGCCGCGCTGTCCGGTCCGGTCTATCAGGTCGAGGATCGCGCCCCGCTGACCGATATCGTCCTGATGATCGAGGATCAAAGCGCCAGCCAAACCCTGTCGGACCGTGCCGAGCAGACTCGGCAGACTGCCGATGATCTGGCCGCCCGGATCGAGGCGCGCGACAACACCGAACTGCGCCGTATCCAGGTGGGTGATGGTGACGGAGACGAAGGTACACAGGTGATGGTGGCGGTGAACGAGGCGCTGGCCGAAGAGCCACGCGCCCGGATCGCCGGTATTCTGGTGATCTCGGACGGGTTGGTGCACGACGTTGATCAGGCCCCGGATCTGCCTGCGCCGATGCATCTGTTGCAGACCGGCCGGGCCGAGGACTGGGATCGCAGGCTGATCGTCCGCAACGCCCCGGCCTTTGCCATTATTGGCGAACCGATCACGCTGACCTTGCGGGTGGAAGACAGCGGTGCGGCCCCGGTTGGGGCAGCCAACGCACCGCTGGAGATATCGGTGGACGGGGCCGCGCCCGAACGGTTCACGATCCCCATCGGAGTGGATGTCGAACTGCCGGTCGTGTTGCCCCATGGCGGGCGCAATGTCATCCAGTTCTCGGTCCCGCAGGCCGAGGGAGAGCTGACCGACCGCAACAATACGGCTCTGATCCAGATGAACGGCGTGCGCGACCGTCTGCGCGTGCTGCTGGTCTCGGGTGAGCCGCATCCGGGTGGCCGCACATGGCGCAACCTGCTGAAATCCGACAGTTCCGTTGATCTGGTGCATTTCACCATCCTGCGCCCCCCCGAGAAACAGGATGGGGTGCCGGTGGACGAATTGTCGCTTATTGCCTTCCCGACGCGCGAGCTGTTTCTGGAAAAGATCAACGATTTCGACCTGATCATCTTTGACCGCTACAAGCGACGAGGCATTCTGCCCGCGATCTACCTGGACAACGTCACCAACTACATCAACGACGGCGGTGCTGTGCTGGTCGCGGCCGGACCGGACTTTGCCACCGCCGACAGCATTTTTCGGTCGCCGCTGGCTTCGATGCTGCCTGCGCAGCCCACCGCGCGCGTGATCGAAGAGCGGTTTGTGCCTATGGTGACCGATCTGGGTCACAGGCACCCGGTTTCCACTGATCTGGGCACGTCCGAAGACTGGGGCGCATGGTTGCGGCAGATCGATGTCAAACACCGCTCGGGCGAGGTATTGATGACCGGTGTCGATGAGCGTCCGCTATTGGTTCTGGACCGCGTGGGCGAAGGGCGTGTGGCACTGTTGGCCTCGGATCATGCCTGGCTGTGGAGCCGTGGATTTGAAGGCGGTGGCCCCCAGTTGGAGTTGCTGCGCCGATTGGCTCATTGGATGATGAAGGAACCCGAGCTGGAAGAAGAGGCACTGTGGGCCGAGGCCAACGGTCAATCCATGCGCATCATCCGTCAGACACTGGGTGATGAGGTCGGGCCGGTGACCGTGACGCGCCCCAACGGTGAAACGCTTGATGTCGAGCTGCGCGAGGTTTCTCCGGGTCGGTTCGAGGCTTTGTATGTGGGACCCGAAATCGGTCTCTATCGCTTGCAAGAAGGTGATCATTCCGCAGTGATCGGCTTGGGTCCCGCCGCCCCGAAAGAGTTCGAGCGGACCATTGCAACGGACGAGATTCTGAACCCGGTGCTGTCCGGTCTGCGCGGCGGCGCGATCCGCGTCGAAGAGGGCCTGCCCGCCTTGCGCAATGTGCGTGCCGGGCGTCCTGCAGCAGGGCGCGGGTGGATCGGGTTGACCCCGCGCGATGCCTATGAAACCCGCGATGTCACACAAGCGGGACTGTTGCCGCCATGGCTGGCGCTGCTGCTGGCCGGTGGCTTCTTGGTCGCGGGTTGGCTGCGCGAGGGACGCCGATAAGCGCTTAAGCACTTTTTCACGCTCTGTCGGGATGCTGGGTCCAGTTTGTTCTGGGACCCGTGATTGATGAGCATTGCAGAAAAACTAGCCCAGGAGCGGCGCGCGCGCCTTGCCGCCGAACGGCTGTTGCAGTTGAAACAGGCCGAGTTGTCGGCAGCGAACCAGAAACTCGGTCGCCACGCCATTGCGCTGACCCGCCAGATCGGAGAGACGCAGGCCGAAGTGGAAACCGTGCGTGGCGAGAACGAAAAGGTCAAATCCGACCTGACCGTCGCCAACGCCAAGATCGAGGTTGCCGAACGCCGCCTGTGGCATTCGATCCAGACCATTCAGGACGGGTTCGCCTTTTTTGATGGCGACAGCAACCTGATCAGCGCCAACGCTGCGTATCTCAGCGTGTTTGAGGGGTTGGACGAGGTCGCGCCCGGCATTTCCTACCACCGCATTCTGGAAATCCTGACCGCAGAAGGGATCGTCGATATCGGAGACGACTCCTGTGCCGATTGGCAGAACAGGATGCGGCTGCGATGGGATCGCCCGAATCCGGACCCGGTCGTCATACAGCTGTGGAATGGTCAGTACATCCGTCTGATCGATCAGCGCGGGCCCGACGGTGATGTGGTCAGCCTGGCGCTGAACATCACATCTTCGGTTCGGCACGAGGCCGAGCTGCGCGCCGCGCGTGAACGGGCCGAGGCAGCCAATCGCGCCAAATCCGCTTTTCTGGCGAATATGAGCCATGAAATACGCACTCCGATGAACGGGATCGTCGGCATGACCGAACTGCTGACGGAAACGCCGCTGGACGATGAACAACGACTTTATGTCAACACGATCCGCAACTCGGGCGAGGCGCTGTTGGTCATTATCAACGACGTTCTGGACTATTCCAAGATCGAGGCCGACAAGCTGGCGCTGCACCCTGAACAGTTCGATCTGGAGCGCTGCATTCTTGAAGTTGCCATGCTGTTGCAACCCAGCGTCCGCGACAAGGGGCTGACTCTGCTGGTGGACTACGACCTGTTCCTGCCGACCCTGTTTGTCGGCGACCCCGGCAGGGTGCGTCAGATTCTGACCAACCTGGTGGGCAATGCGGTCAAATTCACCTCGGATGGTCACGTGCTGATCCGCGTTACGGGTGTTCCCAACTCCGACAGGCAAAGCTGCGACATCCATGTCGCCATCGAAGATAGCGGTATCGGGATCGACGCAGATAAGATTTCGCATATTTTTGGCGAGTTCAATCAGGTCGAGGATGAACGCAACCGCCAATTCGAGGGCACCGGGCTTGGGCTGGCGATCACCAAACGACTGATCACAATGATGGACGGTACTGTTTGGGTGGAAAGCGAGCCTGGGACCGGGTCCTGTTTTGGCTTCCGCATCACGCTTCCAACTGCCGAGGGTCCACAGCCTGTGCCGCCAAACCTGACCGACCGGCTGCGCAACGTGGTGGTGGTCGAGGATCTGGAAGTGAACCGCGCGATCCTGACCAAGCAATTACGACGGCTGGGTTCACAGGTGACGGTTTGCGAGTCCGGCCGGGCAGCGCTTGATGAGATCAACCAAAGCATTGATCTTGTGCTATGCGATCAGGATCTGCCGGACATGGACGGGCTGGAACTGGCCAAAACCTTGCGAGAGAGGGGCTGGGGCGATCTGTCAATTGTTGTCATGTCGGCCAACCCCGGCCTGCTGCACGCAGACCCGGCCCATGATCTGATTGACTGGGTGTTGCAGAAACCAATTCCCAGATCCGAGCTTTACGCGCGGTTGCTGGACCTTGGTGTGACGCAACGCCCGGAACCCTCGGCGGATTTGGGCGCGGAAAAGCCTGTTGACGTGGCCCATAGGCAAATGCGCGTTTTGGCAGCCGAGGACAACCGAACCAACCAGCTGATCCTCAGGAAGATGACCAAGGACCTGAATATTGACCTCCGGTTTGCGAGCAACGGGATCGAGGCGGTCTCGGCCTATTCCGAATTCGAACCAGATTTGATTTTCATGGATATCTCGATGCCGAAAATGGACGGCAAACAGGCGACCGGAGAAATTCGACGGCTCGAGCTCGGCACGGGCCGGAGTGTTCCCATCGTCGCCCTGACTGCGCACGCCATGGCAGGGGATGATCAGGGTATTCTGGCCGCCGGTCTGGATCACTATTTGACCAAGCCGCTGCACAAGACGCTGATCCACCAGATGATCCGGGACCATCAGCCCCGGGATGCCGCCGCTGTGGTTGCCGACGCACCTTCGGACGACTAGGCGAAGTCGCGTTCAAAACAGGTTGCACTAACGTCTCGGGCGCGGGCACGATTGGACCGCCCGCGCTTTTCGCTTGGTGCTGAGATACCGGGTCAGGCTTGGTAGGGGCGCACGAAGACCGGTTTGCCCTTTTCAGAAAGGTCGGGGCGGTATTCATAGCCGCCGCTGTCGAAATCCAGCAGGGCATTGGGGTCGGTCAGACGGTGTTGGATGATATACCGCGCCATCGCCCCGCGCGCCTTTTTGGCAAAGAAACTGACAACTTTGGGTGCGCCTGCCTTGTCTTCCATGAACACCGGGGTGACCACCTTCAACCGCAGCGCCTTCGGGGCAACGGCGCCGAAATATTCCTGGCTGGCGCAATTGACCAGTATTTCGCTGCCAATCTCCTGCGCTTGCGCATTCAGCGCCTTGCTGAGC
The DNA here is from genome assembly GCF_056537105.1 of Ruegeria sp. CH11. Taxonomy (NCBI): domain Bacteria; kingdom Pseudomonadati; phylum Pseudomonadota; class Alphaproteobacteria; order Rhodobacterales; family Roseobacteraceae; genus Ruegeria; species Ruegeria sp. CH11. The sequence continues at coordinate 26,664 of NZ_JBQFQX010000015.1, forward strand.
TGATCGCGCCAATAGTCGTACAGGTTCCTCCCGCGACGGGTTTTCAGTTTGCTGCCCATCTCAAGCCGATAGGCCTGAATGGCATCCAGCGGGCGCAGAATGCCGTAGAGTCCGGACAATATGCGCAGGTGATCCTGCGCCCAAGCCATTTCCTCGGCGTCCAGCGATGCGGCCTCGAGCCCCTGATAGGTGTCACCTGCAAACGCCAGCGCAGCAGGCCGCGTGGCACCAGCCTCGGGCGCGTCCGAGAACACGCGGTATCTGTCGCGGTTCAGACGGGCCAGGTCATCGCTGAGATCCATGAGTTTTTTCAGGTCGCCCAGCGTCAGGTTGCGCGCGGTTTTCGACAGGCGGATGGCGTCGTCCTGAAAATCGGGTTGGGTCACTTCGACATTTCGTTCAGCCCAATCCAGCCGCTTGGCCGGGGAAATCACTACCAGCATATCCGCCCTCGTTCCTTGCCTGATGGGCCGTATCTAGCCCGCCTGACGCAGCACGTCCAGAAAGGCCGCGCCGAACCTTTCGTGACGGCGATCGTCCAGCAGCTTTTCGATCCCACGCGGGTCGTCAGGTCGCAACTGCGCGATTTTCGCCAGTTGCGAGGCAGAGCAGCTCAGCGGTTTGTCGATCCCGTTCGGGCCGCGCGACAGCTGAGACTGAACCTCAAGCAGACGGTCGTAAATCTCACCCTGATCGCGGCCCGCAAGCTTGCGGCGCGCCGGGTGAACAGCTTGAACCTCGCCCGCGATCACTTCCAGAAACGTAGCGCCATAGCGTTCCAGTTTCTTTGCACCAACACCGCCGATCCGGGCCATGTCGTCCAGCGTTGCAGGGCGGGTTTCAGCCATTTCGATCAGCGTGCGGTCGGGGAAGATCACATAGGCCGGAACCCGCGCGGATTCCGCCAACGCACGACGCTTGGCCTTGAGCGCCGAAAGCAGCGGCGCGTCCTCCTCGGACACCATGGCCTTGACCGGAGGTCTGCGGGTGGCCTTGCGGATCGTGTCCTTGCGCAGGTCGATCTGTGCCTCACCCTTCAGGATCGGCTTTGCAGCTTCGGTCATGCGCAATGCCCCGTGGCGGTCCGGGTCGGGACGCACCAGATCGTGACCCATCATCTGCCGGAAAATCGCCTGCCATTGCGGGCGCGACCAGTCCTTGCCGATGCCCCAGGTGGACAGAGCGTCATGACGGCGGGTGCGAACCTTGTCGGTCTCATTGCCCAACAGGATGTCGATCAGATGACCTGCGCCAAACCACTCTTCGGTCCGCAGGATCGCAGACAGGGCCATGCGGACAGGCGTGGTGCCGTCAAAGATTTCGGGTGGGTTGTCGCACAGATCGCATTTGCGGCAGGCCTCGATCTGTTCGCCAAAATATCCCAGCAGGTTCTGACGGCGGCATTTCAGCGCTTCGGCCAACCCAAGCAGCGCGTTCAACCGTGCGTGATCAGCGATGCGGCGTTCCGGCGGGGCCAACCCTTCGTCGATTTGCGACCGGCGTAGGCGAATGTCGTCGGGGCCGAACAATGTCAGGGTTTCGGCGGGGCCACCATCGCGGCCGGCGCGGCCGATCTCCTGGTAATAGGCCTCGATCGATTTGGGCAGGTCCGCATGCGCGACCCAACGGATATCGGGCTTATCGATCCCCATGCCAAAGGCAACGGTGGCGACCACGATCAGCCCGTCTTCGCGGGCAAAGCGCGTTTCGACGATGCGGCGATCCTCAGCCTCCATCCCGCCGTGATAGTGGCAGGCGGTGTGACCCTCGGTGCGCAGGGCCTGCGCCAGCACTTCGGTCTTGTTGCGCGTTCCACAATAGACGATGCCGGACTGACCTTTGCGGGCGGCGGCAAAGTCGAGGATCTGCTTGCGCGGCCCGTCCTTGGCAGCAAAAGCCAGATGAATATTGGGCCGGTCGAAGCCGCGCAGAAACTTGCGCGGGGCGTTGCCATCGAACAGTTTCTCAACGATTTCATCCTGCGTTTCCGCATCCGCGGTGGCGGTAAACGCGGCCAGAGGCACGTTCAGCGCGCGCCGCAGCTCGCCAATCCGCAAATAGTCGGGGCGGAAATCGTGACCCCATTGGCTGACGCAATGGGCCTCATCCACAGCGATCAGGCTGACATTGATCCGGCGCAGCATCCCAAGAGCAGACCCAGCCGCCAGCCGTTCGGGCGCCATATAGAGCAGTTTCAGCCGACCCTGTTCCAAGGCGTCCCAGACCGCATCTGTTTCCTCGGGCGTGTTGCCTGACGTCAGAGCCCCGGCTTCGACGCCCGCCTCTTGCAGTCCGCGCACCTGATCGCGCATCAGGGCAATCAGCGGAGAGATGACCACCGTGACCCCATCGCGCAACAGCGCAGGCAGTTGGAAACACAAGGATTTACCGCCACCCGTTGGCATGATCGCCAGCACGTTCTCGCCTGCGGTCACGGCATCAACGATCTCTTCCTGCCCGGGGCGGAAGGCGTCGAATCCAAAGACATCTCGCAGCAACGGCGCGGAGTCGAACATATGCGGGCTGGCCCTGTTTTAAGATTTATCTGCTCTTAAAACAGGACAATCACATACTAAGATTCGGTGAACAAGGTCTTAGACGAAATAGACCGCGTTGTTGATCAGGATGATCCGCAATGCGTAGACCGCGACCAGCACCACCAGCGGCGTCAGGTCCAGCCCGCCCATATTGGGCAGAACTCGGCGGATCGGTCCGTAGATTGGCTCTAATATGCGATTTAGCCCGTACCAGATCTGCGCCACCAGTTGCTGGTGCAGGTTGAGGACCTGAAAGTTGATCAGCCAGCTCATGATCACATGGGCCAGAATGATGAACCAGACAATGTCCAGGATCAGCAGAAGAATTTGGATCAGCGACAGCATGGGCACTCCGTTCGTCAATTGCCTGAGACCTAAGCGCCCTTACGGCAAAGAGCAAGTCCGCGCCAACTGAACGCTTGCGAATTGCGGCAAAGGCCCGTCTTATGAAGGCAACGATAAACAGGGGCAGTCATGGCAGAAATATCCAAGCGCAAGCGCATTTGGGGCTGGTGGTTTTTCGACTGGGCCAGCCAGCCGTTCCACACACTGCTGGTGACGTTTGTGTTCGGGCCATACTTCGCCGGGGTCGCCGCGCAATTCTATGCAAATGCAGGATTGGACGCTGAAACAGCCGCCGCTCAGGCGCAGACGGTCTGGGCCAACTGCCTGACCATCACCGGGTTGATCATCGCGTTTGGGGCACCGTTGCTGGGGGCGATGGCAGATGTATCGGGCCGCCGCATCCCGTGGATTTTTGCCTTTTCGGTGATGTATGCGGTGGGTTCGGCCGCGCTGTGGTACACGATGCAGGACGGATCGAATATGTGGCTGATGCTGTCGGCCTTTGGGCTCGGCTTTGTGGGCGCGGAATATGCGTTGATCTTCATCAACTCTCAGCTGCCTGATCTGGGTGACGACAATGAGGTCGGAGAGATTTCGGGATCAGGCTTTGCCTTTGGCTATTTCGGCGGTCTGATTTCATTGGCGATCATGCTGACGCTGTTTGTCGAGCAGCCAAACGGCAGAACGCTGATCGGAATGGACCCTGTGTTCGGGCTGGATGCGACGACCCGCGAAGGCACCCGCTTTGTCGGACCTTTCACGGCGGGATGGTTCCTTCTGTTCATGGTCCCGTATTTCCTGTGGGTCCGGGACGACTCATCGACCAGCAAAAAGGGCAGCTTTGGAGAGGCTTTGAGCCTGTTGGGCCATTCCATCTCTGCCTTGCGCCACCGATTGAGTCTGGCCAGTTACCTAGGGTCTTCGATGTTCTATCGTGACGCATTGAACGGGCTCTACAGTTTTGGTGGGGTCTATGCGGCGCTGGTGCTCGAGTGGGATCTGGTCAAGATCGGAGTATTCGGGATTGTCAGCGTTCTGGCCTCGGCCGTTTTTGCATGGATCGGCGGCAAGGCGGATCGTAAATTCGGCCCTAAACCGGTGATTTTGATCGCAATCTGGGTTTTGATTTTCGTCTGCCTCACTGTGGTTTCGATGGATCGGACGCAGGTTTTCGGCATCTCGCTGCCCGAAGGGTCCGGCCTGCCGGATCTGGTTTTCTTTGGATGTGGCGTCCTGATCGGTGGCATGGGCGGCATTCTGCAATCGGCCAGCCGTTCGATGATGGTGCGCCATACGGATCCCAAAACACCGGTCGAGAGCTTTGGGCTTTACGGTCTGTCCGGTCGCGCAACAGCGTTTGCCGCGCCGCTGCTGATCGGCATTGCAACATCCGTCACCGGGAGTGCGCGTTTAGGGGTGTCACCGATCATTCTGTTGTTTATTCTGGGATTATTCCTGATGCGCTGGGTGAAACCGGAAGGGGATCAGAGCAGATGATTTTATTACGTTTTTTGGCGATATGCGCCGCGTTGTCATGGGCAGGCACAGCTGGGGCGCAGCCGTTGGCCAAGCAATTATTCGGGTCGCAGAAGGTCAGTTCGCAGCAAAAAGCAGCAGCCTTCGGCAGTTATTCGCGCGGATGTGCGGCCGGGTCGGTGCAGCTGCCCGAGACCGGCCCCACCTGGCAGGCCATGCGCCTGTCGCGCAATCGCAACTGGGGACACCCGCAAGCGATAGACTATGTGCAGGACCTCAGCCGGTTTGCTGCCAAGCAGCCGGGGTGGAACGGTCTCTATGTCGGGGATATCAGCCAGCCGCGCGGCGGGCCGATGACATCCGGGCACCGTTCTCACCAACTGGGTCTCGACATCGATATCTGGATGCTGCCGGGCGATAACATGCGTCTCAGCCGCAAGGCGCGCGAAAATATCTCGTCGATCTCGCTGCGCCGCGCAAACGGGGCTTATGTGAATGGCAACTGGACGAAACAACACCATGCCGTCCTGCGCGAAGCCGCCAAGGACAAACGCGTCGCGCGGATTTTCGTGTTCCCCGGAGCCAAGGTGCAGATGTGCAATGATGAAAAGGGCAACCGGGCCTATCTGCGCAAGATCAGACCCTGGTGGGGGCACCATTATCATTTCCATGTGCGGCTGAGTTGCCCGCGTGGATCGCGGGGATGCGTCAATCAAGACCCGCCGCCCAAAGGCGACGGATGTGCGGAGGCGCAGCAATGGGTGCGCAACATCCTGAACCCGCCGCCGCCGGACCCGAACGCTCCGGCCCCAAAGAAACGGCGTGAATACCGCCTTGCCGATCTGCCCCAACAATGCGCCGCCGTGTTGCAATCCAACTGATTGCAGCGACGGTGCTGGCTGGTCCGGTTGGTGCTGTCGAGGTCAAAACCGCCACGTTGCTGGACAGCTATGTCTGGCGCGAAAGCGCTGATTGGTTCGGCGGGTTTTCGGCGGTCCATATCTCGGGGCAGGGCCAGCAGATGATCGCGCTAAGTGACCGTTCACATCTGGTGACCGCGCGGATTGAGCGGAACGGAGACCGGATCACCGGCATTCAACTTCTGAGCCGGTCACCGCTGCTGTCCAGCCGGGGCCGCAAATTGTCGGGCCGTGCGGGGGACGCCGAAGGAATTGCGGTCGCATCGGACGGCAGCTTTTTCCTGTCGTTCGAAGGGGTTCATCGGGTCGCACATTACCCCTCGCCGGGCGTGCCTGCGTGGGTGCTGCCGCGACCCAAGGCCTTTCGTGCGCTGGATCGGAACGGGTCGTTCGAAGCATTGGCGATAGACGATCGCGGGCGACTTTATACCATGACCGAGAAAAGCCGGACCACCAAAGGTGACATTCCCGTCTATCGCTGGGACGGCAAAGTCTGGTCCACGCCCTTTGTCCTGCCGCCACGCGGCAAGTTCCTGCCCGTGGCCGCCGATTTCGGACCGGATGGACGGCTCTATGTGCTGGAGCGTCACGTCACCATGTTCGGATTTCAGACACGGCTGCGCCGCTGGCGAGTGGGCAGCCATGGTGCCAGCGCCGAAGAAACCCTGTTAGAAACCGGGACCGGCACCCATGATAACCTCGAAGGGGTGTCTGTCTGGCGCGACAGGCAGGGACGGCTGCGGGCCACCATGATCTCGGACGACAATTTTCTGGCGCTGCAACGCACCGAACTGGTCGAATATCTGTTGCCCGAATGACTTGCCAAACGCGTTTCGACCCGCTAGAAGCGCGGCCTGCCTTGGGATGAGCCCTTGGCCAAGTCGCCGCTACCTTGTCAAAACGGGCATCTGAAAATGCAACGCAGCTTTATTCCCGGCATCATTGCCATGGCCACCATTGTCGTGGCCTCGAACATTCTGGTCCAGTTCCTGATCCTCGACGGTCTGTTGACCTGGGGTGCCTTTACCTATCCGCTGGCCTATCTGGTCACCGATATCACCAACCGCGTTTATGGCGTCGGTCCGGCCCGCAAGGTCGTATTTGCAGGCTTCCTGGTGGGCGTCATCTGTTCGCTGATCGGCAGCCAGATCATGCTTCAAGGTGATGGTTTCACCTATGCTGCCGTGCCGCTGCGGGTTGCTGTGGCATCCGGTGTGGCCTTCCTTTTGGCGCAGCTTTCCGACGTCACCGTATTCAATGCCATGCGCGGCGGACGCTGGTGGCGTGCGCCTTTGGCCTCGACGCTGGTTGGCTCGGCGCTTGATACCGTGGTGTTCTTTACCATCGCCTTTTCCGCGTCGATCACGATCTTCGGAGCCACCGCAGACGCCGCGATCAACTGGGCGTGGGAGCCTGTGCCGTTCATGCTGACCGGTCCGATGGCGCCCTTGTGGGTGACGCTGGCCTTTGCTGATTGGTTGGTCAAACTGTCGTTGGCGATGATCGCTCTGATCCCCTTCAAGGTGATCGTCGCACGTATGACCGCGCAGCCCGCGTAAAAAAACGCTTTGAGAATGGCGCATCTTGTGTCAGGCTCATTGTTAACCGCAACAGATAGAAAAGGAGGTGATCCAGTGTCGAGAAAGAGATTGGAGAGAGGTGTCGGAACAACCGGGGGGATCGCCTGCTAGGGCAGCCCTTGGCGGAGCGTGCGCTCCGGCTGGTCGATTGATCTAACCGACCCGACCTCCTGTGCTTTCGAAGGGCCGTCCCGCCGGGGCGGCCCTTTTTGTTTTCGCGCCCGCCTTGTAAGGTCCGACCCATGTTGCGCATCACTGACGATATCGCCCTGCAAGATTGGGAATTGACCGAGAGCTTTGTACGCTCTTCGGGACCCGGCGGGCAGAACGTCAACAAGGTCTCGACCGCGGTCGAGTTGCGGTTCGAGGCTGCGCGCTCGCCCTCGCTGCCCGATCCGGTGAAGGCACGGCTGAAACGGCTGGCGGGGCGGCGCTGGACCAAGGACGGCGCAATCATCATTCAATGCGAGGAAACCCGCAGCCAGGCCCGTAATCGTGACATCGCCCGCGCCAGATTGGCTGAGTTGATCACCCGCGCGCTGGTCAAGCCGAAACGGCGCATCGCCACCAAACCCACCTATGGTTCGGTCAAGCGCCGTCTGGCCGCGAAAAAGGCGCGCTCGGACGTAAAGGCGCTGCGCGGCAAGGTCGCGGAAGATTGATCTGGCAGTTTCGCCGTGCCTTGGTAGTCTGACCCGACAAGGGAGAGCAAGACCATGAGGTTAGAGGGAAAAACCGCGATCGTGACCGGCGGCGCGTCAGGCTTTGGCGCCGGGATCGTGCAGAAGTTCCTGTCCGAGGGTGCGCGGGTGATGATCGCCGATATCAACGGTGACGCGGCCGAAGTTCTGGCCAACCAGCTTGGCCCGAACGCAATTGCGCAATTGGTGGACGTGGCGGATGCAACCTCGGTGCAAGCGATGGCCGACATCATGCAGGACCGCTTTGGCCATCTGGACATTTTGGTCAACAATGCCGGCATCACCCATCTGCCTGCGCCACTGGAAGAGGTCAGCGAGGACGATTTCGACCGAGTTTTCAATGTAAACGTGAAATCGGTCTACCTGACCGCTCGGACATTGGTGCCCATGATGAAGGCACGCGGAACCGGTGCCATTCTGAACGTGGCCTCGACCGCCGGGCTGTCACCGCGCCCGAACCTGAACTGGTACAACGCCTCCAAGGGTTGGATGATCACAGCAACCAAGACGATGGCCGTCGAACTCGCCCCGTCCGGGGTGCGGGTAAACGCAATCTGCCCGGTGGCGGGCGAAACCCCGTTGCTGAAATCCTTCATGGGCGAAGACACGCCCGAAATGCGCGCCAAGTTTCTCGCGACCATCCCGCTTGGCCGCTTTTCGACCCCCGACGACATGGGCAATGCCGCCTGTTTCCTGTGCTCGGACGAGGCCAGCATGATCACCGGCGCAGCATTGGAGGTCGACGGTGGCCGCTGTATCTGATCAGCTCTTCATACGGCCAGAAATTTCCCTGTCGGAGGCGGCGCGTCTACACGCTTTCTGGCAGCACCATCCGAGACGAACATGACCCCCGGACCCCGAAATCTGATCACCGATGTCCCCGGCCTTCTGGTCGGAAATGCCCAAGACGAGCTGCTGAAATCCGGCACGACTGTGTTGACCTCCAAAGACCCGTTTACCGCCTCTGTTCATGTCATGGGCGGCGCGCCGGGGACGCGGGAAACCGACCTATTGGCCCCGGACAAATCGGTCGCGCGTGTCGACGCGATTGCATTGTCGGGGGGATCGGCCTTTGGGCTCGATGCCTGCTCGGGGGTTGCCGATGCTCTGCTCGCACAAGGGCGCGGCTTTGCGGTGGGCCCCGTCACCGTGCCGATCGTGCCGGGTGCCATACTGTTCGATTTGTTGAACGGCGGTGACAAAAGCTGGTCCGAAAATCCATATCGCGCCCTGGGCCGGGCCGCGTTCTTGGCCGCAGACGAAACCTTCGAACTGGGAACGTCCGGGGCGGGAACCGGAGCGCTGGCGGCGATGCATAAGGGCGGGCTGGGATCCGCGTCGCTGCGTCTGAAGAACGGCGTCACTGTTGGAGCGCTGGTCGCCGCGAACCCGCTGGGCAGTGTGACAACACCCGGTGACAGGCATTTCTGGGCGGCTTCTTTCGAGTTAGACTCTGAATTTGGCGGGTTGGGGCCAGATCCGGCCTCGGGGCTGGGCGCGATCTCCGAAAGCCTCAAGGCCCGGGCAATGCGCCCGACGACGCCTGACAAGACCAACACGACAATCGCCATTGTGGCGACGGATGCAGACCTGACCAAGGCGCAATGTCAGCGCCTTGCCGTTGCTGCGCATGACGGCATTGCCCGTGCCATTGTGCCGGCCCATACGCCGGGAGATGGCGATCTGGTGTTTGGCGTCAGCACAGGTGCCCGGCCTCTGGCGGCAGATCCGGGCGCATTGGCGCAGATTGGCCACGCTGCTTCGCTTTGCCTGAGCCGCGCGATTGCGCGCGCGGTGTATCTGGCGACCCCGGCCAAGGGTGATTTGCTGCCATGCTGGGCCGACGGGCATGACAAATGATCCACATGACTTAAGTTAAGGACAGCCTTTATGTCGCAGTGGCACAGTGACCTCGCGCGGCAATCTGCGCGTTGACTCTTTTTTGCGCCGAAGGTCCATTCGGGGCAGCCAATTCGTATCGGAGCTACAGTTATGAACCGCATCCTCGCCACCGCTATTGTTAGTCTGCTGGCCGTTCCTGCCGTTGCCGAAGGTGACGCCGACGCCGGTAAGAAAGCGTTCAACAAGTGCAAGTCCTGCCATATGATCGCCGATCCAGCAGGTGAAGTGATCGTCAAGGGCGGCAAGACCGGACCGAACCTTTATGGAATCGCCGGGCGCACCGCTGGTACGATTGAAGATTTCAAATACGGTGACAGCATCGTCGAAGCGGGTGAAAACGGTCTGGTCTGGGATGAAGAGACCTTTGTGGCCTACGCACAGGACCCCAAAGCATTCCTGAAAGACTATCTGGGTCAAACCTCGGCCAAATCCAAGATGACCTTCAAGCTGAAGAAGGGGGCCGAGGACGTTTACGCCTATATCGTCAGCGTTTCTGGTGAATAACCTCTGACAATCCCTCCCGGGTCATTCCTGCAAAAAGGCCGCAGACCCTGCGGCCTTTCGTGCGCTTGATTGGCGGACCGATCAGCGCCAATTTGGGGACAGCGGTTGGGAGGCCGCAAACTTTTAGCCACACCGCCAAGCCGATCGGGCCAGAGCCAGGTCATGGATATCGCCGCATTTGGGTTCGGCAGCAGGAGAAGACAGATGGGAATCATGATTCCGGCATGGGTGAACGGGGAACTGGCCCCTGTTGACAAGCTGGAGGCGCACGAAAAGGGGCTCAAGCACAAGGCTGTGTCGGTCTTTGTGGTGCGCGGCACCGAGATTCTGTTGCAGCGCCGCGCGCTGGGCAAATATCACACGCCGGGCCTCTGGGCGAATACCTGCTGTACCCATCCTGACTGGGCCGAAAGCGCATCAGCCTGTGCCGTACGGCGGCTGAAAGAAGAATTGGGCATCACGGGCCTGTATCCCGAATACCGGCACCGGCTGGAATACCACGCCGATGTGGGCAACGGTCTGGTCGAGAACGAGGTCGTCGACGTCTTTCTGGCCCATGTGCGCAAACCGCTGAAAATCGAGCCTAATCCGGACGAAGTTATGGATATCCGCTGGATCGACTACCATGATCTTCTGGCCGAAGTGAAACGGCACCCGGATCGTTTTACCCCGTGGCTGAAGATATACCTGCACAACCATGCGGATACGATATTCGGCCCTGATCTGATCATCTCGGCCAAGTCCTGACAGGTTGAACGCTGGGGGCTTGCAAGGCCCGCACAAGCCGCCTAAATCAACGCGTCATGGCCAAGCAAAAGACAGACCCGAACTACAAAGTGATCGCCGAAAACCGGCGCGCGCGGTTTGACTACGCGATCGAGGACGATCTGGAATGTGGCATCATGCTGCAAGGGTCCGAAGTCAAATCCCTGCGCGCGGGCGGATCGAACATTGCCGAAAGCTATGCGTCGGTCGATGATGGAGAGTTGTGGCTGATCAACAGCTACATTGCGCCCTACGAGCAGGCCAAGGTCTTCAAGCACGAGGAACGCCGCCGCCGCAAGCTGCTGGTGTCGCGCAAAGAGCTGTCGAACCTGTGGAACGCGACCCAGCGCAAAGGCATGACGCTGGTGCCGCTGGTTCTGTATTTCAACCACAAGGGCATGGCCAAGATCAAAATCGGAATCGCCAAGGGCAAAAGGACCCATGACAAGCGCGAGGCACAGGCCAAGCGCGACTGGTCACGCCAAAAGCAGCGTCTGATGAAGGATCACAGCTGAGCCCAGGTGGGTCAGAATGCCATCGCCGCCGAGACCGCGCGCTGCCAGCGCGCATAGGCCGCATCGCGCTTTTCGCCGGACATCACGGGCTCAAACCGACGATCCAGGGCCCAGGTTTCCGAAAAACCCTGCTGGTCCGGGTAGACCCCTGACCGCATACCGGCCAGCCAGGCCGCGCCCAGCGCGGTGGTTTCCTGCATGACCGGGCGGTCGACCGGCGCGCCCAGAAGGTCCGACAACCCCTGCATCGCCCAGTCCGAGGCGCTCATACCGCCATCGACCCGCAGTGTGACATCGGCCGCGTCGCCCCAATCGCCCTGCATGGCATGCCAAAGGTCGCGGGTTTGAAAGGCGATGCTTTCCAGCGTGGCGCGGGCGATTTCTGCGCGGCCCGAGTTTCGGCTCAGGCCAAAGATCGCACCACGGCAATCGGGCTTCCAATAAGGCGCGCCCAGCCCCGTGAAAGCGGGCACAAGCACGACATGTTGGTTCGGATCCGCCTTTGCCGCAAGCTCGCCGCTTTCGGGTGCCGCATCGATGATCTGTAAGGCATCCCGTAGCCACTGGACCGCTGCACCGGCTATGAAAATCGAGCCCTCGAGCGCATAGTTGCGTTTCCCGTCCAATTGGTAGGCAATGGTGGTCAGCAGCCGGTTCTGCGACCCGACCGGCTCGTGCCCCGTGTTCAGCAGCGCAAAGCACCCGGTGCCATATGTCGATTTCAACATACCGGGGCTGAAACAGGCCTGGCCGATTGTGGCAGCTTGCTGGTCTCCAGCCACGCCCAGAATCGGTATCTGACCGCCCAACAGGGGGGTATGCCCAAAATCAGCGGCACAGTCTTGGACATCAGGTAGCATTGCCATTGGCACGTCCAGCAGGTCGCAGATATCAGTGCTCCACGCGCCTTTGTGAATGTCGAACAGAAGGGTACGTGCGGCGTTTGTGGCATCGGTGGCGTGCACGCGCCCTTCGGTCAGACGCCAGATTAGGAAAGTGTCGATGGTGCCAAAGAGCAACTCACCCGCCTTGGCCCGGTCGCGTGCGCCGGGGACGGTGTCGAGCAGCCATTTGACCTTGGTGCCCGAGAAATACGGGTCCAGCAACAGACCGGTCTGGGCGGTCACGTCATCCTCGCACCCGGCATCACGCAGCTTTTCGCAGATGTCGGCGGTCCGGCGGTCCTGCCAGACAATCGCGTTGTGAATCGGTTTGCCGCTGGTCCGGTCCCAGATAACGGTGGTTTCGCGCTGATTGGTGATGCCGATGCCCGCGATCTGGTCGGCGGTTGTTCCTGTCGACTGCATGACTTCGCGGCAAACGGTCAGGACGCTGTCCCAGATATCCTCTGGGTCGTGTTCGACCCAACCCTCACTCGGGAAATGCTGCGGGAATTCGCGTTGCGCGGTCCCGACGCGCTGCATTCCTGCGTCAAACAAAATAGCGCGTGACGACGTTGTGCCCTGATCAATCGCCAGAATATAGGTCATGCCTGCCCTCTCCCCATGACATTTTGGGGGAGTTTAGCGCAAACAGTCGCGGGCGTTCCAGTGCAGAAATCAGGCCGACGGCACCGGGATGTTGTCGATCAGGCGAATCCCGTCCACAAATGCTGCCGCAAACAGGCGCGCCGGTCGCGTGGCATGGGTCAGAGGGTCGAGTGTCGCGGCACAGCGCAATTCGATATAGCCGACCTCGCTGAAGCCCGCATCCAAAAGCGCAGCCTGCGCTTCGGTCGCCAAGGGTGCGATCTCACCGCCCGCGGCCAGCTTTTCCGCAACATCCCGCATGGTCCGGTTCAAGTTTGCGGCAACCTCAAGCGCCTCGGGCGAAAGCCGCAGGTTGCGCGACGACATGGCCAGACCCGAGGCTTCGCGCACCGTTTCGCAGCCGATCACCTCAATCGGGATATCAAGGTCGCGCGCCATGCGGCGAACGACCATAAGCTGCTGATAGTCTTTCTGTCCGAAATAGGCCCGATCTGCCTGCGTTTGCAGGAACAGTTTTGTCACCACCGTTGCGACCCCGTCGAAATGGCCCGGGCGACCGAGGCCCTCCATCATATCGGTCAAACCGGTGACCGAAACGCCGGTGGCAAACCCATCTGGATAAATCTCCTGCGGCTCGGGGACGTAAATCACATCGACATCGAAGGGGACGAGCTTCTCGGCATCCTCAACCTCGGTTCGCGGGTATTTGGCAAGATCCTCGGGGTTGTTGAATTGTTTGGGGTTCACGAAGATCGTCACGATCACGCGGTCGCAATCAGCCTTCGCTGCCTCGACCAAAGACAGGTGACCCTGATGCAAGGCCCCCATTGTTGGCACGACGCCGATGATTTCACCTTTGCTGCGCCAATCCGAGGTCAACGCGCGCAGGTCGGCCAAATGCCGCAATATCCTTGGTGTCATGATTTGGCCCCTTTGGCCGGTGCCTGATCGGCAAACACGTGTTCGTCTGCGGGAAAGGCGCGCGCGCGAACCTCGGCTGCGTATTCGGCGATCGCAGCCTCGGCCTGCGGCCCAAGCTCGGCATAGCGTTTGACGAATTTCGGTTTGAAGGCCGTGAAAAAGCCCACCATGTCGTCGACAACCAGAATCTGCCCGTCACATCCGGCGGAAGCGCCAATACCGATGGTCGGTATCGGAATATCGGCGGTGATCCGGTCGGCCAGCTTTTGCGGAACCTTCTCTAACACGACGGAAAACGCGCCAGCATCGGCCACGGCACGGGCATCGGCCAGCACCGCCTCGGCCTGTTCGTCGCGGCCCTGCACCTTATAGCCGCCCAGCGTATTGATCGACTGTGGCGTCAGCCCGATATGCGCCATCACCGGAATGCCGCGCGTGACTAAAAAGCGGATGGTTTCGGCCATTTCGACGCCACCCTCCAGCTTGACGGCACCGGCCCCGGTTTCCGCCATCAGACGGGCGGCGTTGCGAAACGCCTCGGGTGGTTCGTGCTCGTAACTGGCAAAGGGCATATCGATGACCATCATCGCGCTGGACAGCCCGCGTGCAACGGCCTGCCCGTGCAGGATCATCATCTCCATCGTCACGCCCAGCGTCGATTCCAGCCCGTGCAACACCATGCCCACGCTGTCGCCGACGAGAACAAAGTCGCAATGCGCATCCATCAGTCGCGCCATCGGTGTCGTATAGGCGGTCAGGCTGACCAGAGGTTCGCCCCCTTTGCGTGCGCGGATATCCTCGGCGTTCGGGGCTGTCTTGCGGGCGGTGGCGCTCATGGCACGCTCCTCCGGGAATTATGCTACGGTGCGGCATAACAGATTGCGGCAGGACATAGAAACCCCGGTTGCGCGAACATTTCCTTGATTGACCTGAGGTTTAAAGGGACATTGTCAGCTGTACGACCGTTGAACCACGCGTGGAACGTTTTCCAATGGGGAGAGATTTCAATGACACAGCAACTGTTTCGGCCCTTCGTAACTGCGGCGGCCCTTGGGGTCAGCCTGGTTGCGTCTCAGGCACTGGCGAAATCTGACATTACCATCGGCGTTCAGCTTGAACCGCCGCATCTCGACCCGACCAGCGCCGCTGCGCAGATCATCGATTCGGTGACCTACAACAATATCTTCGAAGGTCTGACCCGCTTTGAGGGCGATGGATCAATTGTACCAGCCCTCGCGGAAAGTTGGGAGATTTCCGGCGACGGTACAGTTTATACCTTCAAGCTGCACGACGGCGTTACCTTTCACGACGGCACGACGATGGATGCCGAAGACGTCAAGTTCAGCCTGGACCGCGCTACGGCCGATGACAGCGCAAACGCGCAGAAGGCCCTGTTTGCAGGGATCGAAAGCGTCGAGGTTGTCGATCCGCTGACGGTGAAGATTACCCTGAAAGAGCCCAACGGGAACTTTCTGTTCAATCTGGCCTGGGGCGATGCGGTCATCGTTGCGCCCGAAAGCATCGAGACCATCAAGACCAACCCGGTGGGAACAGGCGCATTCACCTTTGGCAACTGGGTGCAGGGCGACAGCATCACCCTGAATCGCAACCCCAATTATTGGGGCGATCAGCCCGCGTTAGAGACCGCAACGTTCAAATTCATCTCGGATCCCACAGCGGCGTTTGCCGCGATGATGGCCGAGGACCTGGACGCATTCGACAACTACCCGGCACCCGAGAATCTGCCTCAGTTCGATGCAGATCCCCGATTTCAGATTCTGGTTGGCTCGACCGAAGGCGAAACGATCCTGTCGACCAATAACAAGCAGGCTCCGTTCGACGACATTCTGGTCCGGCAGGCGCTGGCTCATGCAATCGACCGGCAGGCCATCATTGATGGGGCAATGTTCGGTTATGGAACCCCGATCGGCAGCCATTTTGCACCTCACAATCCGGCCTATGTCGATCTAACCGGCGTCGCCGCCTATGATCCCGAAAAAGCCAAGGCCTTGCTCGCCGAAGCGGGCTATCCCGACGGGTTCGAAACGACGCTGCATCTGCCGCCGCCATCCTATGCAAGGCGCGGTGGCGAGATCGTCGCCGCTCAGTTGGCCGAGATCGGGATCAAGGCCGAGATTATCAACGTCGAATGGGCACAGTGGCTGGAATCGGTCTTCAAGGGCAAGGATTTTGGCTTGACGATCGTCAGCCATACCGAGCCGATGGATATCGGCATCTACGCGCGCCCCGACTATTACTTTCAGTATGACAGCACGGACTTTCAGGCTTTGATGGATACTCTGAACGAGACCACGGATCCCGAAGAACGCACCAGATTGCTGGGTGAGGCGCAGCGGCTGATCGCGAACGACTATGTCAATGGCTATCTGTTTCAGTGGGCCAAGCTGGGCGTGGCGAAGGCCGGTGTTGAGGGCCTGTGGGAAAACGCGCCGACGGCTGCAATCGATTTGACTGCGATCCGCTGGAGCGAATAGGCACGGCGCATCGACGCAACAAAGTGGGGACGGATGCTAAAAAGGCTAATCGGGGCTTTGGCCATGGCAATCGGATGTGTCTGTGCCCCGGCGGTTCAGGCCAATTCGCGCTTGCAGTCTGCCGTCGACCTTTGGTTGCAGGGCGATGACGCAGAAAGCCTGCAGTTGCTGGCTGATCTTGCGAACGAAGGTGATTCCGATGCGCGTCTGTTGCTGGCC
The DNA here is from genome assembly GCF_056537105.1 of Ruegeria sp. CH11. Classification (NCBI taxonomy): domain Bacteria; kingdom Pseudomonadati; phylum Pseudomonadota; class Alphaproteobacteria; order Rhodobacterales; family Roseobacteraceae; genus Ruegeria; species Ruegeria sp. CH11. The sequence continues at coordinate 43,034 of NZ_JBQFQX010000015.1, forward strand.
CGCATCGAAACATCCGATCTCGGGCCCTCGCCGTTCCGGCAATCGCTGGACCGGGCAGACGCGCATGATCTGTTCCGATACAAGGATCTCAGCACATTCGGGCGGTCATGGCTATTTGTCGAAGCACAGGCCGGGAACCCGTTGGCTCAGGCTCTGATGCAGGCCAAGGGGGCAGAGCCAGACCTTGGACTGATTGACCGGTTGAACCAGTTGGGTGAGCATCAGGCGACGGATCGCCCCACTCGGATTGTCGCACTTTATGGCAGTCAGGAACTGCGCGACGAACTTTCGGCAGACGAGTCGGTGATGCAGGAACTGCTGCCTTACCTGACCTATTTATCTGGACCTTCTGAGCATCGTGGCGACGGCATGGCGGTGCTGCGCCACATCCAAACTGCGCCGGTCGATGCGACGCAGTCCGACGCGCTGGGCATGGCTGGCACGCTGGCGTTGGGGTTGGGTTTTGGGGACATATCGCCCGAGAACGCTTGGCGTGGCGCGGTCGAAGACTGGCTGATGTCAGCGCCTTCCGCGAAACCTATTGCTGATCTGTGTACCACGCAGTGCTCATCACAGGCCCGGGCCTGTGCTTTTGCTTTTCTGGCCGCGTCAGGAGGGTACTTTGAGGCCATCCGCTATGACAGCCCGCTTGAGTCGGTGATACCGCAGGATCAATTTCTGAACAGCCCTCGTGCCCGATTGATGGTCCTGCGTCGCGCGACCCTGGCGCGGGATGAGGCGAACCAGAACTGGCTGGCGGACACAGCAGGGTTCGCAGAGATCTCAAGCTGTGCGGACAATTTGATTCAGGCCGAGCGGCGCAAATACCGTTAGGTGCTGGACCGGGCGTAACTGCGCCCCTAACGTGTTGACGATGCTGCGCTACATTCTCAAACGCCTGATGTCGCTGATCCTCAGTCTTGCTGTGGCATCGGTTGTCATTTTTGCGGTGATCGAGATCACGCCGGGCGACACGGCTTCGTTCATGCTGGGCGTGAACGCGCAGCCTGACACGCTGGCAGCGCTGCGGGCGGAACTTGGTCTCGATGTTCCAAAGGTTCAGCGATACGCCAACTGGGTCGGAGGGATGCTGCGCGGGGATTTCGGGACTTCTTATACCTATCGTACGCCAGTGTCGCAGATGATCGCAGACCGGTTGTGGGTCTCGCTGCCGCTGGCGCTCTATGCGTTGATCCTGTCGACGCTGATCGCCTTTCCCGCCGGGATCTATGCCGCCGCGCGTCGCGGAAAACCGGGTGATCTGGCGGTGATGGGGGCAACGCAACTGGGCATCGCGGTGCCAAATTTCTGGTTTGCCATGATGCTGGTGCTGATCTTCGCCATCAACCTGCGTTGGTTCAATGCGGGCGGGTTTGCGGGCTGGGACAGCGGGCTTTGGGCCGGGCTCAAGTCGTTGACCCTGCCAGCGATTGCGCTGGCGCTGCCGCAAGCCGCGATTCTGGCGCGAGTCATGCGGTCTTCGTTGCTGGACATTCTGGGCGAGGATTTCATGCGCACCGCCCGCGCCAAAGGGCTCAGCCCGCGTCAGGCGCTGTGGCGGCACGGGGTTCGCAATGCGCTGATCCCGGTACTAACGATCATTGGGCTGCAATTTTCCTTCCTACTGGCAGGGTCGATCATTATCGAACAGGTGTTTTACCTTCCGGGTCTTGGGCGGCTGGTGTTTCAGGCCATTTCCGCGCGCGATCTGATCGTGGTCGAGTCGGTGGTGATGCTGTTGGTCTTTGCTGTCATCACGGTCAACTTTCTGGTCGATCTGGCCTATGCGGCAGTTGACCCAAGGCTGAGGGATCGGACATGACGCGCAATCTGTTCCTCGGTGCTGTGTTGTCGTCCCTTGTGCTGCTGGCGGCGCTGATCTCGTTCGTCTGGACACCCTATGACCACGCCGCTCTCAGCATTCCCGACAAGTTGCAAACGCCCAACGCGCTGAATTGGTTCGGCACCGACCATTTCGGGCGCGATATGTTTTCGATGACTATGGTTGGCGCGCGGACATCCATCGCCGTCGCGCTTGTTGCCGTCGGGATCGGCATGGCGCTGGGCGTGCCACTGGGTCTGACCGCCGCAGCGCGCAAAGGGTCGTGGCTGGACGAAGTGATCATGCGCGGCAACGATCTGGTCTTTGCCTTCCCCTCGCTGGTGATCGCCATACTGATCACCGCCGTATTCGGAGCTGGTGCGGTCAACGCCATCATCGCCATCGGCATCTTCAACATCCCGGTCTTCGCTCGTATCACGCGGGGCGCCGCCCTGTCCCTGTGGGAGCGTGAGTTCATCCTCGCTGCCCGTGTCGCGGGCAAGGGGGCTGCGCGCATCTCAGCGGAACACATCCTGCCCAATGTCGCCAATCTGCTGATTGTGCAGGGCACCATCCAGTTCTCGCTGGGTATTCTGGCCGAAGCGGGGCTGAGCTATGTGGGTCTGGGGGCGCAACCGCCGACACCCAGTTGGGGGCGAATGCTGGCGGATGCACAGACTATGGTCAGTTTTGCCCCGCATTTGGCTCTGATCCCGGGCCTGGCGATCATCGTGACGGTGCTGGGCCTGAACTTGCTGGGCGACGGATTGCGTGATTGGCTGGACCCTCGGATCAGGGTGGCTCGCGCATGAGCTTGCTGGACATCGATACCCTCTCGGTGGCGATCCATGGCCAGCCAATACTGGATCGGGTCAGCCTGTCCATTGCGCGCGGCCAGATCGTAGCAGTCACAGGCGAGAGCGGGTCGGGTAAATCGATGACTGCGCTGGCCGCCATGCAGTTATTGCCCAATGGGTCAGAGTGCAGCGGATCGATCCGGTTGGACGGGCAAGAGCTTTTGGAGCGGACGGAACCGCAGATGTGTGCCCTTCGGGGTGCGGCGCTGGGCATGGTATTTCAGGAACCGATGACCGCCCTGAACCCGGTGCAAACGATTGGCGATCAGGTGGCCGAAACCATCCTGATCCACAAGGCGATGGCGCCCGCCCAAGCCCGCCATCAGGCGCAAGAGGTTCTGACCCGTGTTGGCCTGGCGCCGGACCGGTTTCCTCTGACGCGCTATCCGCACGAGTTGTCCGGTGGTCAGCGTCAGCGCGTGGTGATTGCGATGGCAATCGCATTGCGGCCCAAATTGTTGATCGCCGACGAGCCGACGACAGCATTGGACGTCACGACGCAGGCGCAAATACTCATGCTACTGCGGGGCCTAGTCACTGAATACGGAATGGGTCTTTTGATGATCACCCATGACTTGGCGGTCGTCGCAGAGATGGCGGATGAAATCGTCGTGATGCGGCGCGGCCGGGTGGTCGAAGCCGGGCAAACCCAACACCTGCTGCGCCACATGCAGCACCCCTATACCCGGATGCTGTTTGAGGCATCCGGGCATCAAGTCTTGCTTCCGAAACCACCGCCGCCTCGGGCGTTGCTCGAGGTCCGGGATGTCGTTCGAGACTATCGGTTGCCGCGCACCGGTTTGTTTGAGCGCCCGGACCATCACCGGGCGGTCGATCAGGTCAGTTTCGAGGTAAACCGGGGCGAACGAATGGGTCTTGTTGGCGAGTCCGGCTGTGGGAAATCGACCCTAACAAGGGCCATATTGGGGTTGGAGAGCATCCAAGGCGGTCAGATTCTGCTCGACGGTCAACCGATCCTGTCAGGCCATCGGCCCGACTTGGCTGTGCGACGCAAGATGCAGGTCGTGTTCCAAGACCCGTTCGGCAGTTTCAATCCGCGCCACCGGGTCGACCGACTGATCACTGAGCCCTTTCATCTACTGGACACACCTCCGACGCGGACTGAGCGGCACGATCGCATAGCCGAAATGCTGACCGCCGTGGGTTTGAGCCCGGATGACGCGGGCAAATACATCCATGAATTCTCGGGCGGACAGCGCCAGCGCATCGCCATTGCCCGCGCCCTGATCATCCGGCCCGAGCTCGTCATCTTTGACGAGGCGGTCTCGGCTCTCGATGTTTCGGTCCGAGCGCAGATCCTTGATCTTCTGGCAGAGCTGTGTGCCGCGTTTGGTTTGACCTATCTTTTCATCAGCCACGATCTGAGCGTGGTACGTACGATTACGGATCGGGTCATGGTGATGAAGGCTGGAAAAATCGTTGAACGCGGTGAGACCGAACAGGTGTTCAACAATCCGCAACATCCTTATACGCGCGATCTGATCGCAGCAGCGCCGCAATGGCCGGTACTCAGGCCAGATACCGCGAAATCCCTCATATTAGAGCCTTAGTTCGGAGGAAATCATGTCTCAATCTCTTTGGTTCGATCCAAGCCTGATGCTGACGGCAGGCAGATGGCATTCGGCTGCGTCCGGGCAGACGTTGACGCTCATCAACCCGTCAGATGGGTCTGAGCTGTGTCAGATCGCGCGAGGCGATGCGCCGGATATTGATGCGGCCGTGCGTGCGGCTGCAAACGCGCGAGACGGAGATTGGGGCCAAGTTCCGGCATTTGAACGTGGTCGTATCCTGACCCGCCTTGGCCAACTGGTTCTGGATCGTGTCGACGATCTTGCGCAGCTTGAGGCGCTGGACGTGGGCAAACCACTGACGCAGGCGCGCGCCGATGCGGTGGCGCTGGCGCGCTATTGCGAATTCTACGGCGGGGCCGCGGACAAGGTGATGGGCCAGACCATCCCCTATCTGGACGGGTACACGGTTTACACTCTGCGCGAGCCGCATGGGGTGACCGGCCATATCGTTCCGTGGAACTACCCGATGCAGATCATTGGGCGCTCGGTCGGGGCAGCATTGGCCATGGGCAACGCTTGCGTTCTGAAACCGGCGGAAGAGGCCTGCCTGACGGCGCTGGCCTTTGCGAATTTGGCAATCGAGGCGGGTTTGCCCGCAGGCGCGTTGAACGTGGTGCCGGGTCTTGGCGCCGAGGCCGGGGCGGCGTTGTCCGCGCATCCCGGTGTCGATCACATATCCTTCACTGGATCCGTGGCCACCGGTGCGCTGGTACAGCAAGCGGCGGGCCGCAACGTGGTTCCCGTCACGTTGGAGTTGGGCGGAAAATCCCCGCAACTTGTGTTTGACGATGCCGATCTGGATGCGGCGCTGCCCTTTCTGGTCAACGCGGGTATTCAGAATGCGGGCCAGACCTGCTCTGCCTCGTCGCGCATTCTTGTGCAGCACGGGGTCTATGAGCAGGTCAAAGCGCGCATGGCGGATGCCTACACACAATTGACCGTTGGTCCGGCCTTGCAGGACCTGCGGGTTGGCCCGCTTATATCCGAAAGGCAGAAACAGATTGTCAGCGGGTTTCTTGCACAGGGTCAGGACCTGACCATTGCGGCGCAGGGGCAGATCAAATCAGACGCGCCGCCTAACGGGGCCTATGTGCGACCGACTTTGTTCTGTGATGTGCCATCGGATCATGCATTGGCGCGGGATGAGATCTTTGGTCCGGTGCAGGTTCTGATCCCGTTTGAAACCGAAGAACAGGCTCTAACCATAGCCAATAGCACCGAATATGGGCTGGTCGCGAGTATCTGGACCAGCGACGGCGCGCGCCAGATGCGCCTGGCCAAGCAGCTGCGTTCCGGGCAGGTTTTCATCAACAACTATGGTGCTGGTGGCGGTGTCGAGCTGCCATTTGGAGGGGTCGGAAAATCCGGGCATGGCCGGGAAAAAGGGTTCGAGGCCCTTTACGGCTTTTCACAACTCAAAACAGTTGCGGCTTATCACGGCTGACCGTCAGACAATCACTTCAATCGGCTTCTGTGCACCGACGCCGAAGACACGTTTGTAGCGATCGATCTGATCGGCTGGGCCCATGGCCTTTTCCGGGTTGTCGGACAGTTTGACCGTTGGGCGACCATTGGCCGAGACAGCCTTGCAGACCAACGAGAACGGGGCCAGCGCATCATGGGGCACCAGGTTGCGGAAATCATTGGTCAGCAACGTGCCCCAGCCGAATGACACATTGGTCCGCGCGGCGAATTGCGTATGAAGCTCGCCGATCTTGTCCACGTCCAACCCGTCCGAGAAGATGACGCGTTTCTGTTTCGGGTCCTCGCCGCGCGCTTTCCACCAATCGATTGCTATTTCGGCCGCGGCGGCGGGATCGCCACTGTCGATGCGAATGCCGGTCCACCCTGCCAGCCAGTTTGGCGCGTGATCCAGAAAACCTTTGGTGCCGTAGGTGTCGGGCAGAATGATCCTGAGATTTCCGTCATGTTCTTCGTGCCAGTCACTGAGCACGTCGTAGGGGGCCTGAGCCAATTCTTCATCCGTGGTGGCCAGTGCGGAATAGACCATGGGCAATTCGTGGGCGTTGGTGCCGATTGCCTCAACCTCGCGCCGCATCGCGATCAGGCAGTTTGACGTGCCGGTGAAGGACTCGCCCAACCCTTCGATCATTGCCTGTACGCACCAGTCCTGCCACAGAAACGAATGTCGCCGCCGCGTACCGAAATCCGCGATGCCCAGCCCGTCGATGTGGCGCAGTCTTTCAATCTTTTCCCAAACCCGGGTCATCGCGCGCGCGTACAGCACCTGCAATTCGAACCGGCGCATGTCATTCAGCACCGCGCGCGACCGAAGCTCCATCAGCACCGCCAGGGCGGGAATTTCCCACAACATGACTTCGTGCCATTTGCCTTCGAATGTCAGCTCGTACTGGTCGCCCTTGCGTTCCAGATGGTAGGGCGGCAGACGCAGATTCTCGAACCACTCCATGAAATCCGACCGGAACATCTGGCGTTTTCCGTAGAATGTATTGCCGCGCAACCATGTGCTTTCGCCCCGGCTGAGGCTGAGGGACCGGATGTGATCCAACTGCTCGCGCAGCTCGCCTTCGTCGATCAAACGGGCCAATGGCACGTGATTCGACCGGTTGATCAGGGAAAAGGTGACGTCTGTTTGGGGCTTATTTCGAAACACTGACTGGCACATCAGCAGTTTGTAGAAATCCGTGTCGATCAAAGACCTTACAATTGGGTCGATCTTCCATTTGTGATTGTAGACGCGCGTTGCAATGTCGACCATGGGACGCTCCTGCCATTTCCGCTGTTAGATCAATCGGCGCGCTGAATGGCAAGAGTCGCCGATCTGATGACAATGACAAGGTCACGTCACAATGCCGGCAAAATGTGTGTACTCCTCGCGCGTTAGTGAGGGGGTGGGGATGGTTAGAAGGTTGAAATTGGTGAATGGGTCTGGAGTACGACTTTGATATAGTGGCGGTCGCGCAGGACGCGGTTGATCCTGAGCATGCCATGACAGCGGTGACCGGAGCGCCTGCGGTGCGGGCGCAGTTCCGGGACATCAAGACAGCAGATGCGCTGCGGGGAGCGTCGCCAAAGATACGGCGGATTTTCACCGAGTCCGGCTTTAGTCTGGAAACGGGGGAAAGCGGATTGGCGCATGGGTTTTACGCCTCGGATGACGAGGCGGATCGCCATCGCATTCTGGGGCGGCTGTTCTCGAACATCCGGAACATGGGTGTTCAGGGCGAGTATTGCGGCGAATTTGATTTCTGGCAGTTCTTGGATCAAGTCAGGACGGCGCAACCGGGTGGGGCGGTGAACAAGGTGCGCGCGCGCCAGAGGCTGGTGCGACGTCCGACGGCGGATCCCAACCGCCCGAACCGTCAAACGGTGCCCGGGCGGATCGGATTCGCGCTGGGGCTCGCGGTCATTCTGTTTGTCACGCTGAAATTTCTGGCCGAGCAGGGTGCGACGCCCTGAACGTCAATCCAGCTTGACGCCCGCCGCTGTCATCGCTTGTTCGGCTGCTGCCAGTGACCCGTCCATGTCGATTGCGCGGCAGGCAGCGGTCCTGACAGTGACGTCGAACCCAAGCCCGGTGGCATCGACGGCCGAGTAATGGACGCAAAAATCCGTGGCGAGGCCGACCAGCGTAAGTGCCGTGATCCCGCGCGTGTCCAGATAGCCCTTCAGACCGGTCGGGGTGGTCTTGTCGTTTTCGAAAAACGCCGAATAGCTATCGATGGCGCGCCGAAACCCTTTGCGCAGGATCAGGTCGCCATCGGTGCGCAAATCGCGGTGGAATGCTGCGCCGTTGCTGCCTTGCACGCAATGATCCGGCCACAGAACCTGCGGGCCATAAGGCATCTGGGTTGTCTCGAATGGGGACAGCCCCGGATGCGCGCTGGCAAAGGAAGAATGGCCCGCCGGGTGCCAATCCTGCGTCAGGATCACCGCATCGAATTCGTCCATCATCGCGTTGATGGGGGCGACGATCTCATCTCCACCGGGGACGGCCAGGGCACCACCGGGGCAGAAATCGTTCTGGACATCGATGACAAGCAGCGCATGGGTCATTGGGGCCTCCTTTGGATGTCCTATCGGTATGGGGCGCGGCGAAGGGCGTCAATGCGGTCTCTTGCGTCTTTGTCGCGTGCGCAGTAGATCGCGCGCATGTACACAATCGCTGCCCTGTATCACTTTACCCGGTTCCCGGACCCCGACGCCCTGCGCCCGGCACTGCAAGAGATCTGCCGTGCCAATTCGGTCAAGGGTACGCTGTTGCTGGCGCAGGAAGGCATCAACGGCACGATCGCCGGTCCGCGCGCCGGGATTGATGCGGTGCTTGCCCATATCAGGGCATTGCCCGGTTGCGCCGATATGGAGTGGAAAGAGGCGACCTCGGACCATCCGCCTTTCGGCAAGATGAAGGTGCGCCTGAAAAAAGAAATCGTCACCATGGGGCAGCCCGATGTCGATCCGCGTGCCAGTGTCGGGCACTATGTGGAACCGCAGGACTGGAACGATCTGATCCGGGCGGACGACGTGGTTGTGATCGACACCCGCAACGACTACGAGGTTGAGATTGGCACGTTTGAAGGCGCAGTAGACCCTGAAACTGCCAGTTTCCGCGAATTTCCCGATTGGTGGGAACAGAACAAGGACCGCTTTCACAACAAGCGTGTCGCGATGTTCTGTACCGGCGGTATCCGCTGCGAGAAATCCACTAACTATCTGCTGGGGCAGGGGGTCGAGGATGTCTATCACCTCAAAGGTGGTATCCTGCGCTATCTCGAAGAGATGCCCGCCGAAGACAGCACGTGGCAAGGCGAGTGCTTTGTCTTCGACAATCGCGTGTCGGTCGGGCACGGTCTGGTCGAGGGACCGCATCGACTGTGCCACGGGTGCCGACGCCCGATCTTGCCCGAGGACGTGAAACGCCCGGAATACGAGCATGGTGTTTCGTGCCATCGCTGCATCGACGAAACCTCGGAACAGGACAAAGCCCGCTTTCGTGAACGCCAGAAACAGATTCTTTTGGCCCGCGGCAGGGGTGTTGAACATCTGGGGTCCAACTGATCCTGCGCCCATCAGGGCTTGCAGGCGGGCGCCCGAGCCGGAATGATCCCTCTCAGGCAGGAAATCGGAGTGCCCATGTCGCGCGAACCCAGAACTCTGGATGAATGGAAATCGACCCTCTATGCCGCGTTGGGTCTGGCAATCGCCAGCTTTCTGGCCTGGTACGGGCTGTCACGCCTGAGCGAAGCCACCGCCGGGGACACGATAGGAACCTTCGCTGCCGTCGGCCTGGTGATCTGGATTGTCTCACAGTCGTGGTTTTACATGACGCAGGTAAAGTCCCCCAAGCGTCTTTTGTTCCTGATGGGCGTGTCGTTCATTCAGGTCGTGCCGTTCTTGTTCGCAGCCGTCTATGGAGCGTTCGGATACAACGATATTTGCGTCATCGGAGCAAATGGGCCTGCGGATATCCTGTATTTTTCCTATGTCACCTTCACCACCGTTGGATATGGCGACATGGCCCCTACGGGCCTGTGCCGCGGGCTCGCGGTGGCCGAAGCGGTGACAGGTTACATTCTGCTGGGGATGTTCGTTGCCGCCGCAGTTGCGCTGTATTCACGCAACCACGGTCACTGACCGGCGCTATTTGTTCCGGTCGATCCATTGCGACATCATCTGTTTGTCGCGAAAGCACTCGGACGGAATGGGGCGACGTTTGCTGCGCGAAATTCGCTCGGCAAAGGCGACCTGCTTGCCGGTCGGGTAGTTGGCAAAGGGCGACGGATCCTGCGGTTTATGCGCGGAAATCCAGTCGGACAAGGATTTGCGATCCCGCTGCGCCTCGACCGGGATCTCCATTGCGGATCTCTCGGCGATTGCGCGGGCATATCTCATCTGCCGGTCGGTCACCGGCAGCATGTGGTAATCGTTGCTGGGCGCATCGAACCAGCTTTGACGGGCAGCGTTGGTCATAGCTCGAAAAACCTCCGTTCCACTTGAGAACATATATAGAACATTTTAGGAACTTTTTCAACATTTCTGCTGGCCGAGGTGCTTTGTGCACCTGTCTTTGCCCAGCCTGTCCCGACGCTTGACGACTATTTGCAACGCATTTTCTGCGCTTTCCTGAATAATCAAAGAATCACAGCCTCACATTTCAATACACGTCGATTCACATCCGCGCGGGCAGGCGGCAAAGGCGCGGAATCCCGCGCATGTTTTGGCCAGGGCAATGCTGAAACGGCACTTCACGACCCGTTACCGACATTTCGCGTCGGGAACGGAGTATCAGCGACCCCCGACCTATGGCTGACTTTGATGAGGCACCGAATTTGCGCATTGGAGAGAGACGATGAAAACCCACGCCCAGGCCGTCGTGATCGGAGGCGGGCTTGTCGGCTGCTCGATCCTGTACCATCTGGCCAAACTGGGCTGGACCGATGTGGTGCTGCTGGAGCGCGACGAACTGACCAGCGGATCCACCTGGCATGCGGCGGCAAACATCCACGGGCTGCACGACAACAACAACATCACCCGCATCCAGCACTATACGATGAACCTGTATAAAGAGCTGGAGAAGGAAACCGGGCAAGGCTGCGGCGTGTTTCAATCCGGCTCGCTGTACCTTGCGCAGACCGAAGATCGTGAGCACCAGCTGCGCCTGCAAGAGGCCAAAGCCAGGTTCTACGGGCTGAATTTCTACGAAGTCAGCCGCGACCGGGCCAAAGAACTGCATCCGCTGGCACAGTTTGATGACGTCCGTTGCATCATGTTTGAACCCGATGGTGGCAATGTCGACCCATCAGGCGTAACCCACGCTTACGCCGCTGGCGCCCGCGCCATGGGCGCGACGATTGAACGGTTTTGCCCTGTAATAGGGACCGAACAACAGCCTGATGGCTCGTGGATCGTCCGGACCGAGAAGGGCGAGATTCACACACAATGGGTGGTGAACGCCGGTGGGCTGTGGGGGCGCGAGGTCGCGGCGATGGCCGGAATAGAGCTGCCGCTGCAACCGACCGAGCATCAGTACTTCGTCACCGAGGCAATCGACGAGGTTGCAGCGCTGGGTCGACGCCTGCCCTCGATTGCGGACCGCGACGGCGAGTATTACTTTCGGCAGGAAGGCAACGGCCTGCTGATCGGGGCCTACGAGAAAGACATGCGGTTCTGGGCCGAAAACGGCACGCCGCTGGATTTCGCCCACGACCTGTTCCCCGACGATCTGGACCGGATCATGGAAAACGTCATCCGCGCCACTGAACGCGTGCCGGTCGCTGCCACAGCAGGCGTCAAACGGGTGATCAACGGGCCGATGATCTGGTCTCCGGACAGTAACGCGATCTGGGGGCCGGTGCCGGAACTCAGGAACTATTTCTGTTGCACCGGGATCATACCCGGGTTCTCTCAATCCGGCGGGCTGGGGCTGTTGTCGGCGCAATGGATGATCGAGGGTGAGCCGCAGTATGACATGTTCGCCTGGGATCTCGCACGATTTGGCGACTGGGCAGACAAGGCCTTTACCAAGGCGCGGGTCGAAGACGTCTATACGCATCGCTTTGCCATTCATTTCCCGAACGAAGAACGCAGCGCCGGGCGTCCGGCCCGTGTGCGCCCGGCCTATGAGTTGCAAAAGGACATGGGCGCGGTCTTTGGTCTGAACTGCGGGTGGGAACACCCTTTGTGGTTCGCTGATCAGCCCGGAAAGGTCGAAACCAACGGCTTTACTCGTCAGAACTGGTGGGAGCCGGTTGGGCGCGAAGTTCGGATGCTGCGCGATACCGTTGGCGTCATCGATATCTCGAATTTTGCCAACTACGTCATCAAGGGCCCGGGGGCGCAGGTCTGGTTGGATCGTTTGGTCGCCAATCGGGTTCCGTCTGAAATTGGCCGCTCGTGCCTGACGCCGTTAATCTCGGCGCGCGGTGGTGTTGCCGGTGATTTCACGATCACTAAAACCGCCGCAGATGACTACATGATGATCGGATCGGGCATGGCAGAGCGCTATCATCAGCGGTTCTTCAACATGGTGGACATGCCCGAAGGAACGACGTTCGAAGTCGCAACCAACCGGATCGCCGGGTTCAATGTGGCTGGCCCAAAATCTCGGGACGTGTTGCAACGGTTGACCAATGCGGACCTGTCGAACGATGCGTTCCGTTTTATGCGATCGGCCACGATCGAGGTCGCCGGAGTAGCTTGCCTGGCGATCCGCGTCAGCTTTACCGGCGATCTGGGGTGGGAGTTGCATTGCGCCGAGTCCGACCAGATCAGGCTCTATCAAGCGCTTTTGGACGCTGCGCGCGCATTGGGCGGTGGGCCCGTCGGTGGCCGCGCGCTGGGGTCTTTGCGGATCGAAAAGGGCTATGGATCCTGGGGGCGCGAATACTCGCAGGAATACTGGCCGCAGGAGGTTGCGCTGGAGCGTTTGATCAAACTGGACAAGGATTTCCTGCACAAGGACGCTTACCTGGCGATCAAAGACAACGCACCGCGTGAGGTTCTGTCGATGCTTGCGGTTGAGGCCACCCTCGCCGACGCCTCGGGTGGCGAGCCGATATTCACGCCCGACGGTACGCCCGTTGGGCGCGTGACCTCTGGCGCTTACGGGTATTCCGTCGACCAGTCTTTGGCGATCGGATATGTCGATCCCAAGGTCGCCGGACCGGGCGACGCGGTCGAGGTTTTCATTCTGGGCAAGCCACACAGTGCGGTGATCCTGTCCGAACCACCGTTTGATCCGACCGGGCATCGCCTGCGCGGCACTCGGACGGCTGAGCCAGAGATGGCCAAATGACCAACGCTTTTGACCGCATCGCAGATTTTACCTTCGCGACGTCTGCGGATCAGATACCTGCCAATGCGAAGGACGCTGCAGCATTGATGATGCTGGACACGATGGGTGTTCTGATCGGCGCAGGCCCGATGGAGGCTGGGGTCATCGCTCGGGATACGGCGGCATTGCTTTATGGCAGCACCTCGCCCGATTACAGCGCGCGGATGCTGTTCGACGGCCGCCGTGTCAGCCTGGCGGGTGCGGCCTATGCAGCCGCGACCCAGACCGACAATCTGGACGCGCATGACGGCTACAATCCGACCAAGGGCCATATCGGAGTGGTCGTGATTCCGGCGCTGGCGGCCTTGGCGGAACACTGCCCGGGTCTGAACGGGCCGGACGCACTGACAGCCGTCATCGTGGGGTATGAGGTTGCGGGTCGCGCGGGGCTGTCTCTGCATGCCTCTGTTAGTGACTATCATACCTCCGGCGCGTGGAATGCGTTGGGGGTTGCGGCGATGGCGGCGCGTCTGCGGGGGCAAAGCCCCGAACAATTAAGGCATGCGTTCGGGATTGCGGAATACCATGGGCCGCGCAGCCAGATGATGCGCGAAATTGCCAACCCCACCATGTTGCACGATGGGTCGGGCTGGGGTGCGCTGGTGGGTTTGTCTGCCGCGATCCTGGCCGAGCAGGGCTTTACCGGAGCACCTGCGCTGACAGTGGAAGCCGACCGCGCTGTGCCGCACTGGGACGATCTGGGCACGTTCTGGCAGATGGAGCATCAATATGTGAAGCCCTATCCGATTTGCCGATGGGCGCATGCGGCTATAGACGGCGCGCGCCATTTGATGCTTGAGCATAATCTCACCCACGATCAGATCGCGAACCTGCATATCAACAGTTTTAATGAGGCTGCGTGTCTTTTTGCTGAGATACCGAAGACAACATCGCAAGCTCAGTATTCGCTGCCCTTCGCGGTCTCCGCTTTTGCCGTTCACGGACGGATTGGTGTCGAGCATATCTCGGGCGCGGGCCTGACCGACCCGGTCGTCGCCGATTTTATGTCTCGTATCACAGTCGCCGAAGAACCGCGCCACAATCAACGTTTCCCGCAGGGGCGTTGGGCGGATGTCACGATCGAAACGGTGGATGGGCGAGTGTTGGAGAGTGGAGATATCCATGCTCGTGGTGGCCCCGAAGCACCGCTGAGCCGACAGGAGATCATCGACAAGTTCATGAGTTTCTCAGCGCCGACGATTGGACAAGCCCGTGCGGCAGCTGTGAGAGACGCCATACTGGGTCTAATCGACCCTAACGTGCGCTTTTCCGACTTGCAGTCACTGCTGTACGAAGCGCCGTTGGCAAGCCGATGAACGGCGGTGTCGCGCTCTGCCAGGTGGCGGGAAACCTTGAATCTTGATCGGTTCAATACCCTCCTGTGCAAGGCCCTCACTGTGAATTGCCGCCGCGCGCCTTTTCCAGCATTTCGGCAATCAATTCGCGTGCTTCGGCGCTGTTTTCGAGCAGAGCCTTTGCATCCGCCAAAGGTTTTTCGGCGACGCGCTGAGGCGGCTGTGACAAACTTTGGCTTATCCGCGCCAGTTCACCATATTTCCCGGACCCCTCCGCACTGACCGCTTCCAACTTTCCCGACAACCAAAAGTACCGCCCGGCGCTGTCCGTCTCACCAAGCTCCGCCAATGCAGCCGCAGCTTGAGGATAGTCCTTGGCATCTATCAATGCGCGCGCCTTCAGCCGTTGGGCCGGTTCGGAGGCGTCGTCCTGCAGTTCAAGCAGCGCTTGACGCGGACGACCTTTTAGCAGCGCAGCTTGGGCCCGCAGCCGCGCCCGGGTCTTGCGCTGGATTTGGTCTGTTGGCCGGTTTGCCAGGGCCAAGGCCTGTTCCGCAAAACCCAGCGCGGCCAACCGTTCGGACAGAGATACCGCCGTGCCAGTCTCAAGTTGCTGCCGCGTCTCAGGCGAAAGGGTCAACATGTAGTACAGAAAGGTCAGGTCATCTGCCCGCTCAGTCAGCAATTGCGCGGCCTGATCTTGTGTCCTGCGCCAATCTCTGTCCGGTGCCGACGACGGGATCAGGTCAAAAGCACCTTCAAACTGCCGATCGAGAGCCAGAGCCAGAGCATGCGCACGCGCCATCATTGGCCCATAATCCGACCTGCGCAATTCCACCGCATAAGCTGCCACAAGGTCAATTTCACGTGCCGAAACCGCACCCCGATCGGACCAACGCTTTTCAATCAGCCGTGCCAGTGCCAATGCGGCCTCTTTATTGGCTTCGGCTGTATCCGTCACCTTGGACAAGAGTTGCTCGGTCCGCGCATCATTGCCTTCAGCCTCGGCGATCCGTGCCTGTGCCAATGTCGCAGCAGGGCTGTTTTGTTTCTCCACACGCCCGACCGCGCGCAGGACGCGCCGCGACGCCTCAAGCTTGCCAGCCCTGACCAGTTTTTCGGCGAGTTCTGGCCCGAGATGCCGCCGCAGATGCGCAGGCAAACGGGTGAAGGATTGCTCGATCGTGTTCAGTTCCGCATCTGCATTCAGCGATTGCCCGATCAGCAGCGCCCAAAGACCCGCATCGCCGCCACATCGTTGCTGTCCATCGAAGGGGTTTTCAGCGGATGACGCATCACCGTCCATCGCGTGCGCAATAGCAGAAATGCGTGCCCTTTCCGATGATTGACCGGGCGGCAACTCCAAAACCTGTATGGCCTCGGCACCAAATCCAAAAAAAGTATACAACTTGGCCAACGCAACGGCACGGTCTGTGTCCACGCGATCGAATTCCTGAAACAGACCGTTGCGGAGCGTCGTGAGTTGTTTCTCGAACGGTTCAGCGGTTGACCAGGACGAGAAACCCAGTTCGGCATCCGTGATACAAACCGGTTTATTTTGAATATTGGGATCTGAAAACCCGCCAAAACCCTGAAATTCATCCAGAATTGTCGACACTTGTATGTTTTGCGTTAGCGTTTGGGGAACGCGTAACGGGCCGGGCTGGGTGGACTGTCTTGGCCCGGGTTCAGAGAGCGTCAGATCGACCACATCCCTGTCGATCCCGTGCAAAATGCGGGACATCAGAAGCGTCTCTAGGTCCCGGCTGCTCAGCTCCAACAGGGGCAGAGCCAGCGCGTCGGAGGGCAATTCCACAGGCGGCACCTGTTCGGGTGTTTGCGTCAACGACCAGAGTGGGGCGGTTGTATCCGCTTGCGGCGGACTCGCAATTTCGCCTGCGGCGATGTCGATCACGACCATCGTTTCGTGATGCAGGAACGCCGTCGCGACGCAGTCGCAGCCAAAGCTCAACACCAGCGCATCACCGGCCTTGGCCTGAGAAAGACCATTCAGTCGGTTGGCGGATAAACGGTCAAAGACCCCATCCGTTTCAAAAACCACATCTTTCAGCCCGACGCTCAATGACGCGCCATTAGTGGCCTGTTTCAGAGTCCAACTTGTATCCGCAGGGATCTGAACGACCAATCGGGTATAGTCGCCATGTTCTCCGGACCGGACGCGCAGGTTCTGCGCCACAGCGCCAGAAGCCGTGACGCTAAATGCGCTTGCAAGCAGCAGTCCGCGAATCATGCCGCGACCTTTTTGATTTCCTTCAATGCGTCTTCGAGGTCTGAAAACCCGGGGCGGTTATGGGTCGGCGTGTTCTGGCGCCCAACCTCGATGCACATCGCGGCATTATGGTTATGCAGGTTGGCGACCAGAACCTCTTTGATTAGCTGATAGAAGTGGTTGTCTTCCTCAACCACCGCTTTCAGCTTTCCGGCAAACGGACCAACCAGCCCATAGGCCAGAAACACGCCCAGGAAGGTGCCCACCAATGCGCCGCCGATCAGCTTACCCAGCACCTCGGGCGGCTGGTCGATAGACCCCATCGTCTTGATGACGCCCAGAACCGCAGCCACGATACCCAGCGCAGGCAGCCCATCGGCCACGGTTTGCAACGCGTGGCTCGAATGCATGGCGTGATCGAAGTTTGCTTCCATGCGTTTTTCCAGTACCTCTTCGACCTGGTGGGGGTCGTCATAATTCATTGCGGCAGATCGCAGAGTGTCGCAGATCAGATCCACCGCCTCTTTGTCGGCCTGTATCTTCGGATAGGCGGAAAACAATGTTGAGTTCTCTGGCTCTTCAATATGCTGTTCCAGTTCGACAGGGTTGGCACGGGCGATCCTGATCAGCGAAAACAGCAGGCAAAGAAGATCGCGATAGTCGTCGGGTTTCCATTTGGCTCCCTTGAACACCTTGCCCATGTCCTTGAGCGTGTGTTTGACCGCGCTCATGTCATTGCTGATCAAAAAGGCACCAACAGCCGCCCCGCCGATCATCATCATTTCGAATGGCAGCGATTTCATGATGATGGTCATTTTGCCGCCTGCGGCCAGATAGCCGCCGAACACCATGACAAAAATGACGGCGATTCCTACGATTCCGATCATGGGTGATCTCCGGTGGCTGATGAATTCGGGGTCAAGGCAATCACTCCTGTGGCGCGCGCGCGTTGCGTCCGGCCATCATGACGCTGATGGTATAGGCCGCCTCGGGGCTGAGACCGGCCATTACGCCAGCAGCTGCGTCAGGTGGCATGCGCGAAAGAAAACCGGCGGCAAAGACCGGATCCATCGTTTCGAACAGGGCCGAGGCGTCCTTTGGTTTCATGCTCTGATACACGTCTGTGAGTTGCGTCAGATCATTTTCGGCTGCCTTTTCGGCGATCATCAGGGTCTCTTGCAGGGAGGTTTCCGCCTGTTGCAGCGCGGCCATCCGCGAATCGATCGCGGCCTGCGCAATTTCCAGCGCTCTTTCCATGTCCTGAATAGTGCTCTCGCGCTTATTCAGGTCCTGTTCTCGGCGCAACAATTCCGACAACAGAACGTTCATATCGGGCACGTTAGAGCCTGATTCTGATTGGGTATCTTGCGTGTCGTTGACACTGCGCGCCAGCACAGGTCCGGCCTCGAACCCCAGGCGCAACGTGGCCGAGCAGATCATCAACAATGAAATCACCGTCAATACTCCACCCCGGGGGCGCGCTTGAGGTTTTGACGCCGCACGTCTCATCGCGCGGCACCGTTTTGCGGCCTCGCATGCCGCAGGAACATCACACCCTCGGGGGCCTTGGGTGGATCCTCTGGTGAGGTATCGTCCTCGTCCTCTCCGGCGCCTGCATCGGCGTTCACAGCTTCTTTGGGTGGGGTTTCAGAGGGCACCTCTTGGGCTTGCGTCACCGGCTTTTCCGGTTCGTCGGCATCTTTTGGGATCACGTCGTGCATCGAAGCCATCATCAGCTCCAACCGCTGTGCAACAGCCTCGGCACGCTGGGTCAGGTTCCGCAATTCCTCACCCGACCGGTCTGACGCCGCTTTCGCGGATTCAAGCGAAGTCCTCAACTCATCCGCCTGTGTGGACAAGACCGCAACCGCGCCGCCCACGCCTTTTTCGAGATCGGTAAACCGTTTCAATCGTCGCGCCAGAACGAAACAGTACAGACCCGCCCCCAATGCGCCCGCGACAAGCAGAATATCCGCGATCAGTTCCAACATTGCCTCCTAGTTCAATACGAATTCCGACACCAAGACGTCGCGAACCCGACTCTCGCCAACGACGATGCCGATGCGACGCAGCAGGTGCCCACGGATGCGTATCAACGCCAGCGAATCGTCCAGATCAGACAGTTCGACCGCGCGTAGATAGCTGTTCATGACATCCATGATTCGCGGCTGCAGCTGTTCCACGTCGGCGGCATACTTGGCATTTACTTCAAGCTGTGCGTGAAATTTCAGATGCCGCGAATCGCCTGCCTTGACCGAAACGATCACGGCAGGAAGGTCGATAAAGGCAACCTCGGGCATCGCCTCGACGCCTTTGTTTTCCTTGCCCTCGGGCGCGGTCTGGTGCGCTGCTTTCCCACCTATCGGAAGCAATCCGGCGCTGGTTACAAAGTACCCGCCCGCAGCCCCCGCGATGGCCAGAATCAGCCAAAGAACCAGGCCCTTTTTCCCTGCTTTCTCAGCGGTTTCCACCTCAACTGCCGTTGTATCGGTCATGACGTCCTCATTGATCCGTTCGGCAACTGTCATAACCCCGCAGGGACTAACCGATTGTTAAGGGCAATCGTTCAAACAGAGTCCGAGCCGCACAGAATGTCGGCGAGTCGGAGGTGAGCGTGCAGCAGATCGGAACTGTCTGGGCAAGTTTGGACAGGCGCAAACAAATCATAGTCGTCGGAGCGGTTGCGCTGGTGTTTCTTGGTATCCTGGCCATGTCGCGGATTGCGACGGCGCCAGGGATGACGTTGCTATACGCGGGGCTGGAAAGTGGTGCTGCGGGCGACGTCGTACGCGCGCTGGATCAGCGTGGTGTGCCCTACGAAATCAAGGGCGGATCGATTTACGTGCCCGGAACGCAGCGGGACGAATTGCGTATGACCCTGGCCAGCGAAGGGCTGCCCGCCAACGGAAATCAGGGGTACGAACTGCTGGATTCGCTCAGCGGGTTTGGCACCACCTCCCAGATGTTCGACGCTGCCTATTGGCGTGCGAAAGAAGGCGAGCTGGCGCGGACGATTGTTGGCAGCCCGCATATTGGCCAAGCGCGCGTGCATATCGCCAACAGTGCGGCCAACCCGTTTCAGCGCAGCGTGACGCCGACCGCGTCGGTCTATGTTGTGCCCTCAGGGGCGAAGATCACCGGCGATCAGGCCCGGGCAATCCGGTTTCTGGTGGCCTCGGCGGTCAGCGGGCTTGCGCCTGAAAATGTCACTGTCATTGATTCAAGCGGTGCTGTGATTGGGGCGCAGGAAAGTGCTGCCGCGTCAGACAGCGCGGATGACAAGGCCCGCCAACTGCGCGAGCGGGTGCTGCGCTTGGTCGAAGCGCGCGTGGGCATGGGCAACGCGGTGGTCGAGGTCAGCGTCGATACCGTGACCGAGACCGAATCGATCCGCGAGCGCCGCTTTGACCCCGACAGCCGCGTCGCAATCAGCACGGATGTCGAAGAGCGCTCGGACAGCGCCCGCAATCAGTCGGCGGATGTCACTGTGGCCTCCAATCTGCCGGACGGGGATGGCGCGGGCGGCGACGAATCGAACTCGACGGCCAGCCAGACCCGCGAGCGTGTAAACTACGAGGTTTCCGAGACCGAGGTGGAGGTGCATCGCGCACCGGGTGCGGTCAAGCGACTGACCGTCGCCGTTCTGGTAAATGGTGCCAAGACTATTGGTGCGGATGGGGTCGAAACCTTTGAACCGATGCCGCAGGCCGAGCTTGACGCGCTGGAAGAGCTTGTCGCGTCTGCGGTGGGTTTCAATGCAGATCGCGGCGACGTTATCACACTGAAGTCGTTGGATCTGCCTGTGGTTGAACCTCAGGGAACGCTTGTTGCAGGGTCCATCTGGCAGAGCATTCATCTGGACGCGATGTCTTTGATTCAAATGGCAGTTCTGGCGGTGGTGTCGTTGATCCTGGGCTTGTTTGTGATCCGTCCGATCCTGACGAAGCCAGCGGGAGCCCCGGCTTTGCTGCCTGCGTCGCCACCACCTGCTGAAGATACGCAAGCTGTACTGGTGGGAGAGGTGGCATCGGGCGGCGCGACCGAGTTCACACCACTGGCCGATACGGCCCAGCCGGGTGTACCCACGCTTCCCGGACCCGCAGGCTCGGACGCGGTCGACCGCTTGCGTTCGATGATCGGCGACAAGCAGGAGGAAACAGTGGAGATTCTGCGCAGCTGGCTTGAGGAAAGCGAGGAGAAGGCGTGATGTCGATTGCCCATCTTCTTGAGGATTTCACAGCAAGCGCCAGCAGTACTGGAATTCATTTGCTGGACGATGATGCGCTTGAAGAGCAGCGGCTTGCATCGTTCGAACGCGGATACGGGGCCGGTTGGGAAGATGCGATAGCGGCGCAACAGACCCAGAATGACCAGTTGGGGGCTGACCTGTCGGCCACCTTGTCCGATCTTTCATTCACGTATCACGAGGCAATGACGCGCATGTCGCTGTCGCTTGAACCCATGTTTGACAGCCTGTCCCGCGTCGTTTTGCCCGAGATCATCGACAAGGGTTTTGCCACCCGCCTGACCGCAGAACTGAACAAGATGGCGCGCGATCAAATCGGCCAACCGATGCAGCTTATCGTACCGGCAGGCGCGGCGAGCGGCGTCGAAGCTGTCCTGCCGCCTGAACTGTCACTACCCGTGCAAGTGGTCGAGGACCCGTCGCTGCAATCGGGGCAGGCGCGCATTCAAGTCGGTTCGGCCCGACGTCAGGTGGATTGCAGCGCCTTGCTGGCCTCGGTCAGCGGCGCCTTTGACGCGTATATCTTTGAAGCGAAAGAGGCATTGTCCAATGACTGATACGACCCAGGCAAGTCCCGAAAAATCCAACCCGTTCGACTCTGTCCCGATTGAGGTGACCGTTTCGGTCGGGCGGGCACGGCCGCTTGTTCGCGACCTTCTGAACATGGGAGAAAACGCCGTTCTGACCTTGGACAAAAGGGTCGAGGACCCCGTTGAACTTTATGTCGGCGATCAGCTTGTGGCGCGCGGCACGTTGGAAGAGGTCGAGGGTGACCAACAAGGGCAGCTCGCCGTGCGTCTGACGGAAATTGCGGACCTGCGAAACGGAATCGGTTGATGCGCGGACTGATCTGCCTGGTGGCCCTGCTGCTGATACCCTCCTTGGCGTCAGCGCAGGAGCTGTCGCTGTCCCTCGGCGAGGGCGGATCGATCTCGGCGCGGTCGATTCAGCTGATTCTGCTGATCACAGTGCTGAGCCTGGCCCCCGGGCTGGCTATCATGATCACCTGTTTTCCGTTTCTGATCACGGTGTTTGCGATCCTGCGTCAAGGGATCGGGTTGCAGCAATCGCCGCCGAACATGTTGATCGTAAGCCTTGCTCTGTTCTTGACCTATTTCATCATGGAGCCTGTATTTGCACAGGCCTGGGCTACGGGTATCCGTCCCATGGTCGACGAAACGCTTGCGGTTGAACCTGCGCTCGAGCGCGCGCTTATTCCGTTTCGCGAATTCATGGCCGCTCGGCTGGACGCTGATACATTTCAGGCGATGGCAGCGCTGCGCCCGGGTGGCAACGACCTGCAACCCGGACCAGAAGCACCGCTTTCAGTGCTGATGCCGTCTTTCATGCTGTCGGAAATTGCGCGCGCGTTTCAGATCGGGTTTCTTGTTTTCCTTCCGTTTCTGATCATCGATCTGGTGGTTGCGGCCGTGCTGATGTCGATGGGGATGATGATGGTGCCACCTGCCACTGTTTCATTGCCATTCAAGCTGGCCTTTTTTGTGATCGCGGACGGCTGGAGCCTGATCGCCAGCGCCCTGGTGCGCAGCTATGTGCCGTAGGGCGCTATTGCCTGCAAATTTCCAGACGCGCGCGCAAACCCTGCCCTCCGGCCTCGAAACTCAGCGCGCCGCCATGCTGTTCAGCGACGGTCGCCGCGATCGTCAGGCCAAGGCCGTACCCGTCAGAGGACCCGGTGTTCGAGCCGCGTTTGAACGGGGTCAGGAGAGCCTCGATGTCGGAAACGGAAAGATCATTGCCTTCGTCTTCAACAATTATGGTGGCGAATTCTGCATCCGTCTCGAGATCAACTTTGGCGTGCCGCCCATATTTCAGCGCGTTGTCGATCAGGTTGGTCAAAGCGCGTTTCAGGGAAATCGGGCGTGCCATAACAAGAATGCGCCGGGTTTCCGGCAACATGCCATGGCCTCGGCGCGACATGAAAACAGATGGTGCGCCCTGAACCGCAACCGGCGCGATCTGCCTGAGCGTGACTGGCAGGTCCATGTCCTGATAGTCGGCGACCAATGCCTCGACCAAGGCGGTCAGCGAGATTTGCCTGGGCGCTTCGACGCTGAGTTCGGACCGCGTATAGGTCAGTACGCTTTCGATCATGCCGGTCATCTGATCCACATCCGCCTCAAGCTTTTCGCGCAATTCGGCATCGGGGATCAGGGCTGCGCGCAGGCGGACTCGGGTGGCAGGTGTGCCAAGATCGTGGCTGACGCCTGATAAGACGGTTGCGCGCTTTTCCAGTTGGGCGCGTTCCTGATCCAGATGCGCGTTGACCGCCGATACGATTTCGCGCAGCTCGGTCGGGCCTTCGGTGTCATAGGCATCGGGCCCGCCGCGCCGCTTTCGGTCGCGCAAAGCTTGCGCAAATCGGCTTAGCGTGTCGGCGACATTACTGACCGAGGTCAGGATGATCGCAATCGCCACAATAGCGGCAAGGATCGCCGGCAGCCGCAGATCGACCGGCTTGGCGTGACATCCCCAGATATCGGTCCCGTCCACCTGCTGCCAGGCACCGCGTCCGAACCGTGCGATCAAAATCGGTTCGCTGCAATAGGTCGCCAGCAAACGGGTCAGGTTGCCCATCTTCTCGGGCGCTGTCTGATCGATGCCGGATATGATGCCCGAGACGGGATAGACCAACCGGTCAGACATGACCGCAAGCGTCAGCTCGCGCGCGCTGAGGGGGGCGGAGCTGTCCGTTAGGATCGACAGGTTGGTGACAAAGCTGCGGTTTGAAAACCCCGGCACCTGTTCGAACAGCCCCTGATCGGCCAATGCCGCGGTCTCGGCAGACAGCGGGGCGATTGTTATGCCTGCGGCAGGCGCTTTACCGGTGCGCAGTTCTTCGTAAACGGCAAAACCGGCCACGTAAGCGCGCGTTAGAAACTGGTCCCAGGCTCGGGCCGAGGCGAACCACAGACCGGCGGCTAAAAGACCGGCGCCGAAGGCCCCCAAGGTCCACAAAATGCCAAGACTGCGCAATCGCAGCGTCATGCGTCCTCTTCCACCGAAACGTCGGCGGTAAACAGATAGCCGACACCGCGTTCCGTGCGCAGCATCTGCGGGTCTTTCGGGTTCACCTCAATCTTGGACCGCAGCCGCCCGACCAACATGTCAATGGCGCGTCCCTGTGCCTCGGGCTTGTCTCCGTCTCCGGTCACATCAAGCGCAGCGGCGATCTCATCCCGGGTCAGTGGGATATGCGGATTGGCCAGCAGAACCTTGAGCAGCGCGCTTTCCCTTTGAGACAGCGACACCAGATACCCCTCGGGCGAGAACACCTCGTCCTGTTTGCCGTCATACGACCAGCCATCAAAGCGAAAAGACTGGGTGCGACGGCGGTACGCCAGCGAGGGCGTGCGGCGCGCCCGTTGCATCACCGCCCGGACCCGGGCCAACAGAAGCTGCGGGTTGAAGGGTTTGGCGATGTAGTCATCCGCGCCAACCTCGTATCCGGCCATCCGTTGATGATCGGCGGATAGCGCCGAGACCAGAATGATCGGCACGTCCTGTTCGGACCGCAGGCGCGCGCAGATCTCGACGCCGTTCTCATCCCCCAGCATCACGTCCAGAAGGACCAGATCGATACGCCCAGACGACAGATGGGTGCGAATCTCGTTCTCGGAACTGGCGGGCAGGGCGATGAAACCGTTTTGCTGCAGAAACTGCGTCATCATCAACCGCATCTCGGGGTCGTCATCCACCACCAGCAGGCGTGGTATGCTCATGGTGTCGATCCTCCCAATCTCTGCCGCAGTGTCCCGTCAATTGTAACGAACGGAAACAGATTCAATGCCAAAGTAACACGCTGTAACAAAAGCGGCGAAAATTAACGCTGCGTCAGGGATTTGCAGCGGATTACACGTTGCCAGAATGCTTCCAAAAGCCAGTATGGCGGCCATCGCTGCTGTTTGGGCAGTCACTGAATTCTCTAGGGAGGAGAAAATAATGAAACGTTTTGCATTGGCCTCGGTGTCGACACTGGCCGTTGTGGCCGGGTCGTCGGTTGTGGCCGAGCCGCAGGCCGAAGTTCTACACTGGTGGACCTCGGGCGGCGAGGCGAAATCGGTTGCCGTGCTGCAGGAAGAGTTCGCCTCGAACGGTGGTACATGGACTGACATGCCGGTTGCTGGTGGCGGCGGTGATGCGGCGATGACCGCGCTGCGCGCCCGGGTTCTGGCCGGTAATGCGCCGACTGCGGTTCAGCTGAAAGGCCCTGCGATCCAGGAATGGTATGAAGAGGGCGTTCTGGCCGATATCTCGGCAGTCGCCGAGGCCGAAGGCTGGGCAGATGTTCTGCCTGCCTCGATTGCTGGTCACATGCAATGCGAAGGCACATGGTGTGCAGCACCTGTCAACGTGCACCGCGTCGACTGGATCTGGGCCAACGCTGATGTTCTGGCGGCAAACGGCATTGAAATGCCGACCACCTGGGACGAGTTCAACACCGCAGCCGAGAAACTGCAGGCCGCTGGAGTCATTCCGCTGGCGCATGGCGGTCAGGCTTGGCAGGACGCCACCGTGTTCGAAGCGGTTGTGCTTGGCATCGGCGGACCGGAATTCTATCAGAAGGCGCTGGTCGATCTGGACCCCGAGGCGCTGACCTCGGACACGATGGTGCAGGCCTTTGATCAGATGCGCACCCTGCGCGGTTTCGTGGATGAGAACTTCTCGGGCCGCGACTGGAACCTGGCGACCTCGATGGTGATGAATGGCGAAGCGGCATTCCAGATCATGGGGGATTGGGCCAAGGGTGAGTTCCTTGCGGCGGGCAAGAAGCCCGGCGAGGACTTCCTGTGCGCCTCGACCCCCGGCGACGGATATTTGTACAACGTCGATAGCTTTGCCATGTTCGACGTGGAAGGCGACGACAAGAAAGCCGGTCAGGACCTGCTTGCCAAGCTGATCGTTGCTCCGAACTTCCAGAAGGTGTTCAACCTGAACAAAGGCTCGATCCCGGCGCGGACCGATGTGGGTCTGGAAGACTTCGACATCTGTGCCAACCTGTCGGCCGAAGATATGGGCTCGACATCTGCCGCAGGTTCGCTGCTGCCGTCCTACGCTCATGGCATGGCACTGCGCGGGTCGCAGTCCGGTGCGATCACCGATGTTGTGACCGCGCATTTCAACTCGGATATGTCCTCGGCTGACGCGGTTCAGCAATTGGCGGACGCGGTAGCAAACAGCTACTGATCCAATACGCTCTGCCCCCTATACTGAGGGGCAGAGCATCTTTCCCCGGAGGCTAAAATGTCCGAATGGCTGGAAAACCACCTGCCCAAGGTGGTGCTGGCACCGTCGTTCATTGCCGTATTGATTTTTGTCTACGGCTTTATCGGATGGACGGCTTGGGTGTCACTGACCCGATCGAAACTACTGCCGAAATACGAGATTAACGGCTTCATCCAATATGAACGCCTGTTTGACTCACCCCGCTGGGACACGGCAATCAACAACCTGTATATCTTTGGCGCGCTGTTCATCGTGATCGCGATGGTGCTGGGCCTGTTGCTGGCCATCCTGCTGGATCAGAAGATACGCGTCGAAGGAGCGATCCGTACGATCTACCTTTACCCGATGGCGCTGTCGATGATCGTCACCGGCACCGCATGGAAATGGATACTGAACCCGGGTCTGGGCATTGAATCCATGGTGCAGGGTTGGGGCTTTACGAACTTCGAATTCGACTGGCTGGTGAACCCAGATTACGCCATCTACACCATCGTGATGGCCGCGATCTGGCAGAGCTCGGGCTTTGTCATGGCGCTGTTTCTGGCCGGCCTGCGCTCGGTGGACGGTGAGATCATCAAGGCCGCGCAGGTCGATGGCATCCCCACTTGGCGCATCTACACGGCGATCATCATCCCCTCGATGGCCCCGATCTTTCTGTCGGCCTTTATCGTGCTGGCGCATCTGGCAATCAAGAGCTTTGACCTTGTCATCGCCCTGACCGGTGGTGGTCCGGGTTACGCAACGGATCTGCCCGCCACATACATGTACGCCATGGCGTTCTCGCGCGGCGATATTGGTCAGGCGGCTTCGTCCGCGATGATCATGATGCTGGTCGTCTTTGCCATCGTGGTTCCCTATCTTTACTCAGAGCTGAGGGCGAAAAATGACTGATCTGTCGATGCCCCAAACCCAAACCCGCACTCAAAGCGCGACTGGCAAGATTGCCCTGCGTTGGCTGCTTTATGTCCTGCTGGGCCTGTTTGCGCTGTATTATCTTATGCCGCTGTTCGTGATGTTGACCACATCGCTGAAAAGCCTTGAGGAAATTCGCACCGGGTCGCTGATCTCGCTTCCACGCGAAGTCAGTTTCGACGCCTGGAAAACGGCATGGTCCGGCGCCTGTACCGGCATCCAGTGCGAAGGCCTGCGGCCCTACTTCTGGAATTCGGTCCTGATCGCGGTGCCTGCGGTGGCTCTCTCGACCCTTCTGGGCGCGTTGAACGGCTATGTTGTGGCGCAATGGCGGTTCAAGGGCGCGAACATCATCTTCTCGCTGATGCTGTTTGGCTGCTTCATTCCGTTCCAGGTGGTTCTGCTGCCGATGGCGCGTCTGCTGGGCATGATGGGGATCGCCGGAACCATTCCGGGTCTGATCTTCGTCCATGTGATCTACGGGCTGGGCTTCACCACGCTGTTCTTCCGCAACTACTATGTCACCATTCCGTCCGAGCTGACCAAGGCCGCGCGGGTTGATGGGGCCGGGTTCCTGCGGATTTTCTGGTCGATTTTCCTGCCGCTGTCGCTGCCGATCATCGTGGTGACCGTGATCTGGCAGTTCACGCAGATCTGGAATGACTTCCTGTTCGGCGTGTCGTTCAGCCAGGCGGGGACACAGCCCGTGACCGTGGCGCTCAACAACATCGTAAACTCCACCACCGGCGTCAAAGAATACAACGTCGACATGGCTGCCGCGATCATCGCGGGGCTGCCGACGCTGCTTGTCTATGTCGTTGCCGGTAAGTATTTCATTCGCGGTCTGACCGCTGGCTCAGTGAAGGGATAGACCAATGGCTCCCATCCTCGATATCAACAAACTCTACAAGAATTACGGCCCTGTCGAAATTCTGAAAGACATCAACATCTCGATCGAACCGGGCGATTTCCTGGTGCTGGTCGGCCCTTCGGGCTGCGGTAAGTCTACCCTGCTGAACTGTATCGCGGGGTTGGAGGAGATCACCGGCGGCACCCTGTCCATCGGTGGCAATGACATGACCCATGTCAGCCCCAAGGACCGCGACATCGCTATGGTGTTCCAGTCCTATGCGCTCTACCCGACCATGACCGTCGCCAAGAACATCACCTTCGGCATGAAGGTGCGAGGCGTCGATCAGGCCACGCAGGACGCAAAGCTGAAAGAGGTCGCCGCGCTGCTGCAGATCGAACCGCTTTTGAACCGCCGCCCCAGCCAGTTGTCCGGTGGTCAACGACAGCGCGTGGCCATGGGCCGGGCTCTGGTGCGTGACCCCAAACTGTTCCTGTTTGACGAGCCTTTGTCGAATCTCGACGCCAAGCTGCGGGTTGAAATGCGGACCGAGATCAAAAAGCTTCACCAGACGCTGGACGCTTCGATCGTCTATGTGACCCACGACCAGATCGAGGCGATGACACTGGCAACCAAGATTGTGGTTCTGAAAGGCGGCATCGTGCAGCAGATCGGAACACCGGCCGAGATCTACAACAATCCCGCCAACCTGTTTGTGGCCGACTTCATGGGCTCGCCCGCGATGAACCTGATCCCCGCGCAGGCGTCGAACAATGGATCGGGAACGCAGATCTCAATCGCCCGCGAAACCGGTGACACGCTGGTGCTGAACGATGCCCGAGACCTGTCGCTGCCGCAGGATGTCATCCTCGGCTTGCGCCCCGAAGACATTGCCGAGGCCGGTTTCCGCGCCGGTGCTGGCGTGCAAGAGGCCGAGTGCCTCATCGACATGGTCGAACCCGCTGGCGCCGACACCTATGTCGTTTCCGAACTGGGCGGCAAACATGTCACAGCGCGGCTGCACGCAGAAACCAGCGCGCAGGCAGGCAAGGTGTTGAACCTGGCCTTCGACATGAGCAAGGTTTCGTATTTCGCGAAGGAAACCGGCGAACGACTGAACTGACGAAAAACGCCGCGCGACCCGGTCGCGCGGCGCTTCTTGTTCAGATGTTATGGGCCTTAGCTGGTCCGTTTCATATCCTTGATCAGACGGTTCAGGTCGCCGCCGCGCGCATCCAGCATTGCTCCGACTTCGGTACGCTCGGTCAGCAGCATGTTCACCCCTTCGATGAACATGTTGAAGAACTTGTCGCGGCCCGATTTGTCCGACACCAGGAATGTCACCTCGAACGGTGAGGACCCTTGCAGTTTGACCGAGGTGCGGACCTCGTAACCTGCCTTGATCTTGCGAGCATTGCGCACCGTTACCTGCCCACCGATGAATTCGCGGAAGCGGCGGCCATATTTGCTGGCGATATACCCTTGGAATGCCCTGGTGAATTGCTTGATCTGTGAGGCGCTGGCCGAGCGTCCGTCGGCACCCAGCACATAGCGTGCCATGATCGGCACATCTGCATATTTCACAAAGATCTTCTCGAAATCGCGGATCATCGCGTTTTCGGATTTGCCCGAGGCGATCACGCGGTTGATTTCGTCCACGACGCTGACAACCAACGCCTTGGCGCTGGCTTCTGTCTGGGCAAAGGCGGGTAGCGCGGTCAGCGCCAATCCGGCAATGCCGGCGGCGACAAATTCGCGTCGATTCAGGGGGTTATTCGGCATAGGGGTCCTCGTAGGGGTCTAGGTAGGGGTCCCTGACTGGGTCGGTCCCGGTTTCGGCATAGGGGTCATCATACAAACCCAGATAGGCGTCCTCATCGTCGCGTGCCAGTTCAAAGCGGCGATTTTGCAGGTAAATGGTCTGTGCCTGCGCATAGCTGTCGGCACTTTCGTAAAGAATCGAGTCCACCGTATCCGAGAACCTGCCCCTGTCGCCCATGCGGCGCACGATCTCGGCATAGACACCAATGTTGTCCACCGGGCGCACTGGTGAAAAGTTGATCGGGTTCGAGAACAGGTTGAACACGACGCCCACCGCGTCGCGCGCCGTCGATGGGCCATAAAACGGCAGCTCGATGTAGGCGCCTTCTTCGACACCCCAGACATGCAAGGTTTCGCCGAAATCGGTGTCGACAGGCGGCAAGTTCAGTTCGTCGGCAGGTTTTGAAAGCCCGAACCCGCCTACGGTCGAATTGATCACAAAGCGCAGCAGCGCGTTGCCGGATTGCTTGAGGTTGCCTTGCAACAGGTAGTCCAGCGCCTGGCTGGGCATGGTCAGGTTTTCGGCAAAATTGCTGAAACTGGTCACCATCGGGTCGGGAACGATCTTTACATAGCCCTTCGAGGCCGGGCGGAACAACAGCCGGTCCACACCGAGGTTAAAGCTGTGAATGCCGCGGTTGGTTCGTTCGTAGGGGTCAAAGACCTCTCCTCGCGCTGCCTCGTCTGCCGGTTGCGTCGCGCAGGCCGACACGACCGTCAGCAACGACAGTACGATCAAATGTTTCAGGCGAATTCGGCTGGGCACGGGTCTCGTTACTCCAAATACCGCCCGGCAATGTCGCCGGGGTCAAAATCAATACATCCGATGCGCTGTGGTGGCGCCATTCGATCTCACATAAACGGTTCGACCGATTTTTGAAACTCCTCGCGTTTAACCCGCTTGTTAGTGGAAGGTAAAGTGGCACCACATCAACACATTCTGAACAAGAGAAGAAACGCCGACCCTGCATATGGTTGCGATTTGCCGTATTAACGCTTTTCGGCACCGCCGTTCCCGGTTAGCGTCCGCCCGAGTCGCATTTAGCTGAGGATCATGACATGAGCATCGCCGATAAACTGGAAAGCCTGGGCATCACCTTGCCGGACGCGCCCGCACCGGCAGCCAATTACGTACCCTTCGTCCGTATGGGCAATATCGTCTATGTTTCGGGCCAGATCTCAAAGGCGGATGACCTGATCACCGGCAAGCTGGGCGAAGACATGGATGTGGACGCTGGCGCGGCGGCTGCCAAGGTCTGTGCCATCAATCTGCTGGCGCAGGTCAAAGCCGCCTGTGAGGGCGACATCAACAAGCTGGTTCGGGTGATCAAGCTGACCGGGTTCGTCAATTCGACTGTTGATTTCACCGCTCAGCCGCAGGTGATCAACGGAGCCTCGGATTTTCTGGTCGAGGTGCTGGGTGACGCCGGTCGTCATTCGCGTTCTGCCGTCAGCGCGGCGTCGCTGCCCTTGGGTGTGGCCGTCGAAATCGAAGGCATCTTCGAAGTTCAATGATACCGCCGCTGCCAGATGCGTTTCTGCAAATTCCGATCGCGCATCGGGCGCTGCACGACAAGTCTGAGAACCGCCCGGAAAACAGCCGGGCGGCGATCCGCGCCGCTGTCGAGGCCGGGTATGGGATTGAACTTGATCTGCAACTGACCTCGGACAACCGGGCCGTTGTGTTTCACGACTACGACATGCAGCGCCTGACCGGTCGGCAAGGTCCGATTCGGCAGATCACCGCGGCGCAGGCGGCCGAGACGGCGTTGTTGCATGCAGATGACGGCATCCCGGCGCTGGACGAGGTTCTTGATATGGTGGAAGGTCGGGTTCCGCTGCTGATCGAGCTGAAGGATCAGGACGGGGCCATGGGGTCAGCCATCGGACAATTGGAACAGGACGCGGTGCAGTCGTTGCAGGGCTATGACGGGCCTGTGGCTTTGATGTCCTTCAATCCGCATTCCGTAGCGGAACTGGCGCGGCTGGCACCGCATCTGCCGCGCGGACTTGTAACCGGGGCTTATCAGCCCAAGGTGGAACTGCTGCCGCACAACGTATGCGACCGTCTGCGGGAAATACCTGATTTCGATCGCGTCGGCGCAAGTTTTGTCAGTCACGAGGCCGCCGACCTTGACCGCCCGCGCGTGGCAGAATTGAAGGCACGCGGGGTTCCGATCCTGACATGGACGATTCGGTCCGCCGAACAAGAGGCCAAAGCGCGCGAGATCGCTGATAACGTGACATTTGAGGGCTACCTGGCTTGATCCCGCCCTGTGCAATCACAGATAAGGGTCAGACGCGGAGGGCATATGGATCAGGCACAGATCGAGGTTCAGGTTCTGGGATCGCTCTCGCAGATCTCTGCGGTCGCGTGGGATGCCTGTGCCTGTCCCGAGGCGGCCGAGGGTGGCCGCCCCTTTGATCCCTTTACAACGCACCGGTTTCTTTCGGCGCTTGAGGAAAGCGGTTCGGTTGGGCGAGGCACGGGGTGGCAGCCGCAATATCTGACGGCCTATCTGGACGGTGTGCTGATCGGGGCAGCGCCAATGTATGCCAAATCGCACAGTCAGGGCGAGTACATCTTTGACCATAGCTGGGCGCATGCCTACGAAAGCGCAGGTGGACGGTATTATCCCAAGCTCCAGATCTCGGTCCCCTTTACGCCGGCCACCGGGCGCCGGTTTCTTGTGCGACCCGGGTATGAGGCAATGGGCATGTCCGCGCTGGTGCAAGGAGCCGTGCAACTGGCCGCCGACAACCGGGTCTCATCCTTGCACGCGACATTCTGCACCGAGGATGAGGCGCAGGCGGGTGAACAGATGGGGCTGATGGTGCGCCACACGCAGCAGTTTCACTGGCTGAACGACGCTTATGCAGATTTTGACGGTTTCCTAACTGCACTATCGTCGCGCAAACGCAAGAATATCCGCAAGGAACGTGCCCAAGCCTGCGCCTTCGGTGGCCAAATTCGCACATTGACCGGCGATGAACTGCGACCCGAGCATTGGGACGCGTTCTGGCAGTTCTATCAGGACACGGGATCGCGCAAATGGGGCTCACCTTATCTGACACGTCAATTCTTTGATATCGCACAGGAAACCATGGCTGACGACATGACTTTGGTTCTGGCTGAAAGGAACGGATACGCGGTGGCGGGCGCGCTTAACTTTGTTGGGCGCGAAACGCTGTTTGGCCGATATTGGGGCTGCACCGAGCACCACCCCTGCCTGCATTTCGAACTGTGCTACTATAGGGCGATTGATTTTGCCATTGCCAACGGGTTGAACCGTGTCGAAGCTGGTGCGCAGGGCGAACACAAGCTGGCGCGTGGCTACCTGCCGACACGCACGCATAGCTTGCATTGGGTCGCAGATCCCGGTTTTGCGGACGCGGTTCAGAAATTCCTGGACGCCGAGGCCCGCGCAGTGGGAGAAGAGATCGAGATTCTGACGGATTACGGCCCGTTCAGAAAATCGAACCCGGAGGAACAGCAATGACCGAACTTTTGTCGACCGAGACCCGAGGGCCACTGCTGGACCCGCTGTTCAAGAACGGCTGGACCATGGCGGAACAGCGGGACGCGATCACCAAGACCTTTATCTTTGACGATTTTGTCCACGCATTCGGGTGGATGACGCAGGTGGCGATCTGGGCCGAGAAATGGAACCACCATCCAGAATGGTCCAACGTCTACCGCACTGTCGAGGTGGTTCTGTCGACCCATGATGTCGGGGGGCTGTCCGCCCTGGATGCCAAGCTGGCGCGCAAGATGGACAGTCTTCTTTAGTCGCGATCGTCCCGCGATCCGGTCCCGCCAGCCAGCAATGTCGCAGCGCCCATCTGCCTGAACTGCGCGGGCGTCACCGTCCCATCACTGACATTGATGTCGCCGGGAATGCGAATTGTGCGGGTGCCGACGGACCGAACCGAACGCGCCGCCGGGTTAATCTCGAGGCACCGGTTTTCATAACAGGTCAGGCCATTGGGGTTGATCTGAATGCGCGGCTGCCCGTCCGAGCCCGTAACCACCGGCGCTTGCGGTACATCGCAGGCCGCAACCAGCGCCAAAGCGCCTATTCCAATCCACTTGTTCATGCCAATCTCCGGGCTTTAATCAAGTTGGCCGTTTCCATTCTTGTCTGCCGCGTCGAAGTCATCCGACATCTGCGCGTCATACTCTCCTCGTGAAATAAGGCTATCGCCGTTTCGGTCAACATCCTGGAACTGCTTGATGTCCAGAAACGGTTTTGCCTCGTTCAGACCGAGTGTCCCGTTTTTGTCCTCATCCATTTCCTGAAACGCATAGTCGGAAAAGGCATTGAATTCATCACGGGACAAAAAGCCGTCATTGTTGGCGTCGATCGCGTTCAGCTCTTTTTCGTTCAGCTCCGCTACGGTTTCGGCACTGGCGGTGCCAGTCAGGACCATCGCGGCAATCATGAATATTGCAGGTTTCATACCGTTTCTCCTCAGCACGCGAATCTTTGGCCTTCAAATCCGCCTGCCGCAGCCCCTGCAGCGGTCAGGATGGTCTTGCCGGAACCACCGCCAAACTGATTGCCAATCGCGCCGCCGATCAGGGCACCGCCCAGGGTACCGGCCATGCAGGCGATCTCATGCTGTCGGGCGGCTTGTTGCTGAGGCGTCGGGGCCGGTCCGCAAGCGGCCAGAAGGCCCGCGCCGGTCAGGGTCAATGTGAATAACTTGGCGTTCATAAATACTTCTCCCCATCTCTATGCTTCAACTATTGGCCGAACGGGGTACTCTATCAAGTGAATTGCAAAATGACGGGTCGCGGATGGACCGGGACCCGACGAATTCAGATCACCTCGAGCAGACCTTCGCCTGCGGAAATCTCGCATGCGCCTGGGCTTTCTTCGAGGTTCAGCGCAACCACCTTGCCATCATCGACCAGCATCGCATAGCGCTTGGATCGCGCGATCAGACCGGCGGGTGGTGCGTCAAAATCCATGCCGATGGCTTTGGTGAATTCGGACGCGGCATCGGCCAGCATGGTCAGGCCTGCATCAGTTGCGCCGGTGGCCTCGCCCCAGGCTTTCATCACGAATGGGTCGTTGACCGAGACACAGATGATCTCGTCCACACCCTTGGCGGCAAACTGGTCCTTGGTGCGCATGAAGCTGGGCACATGGGCCGAATGGCAGGTTGGTGTGTAAGCGCCGGGAACTGCAAAGATCACGACCTTGCGCCCTTTGGTCTTGTCCGAAACCCGCACCTCTTCGGGGCCTTCCGCGCCCAATTGGGTCAGAGTTGCATCGGGCAGCGTATCACCTGTTGAAATCATAATTTTTAGCTCCTGTCGTTAGGATTTGCAGAGTCGGGCTTATCCGCAATATAGGTGGTCGCGTGGAGGAGACCACGGGAATTCGACAGGGCAGGAGAAACATGAGCCATATTGTCGTGATTGGCGCGGGGCAGGCGGGGTCCTCGCTTGTCGCCAGACTGCGCAAGGACGGGTTTGAAGGGGACATCACTCTGATCGGCGCCGAGCCGCATTTGCCCTATCAGCGCCCGCCTTTGTCCAAAGCCTACCTGCTGGGCGAAATGGAACTGGACCGCCTGTTTTTGCGGCCCGAGAGCTTCTATGCCGAAAACAACATCACCCTCCGACTGGGTCAGCGTGTGACGGCGATCGATCCGCAAGCCAAGACCGTGACGGTTGGCGATGATGTGATCGCCTATGACGAACTTGCCTTGACCACCGGGTCTGATCCGCGCCGCCTGCCCGCAGCAATCGGTGGGGACCTTGGCGGCGTTCATGTGGTGCGCGATCTTGCCCATATCGACGAGATGGAGCCGCGAGTGAAGGAGGGCGCGCGCGCCCTGATTGTGGGGGGGGGATATATCGGCCTCGAAGCGGCAGCGGTTTGTGCCAAGCGTGGCGTCAAGGTGACGCTGGTAGAAATGGCCGAGCGCATCCTGCAACGGGTGGCCGCGCCCGAGACCAGTGATTACTTTCGCACGTTGCATACGGACTATGGGGCCGACATCCGCGAAGGCGTCGGGCTCGACCGTCTGATCGGCGACAACGGCAAGGTGGTTGCCGCGGTTCTGACCGATGGCAGCGAGGTGGACGTTGATTTCGTCGTTGTCGGCGTCGGCATTGCACCCTCGACCCAACTGGCCGAGATGGCGGGGCTTGAGCTGGACAACGGCATCAAGACCGACGCCCATGGCCGCACCTCGGACCCCTCGATCTGGGCGGCGGGCGATTGCGCCTCGTT
Source organism: Ruegeria sp. CH11 (assembly GCF_056537105.1). Taxonomy (NCBI): domain Bacteria; kingdom Pseudomonadati; phylum Pseudomonadota; class Alphaproteobacteria; order Rhodobacterales; family Roseobacteraceae; genus Ruegeria; species Ruegeria sp. CH11. The sequence continues at coordinate 78,969 of NZ_JBQFQX010000015.1, forward strand.
CCCGCACAGGGGCGACCGCATCCGTCTGGAAAGTGTACCCAACGCCATTGATCAGGCCGAGATCGTGGCCCAGAACATGCTGGGCGCGGCAAAGGACTATGTCGCGACGCCATGGTTCTGGTCGGATCAGTATGACGTCAAATTGCAGATCGCCGGTCTGAATACCGGATATGACCGCGTCGTGACCCGTCAGGGCGAAGGCGCGACAGTATCGTTCTGGTATTACAGCGGCGATAAGCTGATTGCCGTGGATGCCATGAACGACCCTCGCGCTTATATGGTCGGCAAACGCCTGATCGAAGCAGGCAAGACCGCCGATCCGGCAGTGGTTGCTGATCCGGACGCGGATTTGAAACCGTTGCTCAAGGCGTGAGGATTATCGCCGGAGAGTTCCGGGGATGGGCCTTGGCCCCGGTCGGAAAGGGGGACGCGGGCGCGCATTTGCGCCCCACCACCGACCGGGTGCGCGAAAGCCTGTTCAACGTTCTGACTCATCAGATCGACTTTGCAGGGCTGCGCGTGCTGGATCTGTTCGCGGGCACCGGCGCGCTGGGGCTCGAGGCGGTGTCGCGCGGGGCTGCCCATGTAACCTTTGTGGACGACGGTCGTATCGCGCAGGGACTGATCCGCAAGAATATCGACCTGACCCGCAGCACCGATCGCACCACCCTGATCCGCCGGGATGCCACCCGATTGCCCGAGAATTCCGACGACCCCTTTGATCTGATCTTTCTGGACCCGCCTTATGGCAAGAACCTTGGGCAAAAAGCGGTAGCAACCGCAGTAGCCGGTGGATGGGTCGCTGAATCCGCACTGCTGGTTTGGGAAGAAAACACACCCATGGCCGCGCTTGACGGTTTCAACCTGCACAGCGCGCGGAAATATGGCGACACGCATATCTCTTTGATGTGGAAGGGTGCCCCGGATGCATGATCTGGTGATTTTCGATTGCGACGGCGTGCTGGTCGATAGCGAGGTTCTGTCCAATCAGGTCATAGTCGAAAATCTGGCGGGCTACGGTCTGCACCTGTCCCTTACAGAATGCATGTCGTTGTTTGTCGGCGGCACCATGACCGGTGTCCGCGACAAGGCGCGCGGTCTGGGGGCGGACCTTCCGGATAACTGGACCGATCAGATTTACGCGGAAATCTACGAGAGACTGAAAGCTGGTACGCCACTGGTCGCAGGTATCCGCGAGTTGCTGGCGCATCTGGATGCAAACGGCATTCCCTACTGCGTCGCCTCGAATGGTCGGCCTGAAAAAATGCAGATTACACTGGGCCAGAACGGGCTGTGGGACAGGTTCAGCGACGTGATGTTCTCGGCCTACGTGCTGGGCACGAGCAAACCAGACCCGACGCTGTTTCTGACGGCGGCGCAGCATTTCAACGCCAAATCCGCTGTTGTCATCGAAGACAGCGAGAACGGTGTGACCGCGGCGATGCGGGCCAATATGCGGTGCCTCGCCTATGCCGCCCACGATGACGGAGCTGGCCTGGGCGCGCTGGGCGCAGAGGTTTTCACAGATATGTCACAGGTGCCTGCGCTCTTAGGACTCTGACCGCGAAACATGTTATGGTCTCTGCATGGACCGCGCTATCACACTGCCATTTTGGGCTTTTGCGAAGGACAGTGACGCCACCACTGGCCCACCTTCCAAGCCGATGCGTGCGCCGGTATTCATCCATGATGCCGTGATCCCTTGGCGGGATGAGACGCTATTGCTCAAGCTGTTGCGTGATCAGGCTGCCGATCAGGACGAATAAGTCGGGTGATATTTGCCGCCGGGTGACAGGGTGAAAATCTCGACCCCGTCTGCGGTCACGCCAACAGAATGCTCGAACTGTGCCGACAGCGACTTGTCGCGGGTCACGGCGGTCCAGTCATCAGCCAGTGTCTTGGTTTCGGGGCGGCCCAGATTGACCATCGGCTCGATGGTGAAGAACATACCTTCTTCCAGAACCGCACCCGTACCCGGGCGGCCATAATGCAGAACATTCGGCGGCGCGTGGAACACCCGGCCCAGCCCGTGGCCGCAGAAGTCGCGCACAACGCTCATACGGTGCGCTTCGACATAGGCCTGAATGGCGTGGCCGATATCGCCGAACGTATTGCCCGGCTTGACCATCTCGATCCCCTTGAACAGCGCGTCATGGGTCACTTGGATCAAACGCTCGGCCTTGCGCGGCAGCTTTCCGGCCACGTACATGCGTGACGTATCGCCGAACCAGCCATCAACGATGACGGTGACGTCGATATTCAGGATATCGCCATCCTTCAGTTTCTTGTCGCCGGGGATGCCGTGGCAGACCACGTGATTGACGCTGATGCAGCTGGCGTGCTGATAGCCCTTGTAGCCGATCGTGGCCGAGGTCGCGCCCGCATCTTCGACCATCTGGGTGATCATCCCGTCGATGGCGCCGGTTGTCTGGCCGACAAACACATGCTCGGCAATGTCATCCAGTATCCGCGCAGCCAAGGCCCCTGCCGCGTGCATCCCGGCAAAGTCACCTTGTTCATAGATGCGGATCCCGTCCTTGGTCAGACGGCCACGATGTTCCTTCATCGACGCTGAACTCCAAATGTTGCGCGCAGCATTCCTTTTACGCTGCTTGTGCAGAAAGTTCCAGAGGGAGTGTATCTGACCGTTCAAATGGCGCTGAGTGTCCGTAGATCAAGCGTTGTATGCCTCGACAATTTTGCACTGGCGAAACCCAAGCCACCGCGCACTCAGCCCGGACTCTTTGATAGCGGTTTTGAGGCGATCAGAGAAAAACACACGGCTGAGAACAGCAGAATCCGACCATAAGTCGAGGTCACTCGCGGACTTCGGATCTACGGCCAGCTTGTTTTTTCCTTCGGGAAAGGCTTGCCACACTTTGCCGCTTGTTCCAATCGGGCGGAGCCCAGTGGACAGTTCTGGCAGAAAAGTCTCTCTATTCTCTCGGATATGCATAAAAAACCAACGTCGCCCACGATACGGTGTTTTCTGGTCGTATTCGCGCAATTCCACTTCTTTGAATCTGGTGCGACCAAGCTCAAACTGGGCAAGAAGATTATGCATGTCTTCCGACACAAAGATCAAACCCAGATAACCAGTGAAGATATCCGGAAGGTTTTCTTTCTTTTTCTTCGGAAGGTTATAGGAGTCAAAGTATACGTAGTCCGGATACTCTGAGACATTTATTTCCTCTGCTTCATCATACTTCCGCCGAAAGGCTGCGTATCCTGCGGGTTGCGGTGCATCCAAATGTACATTGATAGGTTGAATATTACGTGTGCTGTATAAAAGAAGGGATTCCCAAACTTTTTTATGTGTCACTGCGTCCTCAAAAACTTTGATGATTCAATCCGTTGATCCAATTTCAACTTTGAAGCCTAAAGCAAGTTCCGCTGAACCCAAACACCTTCCGGCGATATCCGCGTCCCATAGACCAATCTCTCAACGCCCTGCGACTGCGCCGCGTCAAAAGCCCTCGCATAGGCCGGGTCAATATCCGCGGCCAGCGCGAAGTGGTCGCAATCGGTGCGTTGCACCAGGTAGAGCATGATCGCACGGTGCCCCTGTGCGACCATCGTTGCCAGTTCACCCAGATGTTTGGTGCCGCGCGCGGTGACGCTGTCGGGGAACTCGGCCAGACCGGGCTGGCGCGACAGGGTGACGCTTTTGACTTCGACATAGATGTCGGGCAGCCCGGGCTGGGTCAGCAGGAAATCGATGCGGCTGTTTTCGCCATATTTCACCTCTGGCCTCACGGTCTCATAAGCCGCCAGTTCGGGAATCTCACGTGCCTCCAGCGCTGCGCGCAGCGCCTTGTTGGGGACCGAGGTATCGACGCCGGTGAAATGGCCGTTCTCGTGATCGACCAGTCGCCAACCGTATTTCAGCTTTTTCTTCGGATCGTCGTTGGGTTCCAGCCAGATCTTCTCTCCCGGTTCAGCCAGCCCCAGCATCGAGCCGGGATTGGCGCAATGCGCGGTGACTTCGCGCCCGTCCTCCAACGTGCAATCGGCCAGAAAGCGTTTGTAGCGGCGGACAAGGCGGGCGGGAACAAGGGGGGTTTCAAATCGCATGTCTCAGGGCCTATACCTGCGGAAAGGGTCGATCAAGGGGAGCACGCGCCATGCCGAACCCAACCGCAGCCATGCTGGTCATTGGCGATGAAATCCTGTCTGGCCGCACCCGCGACGCCAACATGCACTTTCTGGCGCAGGAACTGACAAAACACGGTATCGATCTGAAAGAGGTTCGCATCGTCAGCGATGACGCGCCCGCGATCGAAGCGTCGGTCAAAGCCCTGTCCGAAAATTTCGAGCATGTGTTCACCAGCGGCGGGATCGGTCCGACCCATGACGACATCACTGCCGATTGCATCGCGCGGGCCTTTGGCGCGGCGATTGACGTCCGCGCCGACGCGCGCGCGCTGCTTGAGGCGCATTACGACAAGTCGGGCCTGGAGCTGAACGCGGCGCGCCTGCGCATGGCGCGCATACCCTATGGCGCCACGCTGATCGATAACCCGGTTTCTACCGCGCCAGGGTTCACTCTTGCGAATGTGCATGTCATGGCCGGGGTGCCTTTGGTCTTTCAAGCGATGGTTGCCAGTGTTCTGCCGACCCTGACGGGTGGCGCGCCATTGTTGTCACAAACCCTGCGCGTGGATCGGGGCGAAGGTGATATCGCGGCGACCCTTTCGTCGTTGGCAGAGGATTATGGCGATCTGTCTATCGGGTGCTATCCGTTCCAGACCAACGGTGTTTTTGGGGCCAATGTCGTGATCCGGGGAACCGAAGGCGGTCGTATCGACGCCGCGATGACCAGATTGGCCCGCGAGCTGGATCAGTGAGCACCAACTGGGCGGATATTGTCGACGGTACCTGGCCCGCGGCGCGATATGAAAGGCTCGGCCCGTTTCAGTTGCGCGCAGGGCAGGGCGGTGGCTCGCGCGTGTCCGCGGCCAATCCGGTCGGAGCGTTCACGGCGCAGGATGTAGAGGCCGCAGAACAGGCCATGCTGGCTATGGGTCAGCGACGCATCTTCTGCCTGCGCCCGGGCGACGAGGATCTGGACGCGCGACTGGCGCAGCGCGGTTACGACATACTGGATCCGGTCAATATCTACACCTGCCCGGTCGAACACCTGACTGACATCCCGATCCCGCGCGTCACGGTATTCACCATTTGGGAGCCACTGGCGATAATGCGTGAAATATGGGCACAGGGCGGCATCGGTCCCGAGCGGGTGGCGGTGATGGAACGTGCGCCCGGGCCAAAGACCGGCTTGTTGATGCGGTCGAAAGACCAATCGGCGGGCACTGGATTTGTCGCGATTCACGATGGTGTTGCCGTAGTTCATGCGTTGGAAGTTCTGCTTGCGCATCGCCGTCAGGGGCTGGGGCAATGGGCCATGCGTGCTGCGGCCATCTGGGCGCGGAATATAGGTGCTCATACCCTTGGGGTGATCTGCACCAAGGCGAATGCCGGCGCGAACGGCCTTTACCATTCACTCGGCATGCGGATCGTGGGAGAGTACCACTATCGCGTCAAAGGAGACTGAGCCACCGTGACAGACCAGACCAAGCCCACCGCGCTGAATTTGCACATGGTGGATCCGTTGCCGCCTGAGACACAGAAATATTTCGACATCTGTGTCGAGAAACTGGGCATGGTTCCAAATGTGCTGAAGGCCTACGCCTTCGACATCGACAAGCTGAACGCTTTCACCACGATGTATAACGACCTGATGCTGGCCGACAGCGGGCTGTCGAAACTGGAACGCGAGATGATTGCGGTGGTCGTGTCATCGATCAACAAGTGCTACTATTGTCTGGTTGCCCACGGCGCCGCGGTCAGGCAATTGTCGGGTGATCCGCAATTGGGTGAGATGCTGGTGATGAACTATCGCGTTGCACCCCTGGACGTGCGGCAGCGTGCCATGCTGGACTTTGCCGCCAAAATGACAACGGGCAGTGCCGAGATCGAGGACTCTGATCGTCAAAGACTGCGGGATGCGGGTTTCTCTGGCCGCGACATCTGGGATATCGCCAATGTGGTCGGGTTCTTCAACATGACCAACCGGGTGGCCAGCGCAACGGGTATGGTGCCGAACCCCGAATACCACGCGCAATTCCGATGATCCGGCCGCTGTCGCTCTGCCTCGTCCTGCTGGCCCAAGCGGCTATTGGGCAAGACCTGAGCCTACCAAACAACGCGCGCCAGATCAGCGAGCGGATCAGCCCGCTGGACAGCTATGACCTGCCGACGGGTGTTTATTCCGACGATGCGGTGCCAGCCCGCACCGTCGAAGGTCGGGTCGAGCGTTCGACTTGGCGATTGCAATCCGGGTCCAGCACGACGCTGCAAATCCTCGCCCCGTTGCGCAACCAACTTGAGGCGCAGGGTTATGACATTCTGTTCGAATGCGAGGCGCGTGCCTGCGGCGGGTTTGATTTCCGCTTCGGGACCGAGGTGGTTCCGACCCCCGATATGTATGTGGCCATTCAGGACTATCGGTTTCTGTCCGCCACACGCGGCGAGGATGTGCTGAGCCTGTTGATCAGCCGCAACCCGCCTGATGGTTTCATTCAGCTGATCCGGGTGAGTCCGGTTGCCGCGTCCGCGCCGCCGCCTTTGGTGGTTGAGGACGCGGTCAGCGATCCGGGCGACGTTTTGCGGGTGTTGCAACGCGACGGACATGTGATCCTGGACGATCTGCACTTTTCAACCGGCGAAGTGGCGCTTGGTCCGGGGCCATTTGCGTCGCTGAAACTCCTCGCAGGTTACCTGGCCGAAAATCCGCAGGTCAGACTGGCTCTGGTTGGGCACACGGATGATACCGGTAACCTTCAGGCCAATACTGCGGTCAGCACGAAACGGGCGCAGGCGGTTCGGACCCGACTGATCGATGCACACGAAATCGCCGCCGATCGCATTGAGGCGCAAGGCGTTGGATACCTGGCGCCGATCACGTCGAACGCGACCCCCGAGGGCCGCGATACCAACCGTAGGGTTGAGGCCGTTCTGCTGGTCAACTGACCCTGATACCGCCTTTCAAAGGAAGGGTAGCGGATCGCTTCCCCAAATTTCTTGGACCGCTCACATTCAGGAGCGACTGGTGAGGCGGACAAAAAGGCTCAACCTCTTGGATGCAGTGATGCGCCCTTCGAAATGCTCGGTCGGACCTTGAGACCGTTAAGTCATCGAAAGCAGCCATTTATTGCGGCAAGGCCACCCTCATTCGCCATAAATTCTTTCGCGACTTCCTTGCGGGCGAAACGCACTTTCGTGCAGTCATTGTCTCACCCCTTTATTCGATCGTGCGGAGCCGCACTAAGCTTAAGTTTCTGCGTTCGATCAACACCGCGGCGAAAGGCGCTCAGTCACAGTGCTTTCTAAACAAGCCCCATTCCAAAGGTAATCACAAAGAAGATAAGTGCTGAGAGAATGGCCGCTGCAGGCACCGTTACCACCCATGCCGCAATGATGGTCATAAAGTGAGACCGGCGAACGAGTTTGCGACGGCGCCGTTCTTCAGGGGCATAGACAGGGCGAGATGGCATGGCAATTCGAGCCTTTCGAATACGGCGCTCGGCGTCCCATTCACGGAAAAATCCGACGCCAAAAACACCGCCTACAGCAATATGGGTCGAGCTTACGGGTAAGCCTAGCCAACTTGCTATGATGACCGTGATCGCTGCTGATAGAGCCACACAATAAGCACGCATTGGGTTCAGCTTCGTAATCTGGCTGCCAACCATTCGAATGAGTTTCGGACCAAATAGGAACAAGCCGAACGATATACCGAATGCGCCGATAACCATCACCCAAACGGGGATGGTAATAGCGTCGGTAAAGTTGCCGGACTTTGAGGCCTGCACGATCGCTGCAAGAGGGCCTACTGCGTTGGCTACGTCGTTTGCACCATGCGCAAAACTCAGCAAAGCCGCAGAAACAATCAAGGGAATCCCAAATAGGACTTTCAAAGACTTGTTACGATTCTCCAGACCTTGTGATTGCTTGCGAATGACAGGCACCATTGCCGCCCAGATGATGCCACCGACAACAACACCGATCAGAAGTGCGGTTGGCAGGTCAATCTTGATGATCTTCTTTAGACCCTTCAAAGCAAGATAAGTTGCAAACGCACCGGCCATGATACCAACAAGCACGGGTACCCATTTACGTGCCGCGGCAATTTTGTCGTCCTGATAGATGATCCGCGATTTGATCAGTGCCAGGAATAGCGCGGCAATCAAGCCACCAAGGACAGGTGATATCACCCAACTGGCTGCTATCGCACTCATGGTCGACCAGTTGACCGCGGAAAAACCGGCCGCAGCGATGCCCGCGCCCATCACTCCGCCAACGACAGAATGGGTTGTGGATACTGGTGCACCAACCCAAGTTGCCAGGTTCACCCACAGCGCAGCAGAGAGGAGCGCTGCCATCATTGCCCAGATAAATACTTCGGCTGTGGCCATGCTTTCTGGCTCGGTGATGCCCTTCGCGATAGTTGAAACCACATCTCCACCGGCAATAAGCGCCCCTGCACTTTCGAATACAGCCGCTATCGCAATGGCTCCACCCATGCTCAGTGCATTTGCGCCAACCGCCGGACCCATGTTGTTGGCAACATCATTTGCACCGATGTTCAGCGCCATATAAGCGCCGAAACAAGCTGCCACGACAACAATCATTGAGTTGTTGGTTTGTCCAAACAACAACATCGCCGCCAGCCCAGCCAGGACGACAAAAACCAGCGAAATACCGGGGCCGACCAATGGCCGTCCAACATAACTTGTGGCCCGTTCAAGACTCGATAGTCGATCCAGGTCACGATCAAGCGTTTCAAGGTGGCGCGGATCGCCTTGTCGGTCGGTCATGTTGTTTCCCCAAAATCCGCGATGTGGTTACATTGGATGTGGGTGGACAATCAATTGCAACTTGCCGTTAACTCGGATTACAGGGCAAATTAATGTTGCAAGCTTTTTCAAGACGACCGTGTATTGATTTAAGTGCCTTCGACCCGCAATCCTACGTGCGGGGTCCAACACATCCTTTTCAGATCCTACCTGAACCTCCGCAGCGGGCTCAATGCGGTTGTTTGAGGCGAACGACACTCCGCAGCGCCTTTTTTGTACGCTTAACTTTCGCACATAAAAAGAGGCCCGCGAAATTCAACGCGGGCCGTTAGTTTACCGTAGGGAGTTTATTACCAGTTCATCGGTCCCTTTTCGGAAAAGGACTCGACAAGGAAATCAATGAACGCGCGTACTTTGGGCTGAGTGAACCGCCCCGGCGGGTAGACCGCAAAGACGCCCTGAACCTCGTCCGGCAGCGACGGCATTGCGTCCACAACTTCGCCGGTTTTCAGCGCGTCGGCATAAAGATAGCTGGGCAAATAGGCGATACCGAGACCCGAGATGGCGGCATTCAGCAGAGATTGCCCGTCATTCACGCTCAGCCAGCCAGCGGTTCGAACCTGACGTTTTTCACCCGAAGGGGCTGTCAGTCGCCAGACGTTTCCGGACGACTGGCTCGAGTAATGCAGCAGCTTGTGTTCGTTCAGGTCGTCGATCTTTTGCGGATGACCGAACTGTTCGATGTACTTCGGCGATGCGACCATGCGTTTGACCGTTTCGGTCAGCTTGCGGGCGCGCAGGGTGCTATCCTCCAACTCGCCAATGCGCACGGCCACGTCAAACCCTTCGGAAATCAGTTCCACATAGCGGTTGTTCAGCACCATATTCACGGTGATCTCGGGATAGGCGGACAGAAAGTCCGACAGAACCGGCGACAGGTGGTTCACCCCGAAATCCGTGGCCACGCTTATCCGCAGCAGGCCAGATGGCGCCGACTGCATCGATGTGACAAGCGCGTCGGCCTCGCCCGCATCGTTCAGCACGCGGCGCGCGCGGTCATAATAGGCCAAGCCAATTTCGGTTGGTGAAACCCGGCGTGTAGTCCGGTTCAGCAGCCGTGCACCCAGTCGTGCCTCAAGGCTCGACACGTGCTTGGACACGGCCGATTTGGAGATGCCCATCTTCTTGGCCGCGTCGGTGAAGCCACCCTGGTCCACCACGTTGGAAAAGGCCTCCATTTCGGTCAGTCGATCCATTCTCGTTCCCCAGGTCTTCTGTTCGTTGTCTCACTTTCGCGATCAATCTGGGCGAGAACTGGGCAGACATGGGATAATATCAGGGTTTTGAATCGGATCGTTTGCGACTGGGAAACGCCGAAATCGGCAGGAATGGCAGGGGTCCGCGCTGCAAAAGTGCTTAAGTTTCAGGCGATCGCCGCAATCGTGTTATGGTGAGAATGGCATTTTTGTGACCAAGGAGGAGATGATGAAAACAATTCTGGCACCCCTGGCAATGATCCTAAGCGCCACTTTTGCATGGGCCGGGGGCGAAACGCCCGCCGACCCGGATGGATAGGTCTATTTCGTCAACCTGTCGGATGGCGACACCGTGCAATCGCCTGTTACCGTGGTCTTTGGTCTCAGCGGTATGGGCGTGGCCCCGGCCGGGACCGAGAAGGAAAACACCGGCCATCACCACCTGCTGATCAACCGCCCGCCGCTGGGTCAGGGCGAGGACGGCGCGGATGAACTGGCCTATGGCCTGCCCGCAGATGACAACCACATGCATTTCGGCGGTGGCCAGACCGAGGTGACTTTGGACCTGCCCGCAGGCCAGCACACGCTGCAACTGGTGCTGGGCGACGCGGGCCATGTACCGCACGCAACGCCGATTGTGTCTGAGGTGATTACGATTACGGTGGAGTGAGGTGAACAATCAGAGTTGAAGCCAACGCAATGACAGTCTTAATCCGAACAACCCTGTTGGCATCAGTTCTGAAGGTTATGTTTGCACCCATTGTTCTGGCCGACCAATGGGGCTCCATCGTTCTGGCGCATTGCTACCAACTGGATGACAACTATCACAAAGAACACTTATTTATCCGGATTTTCTGGACAGAGGTTGGGGGCGGTCAATTCTATCAGAACCCGCCGGCGTCTGAGGGGCCTCTCGGGCTGTATGGTCTAAACAACTCCCCGGTAAGCTGTCTGATCAATGGAAAGATCGTGGAATTCAGAACATTTGAATATCGCCCGGCGAGCCTACGTGGGGCGTGTGGACTCTGTGAGCAAACGGGTTTTCAGCTTGTTGTCGATGACAAAGTCATCTGGGAGGTGCCCGCGCCCGAGCGAAAGTTCGACTCAATCTTCAAGGGAACCATAGACATGGATCGCGACATGGTGCGCGTTTGCAAGGAAAACCGACCTGAGGAAATTGGCGTTGAAATCCCGTTCGAACAGGATTTCTTCAAGGCTCAAACAAGTGTGATGGTCTGCTCAACAATGACATACTGATCACGGTCAGTCGTTCTGGTCCAGCATGCGCGAGACCAGAACAATCACAACCCCGCCGCCAACCGGGTGCCCTGATTGATCGCGCGCTTTGCGTCCAGCTCGGCGGCCACGTCGGCGCCGCCGATCACGTGCGGTTCGATCCCCAGTTTAATAAGGTCGTCGGCAAGGCTGCGATCAGATACCTGTCCTGCGCACAGAACAATCGTATCCGCTGCCACCACCTGCGGGTTTTCGCGCGTTTCACCAAAACTGATATGCAACCCGTCGTCATCGATCCGCTCATAGTTCACGCCGCCGACAAACTCGACATTCTTCATCTTCAGCGTCGCGCGGTGAATCCAGCCGGTTGTTTTGCCCAGCCCCTTGCCGTGCCGCTGCGCCTTGCGTTGCAGCAAGGTGACCTGCCGCGCCGGGGCCTGAGGTTGCGGGCCTTCGGGGGCCAGGCCCGAGCGGTGCTCGGCCGGGTCGGTGACGCCCCATTCCTTCATCCATGCGGGCAGGTCGGTGGTGACGCCGTGACCGTCTTCCAGCAGGAATTCCGACACATCAAAACCGATCCCACCAGCGCCGATGACGGCAACGGACTGTCCCACGGCAGCCTTGCCACGCAACACATCGACATAGCTGAGGACATTGTCGCGTTCTTGCCCGGGAATTTGCGGGTCGCGCGGGGTAACACCGGTGGCGATGATCACCTCGTCATAGCCGGTCAGGTCATCGGCCTTCACCTCGCGGTTGAGTTCCACCTGCACGCCCAGATCGGACATCATGGTGCGATACCAGTCGACGAGGCCCCAGAACTCCTCTTTGCCCGGCACCTGTTTGGCCATGTTCAACTGGCCGCCGACCTCTGGCGCGCGGTCGAAAAGGGTCACGTTGTGGCCGCGCTGGGCTGCGGTCATTGCGGTGGACAAACCGGCGGGGCCAGCGCCGACGATGGCGACGCTCTTCGGTGTCTCGGCCTTGCCGATTACCAACTCTGTTTCATGACAGGCACGCGGGTTCACAAGGCATGAGGTCAGTTTGCCGCCGAATGTGTGATCCAGACAGGCCTGGTTGCAGGCAATACAGGGTGCGATGTGTGCGCCCTGACCGGCAATGGCCTTGTTGACGAAATCCGCATCTGCAAGCATCGGTCGCGCCAGTGAGACCATATCGGCACAGCCCGTTGCCAGAACCTCTTCGGCCACTTCGGGCGTGTTGATCCGGTTCGACGTGATCAACGGGATTCCAACCTTGCCCATCAGCTTTTTCGTCACCCACGCGAATGCCGCACGCGGTACGCTCGTGGCGATGGTCGGAATACGGGCTTCGTGCCATCCAATGCCGGTGTTGATGATCGTAGCCCCGGCCTGTTCGATCCGCTGCGCCAGTTGCACAACCTCGTCATGGGTCGAGCCATTGGGGATCAGGTCAATCATCGATAGGCGGTAGATGATGATGAAGTTGGTGCCGACCGCCTGACGTGTGCGGCGTACCACCTCGATCGGCAATCGCATCCGGTTCTCATACGACCCGCCCCAACGGTCGGCGCGTTTGTTCGTGTGGGTCACCAGGAACTGATTGAGGAAATACCCCTCGGACCCCATGATCTCGACCCCGTCATAACCGGCCTGCTGCGCCAGCACCGCGGCGTTGACGATGTCGCTGATCTGCTTTTCGATGCCTTCTTCGTCCAGCTCATGCGGCGGGAACGGCGAAATCGGAGACTTCACCGGGCTGGGCGCAACGCATTTGGGACCATAGGCATATCGACCCGCGTGCAGGATCTGCATGGCGATCTTGCCACCTGCTTCGTGCACGCGCCGCGTGACGATGGAGTGGTTCGCGACCTCTTGTTCGTTGGTCATCATCGACGCGCCGGGCAGAACTGAACCTTCGAGGTTCGGACCAATGCCGCCCGTGACCATCAGTGCCACACCCCCGCGCGCCCGATCCGCATAAAACTCGGCCACCCGGTTCCAGTCGCCGGTTTCCTCAAGGCCTGTATGCATCGAGCCCATCAGCACGCGGTTCTTCAGCGTGGTAAAGCCCAGATCCAGCGGGGCCAGCATGTTTGGGTACGCAGTCATGACGAACTCTCCCTCGCGTATTTGCCGCTTAGATTGACCTTCGCGTCAACGTTGTCACGCGAAACCTAACGTCAAACTCTTTGCGCCGGGCCTTGGGCTTGGTAGAGACGTGCCACCCCACTTGCACGAGGCCGAACATGACCCCCGAAGAAATTGCCAAACTGCCCTACCGCCCCTGCGTTGGGCTGATGTTGATGAATGCCGACGGGAAGATATTTGTGGGCCAGCGCAACGACCGCCACAAGGATGCCTGGCAGATGCCCCAAGGCGGCGTGGACAAGGGCGAAGACCCGCGCGATGCAGCCCTGCGAGAACTGTGGGAGGAAACAGGCGTTACCGCCGATCTGGTCGAGGTCGTGGCCGAAACCGACGGTTGGCTGCCCTACGATCTGCCCCACGATATCGTACCCAAAATCTGGAAAGGCCGCTATCGCGGGCAGGAACAGAAATGGTATCTGCTGCGGTTCACCGGCCGCGACGACCAGATCAATATTGAAACGGACCATCCCGAATTTACACATTGGAAGTGGCAGGAGCCGAACCGGCTGATCGAAGAGATCGTGCCCTTCAAACGTGATGTTTATGCGCGTGTGGTGGAGGCCTTTCGAGGATTCTTACTCGAGATTTGAATACAGTTCGTTTGTTGAGCGTATTCTGGATCGCGGACAATTCTGTCACCTTCTGCGAAGTGGTACTGGAAGGCTTGAAGAATGGTTGCTGTGCGGGGATAGTGTTGAAGAAGTCGCCGTTTGGGCGCGTTCAGGATGCGGACTCAATAGGCTTCCGCCTTCCCTTCATCCCGTCAGTCTAGGTTGT